>JBEKED010000054.1:0-14637 GCA_050014035.1 Terriglobales bacterium
CTCTTAGCCCACGGCCAATTTCATCTTCGCAAGTCAAAAATCGTTCTCGCGCATTGGGGTATGGCCCACGATAGGAATCTCCGGTGATTCCGTTGTCGTAAATCGTGAACACATCAGGACCGCCGCTACATCCGTCCACAAAACGATTAGCAACGGAGACAATGTAAGAACCCAAGACCTGAGCTTCCTTGACGGACAGCATGTGCGGCAACAAAAAGCCCGCTATGTAACGCAGCGCCGAACTATCTCCACTCCCGATGTATTCGGTTCGAGCTTCTACAACCTTGCGTCCCTTCGTACGGAAAAGACATTTCTCTCCCGAACTAAATCTAATCGCGATGAGCATCTCAAGGTATTTGGAATGTTTATTATTGAAAATTTTCTCCAAGGACTTTCTGACAGAGCGGGATGACGCTATCTCCTTGCCAAGGCGTTCTCTTATCTCTGTTCGTAAAATCTTTGCGGCTTCCGGGTCACCAGCGTATGCCGACGCGAGCGTCATTTGAACACCGTGAAACAGTCCGCTCATGTGCGACAATTTCTTCGCTGAAAATTTCATCCCTCCATCCGAAGTCATCTGACGGTCGGAACACAAAACAATTCCATCAGAACAGAGAAACCCTATTGCAATCGTCACGGCTTTCCTCCGTGGAAGCCGTTCGATAAACCTGCGAAGCGGCTCACGGATCAATGTGAACCCCCTGTGCTACTTTTGTAAAGTAAATAATCTTGCTTAGCTTGGTGTTGCCGCTAAGTCTTTGATTTTAGGTTAAGCTATTTTTAAATCAATGAGTTAGCTGCTTTTGGTCTTCCCCGCGCAGTATTTTTCCCCCAATCGCATCGGCTTTGGGGATCCTGGACGCCGCGTCGTCCCCGGATTGTGCGGCGAGGCCACCCTTCGGCTTCGCTCAGGGCAGGCTTTCTCGAAAAGCGCGAGAAGTGGCGCACCCCTGTTTTCACCCGGCTTGCTTGTTACTTGGGTTATTTCACTCAATGGAGATGGTGAGAAGGCCCACCCTTAGCGGTCTTTGGAGGGTGTTGCGTTCTGCATCAGGCCGGATTATCGGCACAACATATTTATATTCAGTTAGTTGGCTGACGGTTGCTAAATCCTGCTGGTGGGCGGAAAAGCGGTGACCCTCGTGCATTAGTGAGGACGGAGTTTTAAGAAGTTTAATTTTGATGGAGGCAATCAGATTATGAGAAAGCTAGCTCTAGTCCTTCTTCTGGTGGTAATGGCATCAGCCATGATGATCGCGCAGGTAACACAGGGCGCGCACCCCACCACGTCCGGAGCACCCGGCAGCGTCGCCCCCACGGTCGACGTCCTCGGCGCTCACCAAAACTACGGTCGCGGTTGCGCCGGCTGCCATGCACCGCACAGCGGCGCGTGGGGCAACGGCGGCGGCACACAAGGCGCACCAATCGACAAGTACACAGGTAACAATGCCCTGTTTGGCCAAGACATGGGACCACTGTGGGGCCAGACGTTTGATTTCAGCGACATTTCCAACACTGGAAGCGGCAACAGATATCTCTTGACAACCGCAGCGAACGGCAACGAGATGAACATGAACGCGCAGCAATACGCCGATATGCGTGGCGTCGTGATGTGCCTGTCTTGCCATGATGGCGCAGTTGCGAAGGGCGCCATGATGCAGAACTGGGCCTTTGAAGAGCAGATCGGGGCCCTGCCGAGTTCTTACGGCAACGCGAAGATCCCGACCTTGCTGGGCGCAGACGGCTCGATTAACGAAGGCAGTTCCACGGACAATGGAGATTACAACAACGATCACCCGATCGGCGAGAGCGCGACGATCAGCGCGGTTCTGGGATCCTACTACAACAACGCGACCAATGGCTTGAACTACAACATCAACGCCAACGGTATCCAAAGCATCACCTATGCTGGACAGTACGCACAGTTTGTAAGCTCCTACGGCGCTCCAGTTCTGTTGAAGGGTGCGCACTCCTACGGAACGCCGGTCAATTCTTCGAACGTTCCCTACGTGGTTTGCACCACCTGCCACGACCAGCACTCGATGAACGTGTACTCGGTAGTAGGCGCTGGCAACCCGATCGCGGGCAACGCCACCGGCACGTACGCGAAGTACTTCTTCATCAACGCTCCGTACAACCCGGACACAGTCACCATCCCGTTGGGATCGGCTGCTTCCACGACCCAGTTCTGCCGCCAGTGCCACTTTGGCGAGTCGAACGAAGCCAATGGCGGCACACTGCCAACGGTGTTCTAAACTTCTTCATCGATGTCGCGGGGAGGGGATTTTTCCCTCCCCGTTTTCTTTTTCGTCGTTCGCTGATCGCTGTTCGCTGTTCGCTAACACGGGCTTTCCGATCAGGTATGGCGGTCATTAGGGATCTTTCGACTCCACAAGGTCTTCGGCTTCGCCGAAGACCTTGTTCCGCTCAAGATGACAAAGGGTTACCTTGGGTTATTTCACCTGAGTCGTTGTGGGAGAAGGCCCATTCCGCGCGCGTGCCGGCTCCGAATCTATTCTTCACCCACCTCTTACCTGGACGTAAACCTTTCCACATAAATGACTTAACAGATGCTGTCGGGATTCCAATTGGGCTTGCCGAAGGGCACGCGCCGTGCATGGGAAAGGGTTGATTCTGGTGGTTTAACTAGGAGTTTTCGATGAAATACCGATTTCAGATCGCTGGTTTGGTGGTTTTAGCTGCATTGGCAGTGGTGACTGTTGGCGCCAAGGCGCAGATGGTGGCTTCCCATGCTCCAACTTCGGCTTCGGCAGCGGCTTCGGCAACAACGGCTAGCGCGTCGTTTCCGGAGGCGTCCAAGGCGGTAAAGTCGGGCGCGGACGCATCCAGCCTGATCGTGACCGGCAAGGCGGTGGTGAAGGTGAATGGGGCGGTGCTGACGGATCGCGACCTGTTGCGCGAAATGCTGGCGTTGTTCCCGTACGCGAAGCTGCATGGCGGCTTCCCGAAGAAAGAAGAAAAAGAAATCCGGCAAGGCGCGCTGCAGATGATCGTGTTCGAGGAGCTGGTTTACCAGGAAGCGGTGCGGCAGAAGATGACGATTGCGCCGGCACGCATCGCTCGCGAAGAACACAACTTCAAAGGCCAGTTTGCCAGCGAGGCGGAGTTCAACCAGTACCTGGCGACGGAACTGGGCGGGTCGGAGGCGAAGCTGCGGCAGCAGATCAAGCGCTCGCTGCTGATCGACGCCATGCTGAAACAGGAAGTGGACAACAAGAGCGCGGTCACGCTGGCGGAAGCGCGGAGTTTCTACGAAAAGAATCCGAAGGCGTTTGAGCGGGGCGAGAGTTTTGCGCTGCAGACGATTTCGATTATTCCTCCGGACAAGGCGAGCGCGCAGGTGTTGGAGGATTCGCGCAAGAAAGCCGAAGGCATTCTGGCACAGGCCAAGGCAACCAAAAATTACGAGCAGTTTGGGTTGCTGGCGGAGAAGGTTTCGGAAGACGACTACCGGGTGGATATGGGCGACCGGAAGCTGGTGAAGAGCGAGAAGCTGCCGCCGGAAGTGGTGAAAGTGGCGCAGAAGATGAAGGCGGGCGAGGTGAGCGGGCTGATTCAGTTGGGCACGGCCTGGACGATTATTCGAGTGAATGCGCATCAGCCGGCGGGGAAAGCAACGTTTGCCGCGGTAAAAACGGTTCTGATGTCCGATATGAAGAAACAGAAATACGAACAGCTTCGAGCGGGGCTGGGCAAGCGGCTGCGACAGAACGCGCAGATTCAGGAAATGTGAGGGCACGTCGAGAGAGCGAGTCCAAGAGCTTTTGCATAGGTCCTTCGCTTCGCTCAGGATGACAAGTTTTTAAAGGTCCTTCGCTTCGCTCAGGATGACAAGTTTTTAAAGGTCCTTCGCTTCGCTCAGGATGACAAGTTTTAAAGGTTAGTAAACGCGCGGGGGAGTTTTGACGAGTCTTAAATACAATGCGCGCGGGTTTGGTTTGCGGCTGGCGTCTGGGGTGATGCTGGCTACCATGATGCTGGCGAGCGTCCTGCTCGAAAGCAAGGGATGGGCTCAGGTCGAAATTGGCAGCAACACCAGCGTGACCATGAGCGGAGACCTCGGGTTCGGCTATAACGGGGATTACGGCAACCAGATTGGTTCCAGTCACGGCCTGCAGTTGAATGGCGATGCCGTCGCGCAAGGGTACTACTATAACCCCAAGTTCCTGAACTTCTTCGTCGATCCCATCTACAATCGGTCGCAGGCAAATTCGGGGCAGGGGTCCATAACCGACGCGACCAGCGTCAACGCGGGAGTGAACCTGTTCAGCGGCAGCCACTTTCCCGGGTCGGTTTCGTTTGGCCAAGCCTTCAACAGCAGCGGGAACTATGGCTTCGGGACGACACCGGGATTCACTACCTCGGGCAACTCGCGGAGCTTCGGGATCGGGTGGGCGGAACTGATTCCGGGCGCGGTTCCTTTGAGCGTGCAGTACACGCAGAATGCTTCTTCCTCATCGATTTTTGGCACCGATCAGGAAGATCATAGCGGGTCGAAAAATCTCAACCTGTTCAGCAACTACCAGCTGCATGGGTGGTATCTGGGAGCGCGCTTTACCGATACCTGGACGCATGAGGAATTACCCTCCGCGATCACTGACGGTGAGACGGTGACGGGGAACGACAATGACAAGGAATTCGCCTTCAATGCGAACCATAAACTATCGCTATGGCGGGGGTCGTTTGGAGCGAGCTACGGGTGGTCGGATTTCAGCGGCGACAATAACGGGTCGACGGTCTCCGGCGCCAACCAGGTAATTGCTGCCACGGTCGCATTTGCGCCTACAGACCGGTTCACCACGCAGTTCCAGTTCAATTACGACAGCAGTCTGTCGGGAGCGGTGGAACAGCAAATCATCGGCATCGGCGGGGTTGCTCCGGATATCAATCTGGGCACGCACAGCTACTCGATTGCGATGAGCAACAGCGACAATTTTGTGATCACAAAGAGCTTGTCGGTTGGGTTCAATATCGGCCACATCCAGCAAGAGGTGTTGGGCGAAAGCGTCTCAGCGACCCACTTCAGCGCGATCGTGAATTACCGGTTTCTGAAGCCGCTGTGGGGTACGGTGGTGATCTACGCCGGGGTGAACGATCAGGCGACGGACGCGGGGAATCTGGGAGCGGGCCTGGTAGCGGGAGTGAATTTCAACAAACAATGGAGCAAGTTCCTGGTCAGCGGAAGCTTCGCTTATTCGCAAAATACGGAGACAGTGCTGGCTACGCAAACGACTTCGAATTATTCGTACCTGGCGAATGCGCAGCGCCGGCTTACGCGCCGGTTGCGGTGGATGGCCACGTTTAACGGTTTCCACACCGGTATGGGGGAGTTGCCTGGCTCGGACGCCCATTCCGAATCCTACGGAACCCAACTGATCTACAAGATGTATAACGCGGGAGCCACGTACTCGCATACGTCGGGTACGGCGCTGCTGACGGCGGGCGGACTGGTTGTGCCGCCGGGTACGATGACGCCAGTGCTCACGGGCAACGCGTTCCTGCTGGACAGCGGGTCATCCTATTCGTTCAGCTTTACGGCAAACCCGGTGCGGCGGCTGCAGTTCGCCACCAGTTACTCCAAAACGATTAACGACAGCACGGCAGCGGCGCTCACTACGAACACCAATTCGAAGGTGTTTCTGGTGTTTACCAATTACCAGTTTCGCAAGATGGTGTTTACAGCGGGCTATACTAACCTGAATCAGTTTGTCAGCACGGCGGGGACGCCGGCGGGCAGCTATTCGAATTTCTACGTTGGAATCCAACGATGGTTCAAGGCGTTCTAGGGCGATGCACGGTGGAAAACTGGGGCCGACTCTGTTTGTGCATCGTGGTGGCGGCTGCCTTGGGCGCACCCGCGCAGGCAAAGAAGCCCAAAACCGATAAGAATGAGCCGGCGCAAGGGCCCGAGCTGCTGCTGGCGGGCGGGCGGAAGCTGGCGTTTGTGCGAACGTTTCAGAGCGACCAGGACGTGTCGCCGAAGCGGAGTTTCTTTCGGAAGGTACTCGATGTGGTGGCGGGAGCGCCGGATCGGCGGCAGACGATCAGGCCGTATGGGATCGCGGTCGACTCGCGGGGGCGGGCGATTGTGACGGATCCGGGGGCGATGGGCGTCCACATTTTCGATTTTGCCGAGCATAAGTATAAGTTCATCGCGCGCAACGATAAGGATGAGAACTCGATGAAATCGCCGCAGTGCGTGGCGGTGGATGCGCAAGATAATTTTTATGTGACGGACTCGGAAACGGGGAGGATTTTTGTTTTCGAGGCGGGAGGAAAGTTTAAGCGGATCATCGGCAATCTGAAGGGTGGAGAAGGCTATTTCAAGCGGCCGACGGGGATCGCGGTGGATTCGGCGGCGCAGCGGATTTATGTGACCGACACGCTGCGGAACAAGATTTACGTTTTGGATATGGATGGAAGTGTAATGCAGACGATCGGGAAGACTGGGACGGAACACGGGGAGTTCAATTTTCCGACGGAGATCGTGCTGCACGGACAGGATCTGGCGGTGGTGGACGCGATGAATTTCCGGGTGCAAGTGTTCGATCGGAGCGGGAACTTCAAATACGCGTTGGGGAATGTCGGAGACGGAGACGATATGGGGACGTTCTTCCGGCCGAAGGGGATCGGGTTCGATAGCGAAGGACATTTGTATGTGGTGGATGCGGCATGGAGTCGAGTGCAAGTGTTCGATGCGCTGGGGAACCTGCTTTATTACTTTGGGAGAAGAGGAGAAGAGCTGGGAGCGTTCAACTTGCCGGCCGGGATGTTTATCGACCACAACGACAGCGTGTTCATAGCGGATTCTTACAACAGCCGCGTACAAGAGTTTCAGTACTACGGGAAACGAGAGCAGGGTGGGGGCCAGTAGGAATGAAGTTCTGGATACCATGCGCGGTTTTAGTGCTGGGGGCAGGGGTCCTGCACGCGCAGTTTTCCGGAGATGTGTTGGGAGCGCATAATATGGGACCGGGCAGCCCGGGACCACTGTCGGGGGGCGCACTGCCTCCTTGCCAGTATTGCCATGCGCCGCACTCTGGTAACAATAAGGGACCGCTGTGGGCGCAGACGTTTTCTACGCAGACGTACGGCCTTTACCGCAGCACCACGGACGCAACCCAGACGATGGAGCAGCCACCGATCGGCGCGCCGAGCAGCCTGTGCCTGAGTTGCCATGATGGAACGATTGCTCCAGGGCAGACGATACCGTACGGCAAGATCCAGATGCAGGGAAAGATGAATGCGAGCGATATTCTTGGGACCGCTCTGCAGAACTCGCACCCGTTCAGCTTCAATAAGCTGAAAGACCAGTCGGATCTGGTGTCTAGTTTGATATCGAAGGGGCAAACGCAGGATCCCCTCCAAAAGGTGACGCTGATCAACGGGAATGTTGAGTGTGAGAGCTGCCACAATCCGCATGTTCAAAATGGCGACGCGGTTTCCCTGAACTTCCTGGTGAGAAACAGTGCGGGCGGGGCGATGTGCCTTGCCTGCCACGGAACCTCACCGCGCGTGGTCAATGGCAAGCCGAACCCGCTGGTGGGTTGGCCCACCGGTGCACATGCCACTTTTTCAAATGCAGTTCTCCCGGCCGCAAATGTTGGAGTCTACAGCACCGTGGCTCAAAACGCGTGCACGAGTTGTCATGTGGAGCATAATGCAAATGGTCCGGCGCGGCTGTTGCGCGGCGCGACCCCACCAGTCGCGAATCTGGACCCATACACCCAGAACTGCATCACCTGCCACAACGGCAACAACAATATCATTCCAAGTCTGGTCAACGTTTATGCAGAATTCTCCAAGGCCTCTTATCATCCATATCCGTCCGGAAATAACACACACGATACCGCCGAGGCAATTCTTCTGAACAACAATCGCCATGCCACCTGCGCTGACTGCCACGACCCGCATGCCGCGCAGCAAGTTACAACGTTCACGCCTCCGCCGCTCATTCGTCCGTCACAAACCGGGATCAATGGGATTTCTGCCAGCGACGGAATCACTCCTGTCGTGCCGGCTGTGAACCAATACGAGAACTGCCTTCGTTGCCACGGAACGTCCACGGGTGAGCCTACTAAATCGCCCTTTGGATATCTCCCGGTACGCTACGTGTCGAACCCGGCCGATCCAGGGAATGTGATTTCACAGTTTGCCGCTACGGCGTCCTCAAGCCATCCAGTTACGCACACCAGCAACTCGCCTTACCCCCAACCTAGTCTTTTGCCTTACATGTCGCAATTGAACGGGACTAGTCAGGGGCGACAGATGGGCACGCAGATTTTCTGCACGGATTGTCACAACAGTGACGACAATCGCGAATTCGGCGGCGTCGGTCCGAACGGTCCGCACGGTTCAAAATGGACCCACCTCTTGGAGCGCCGTTACGAATTCAGCCAAGCCCCCGGCCCTGGCCAACGGATTACCAACCTATTCCCGAACCCGGATCTGACGGTGAATGGGCCTTACGCGATGTGTGGCAAATGCCATAGTCTGACTAATATCGTCCAAAACGGAAGCTGGTCTCAGCACTCCATCCACATCAATGCTGGTTTTACCTGCTCAACTTGTCACACCGCACATGGTATAGCAGGCAGAAATGGAAACGTCAGCGGTGACCGACTCGTCGACTTCGACTTAAATGTAGTTGCTCCGAACGGCGGGATGCCCATTGCTTACAACGGCAGCACCAAGACTTGCGCGTTGGTCTGTCATGAAGTGACACACAATGCGAACGGCACCGTCGGGTCCGCAATGCCGCGTAGTGGAGTCAACCCCAGGCATTGAGGCGTGCAGGACCTTTGGGGATTAGCTGCCCTGACGATTGGCTGTGTTTACGCCTTTTGGCGCCTTCTCGTTTACTTTGCATAATATTACTTTCACGCGCGAAAGAACTGAGACCTTGCGCCCGATGAACTTGGCGGCCTCGCTTAAGATATGAAATATGCCCGTCAAATCATCGATCTTCGGCGCGCACGATTGGCACTTTTTATTCTGGCACTTCTATACGCATTGGCTGCCGGCTTACGCACTCTAGGGGATTTCGATCTTGGATGGCAGTTGGCAACTGGACGCTGGATCGTCCAGCACGGACACATACCGTCTACAGATGTTTTCTCTTATACCGCCGCTGGCACGGAGTGGATTTATCCGGTCCTGTCGCAAATTCTTCTCTATCTGTCCTACGTGATCGGCGGCTACAGCCTATTGTCATGGCTGGGGGCCGCAGCGTGTGTGGGAACGGTCGCACTGCTGCTGCGCCGTTCTTCCGTAACCGGTGTGATCCTGGCGATCTTGTCGGTTCCACTCATCGCCGCCTGTACTCCACCGCGGGCTGAGATGTTTACGGCAGTCCTCTTTGCGGCATACGTAAACCTGCTCTGGCACTATCACCAATCGGGAGAAGGCCCGTTGTGGCTGCTTCCGATCCTCATGTGCTTATGGGTGAACTTGCACTTAGGATTCATTGCGGGTCTGGCGATGTGCGGCGCATACATCTTGCTGGAACTCGAGGATGCGATTGTGCCTTCACGCAGACCCGGCGCCTTGCTTCGATTGAAAAACGTAGCGCCTTGGCTCATAGCCACGCTAGCAGCAACCCTCGTCAACCCATGGGGTTGGCGCATCTATGCAGCGATAGCACGGCAGGGCAGCATCGCTCAAACCCACAGTATGTGGATTTGGGAATGGCAGGGATTGCGGCTCACACCCGGCGCACTTGCAAAAGCGCTAGCATGGCGTGACCCGGAGAGCGCCGTCCTGTGGTTGGTATTCGCTGCAGGCATAGCCACACTGTGTGCATTGGCCAAGCGAAACTTCGTGGCGGCTCTGCTTCTGGCGGGTTCGATCTATCTGGTGCTCCATGCCATACGGATGGAGGCGTGTTTCGCTTGCATCGCGGTTGTGGTCGGGGGAACGGTTTTGTCGCAAACTCTGAGTTCCGTTTATAAAAATGGAATTGCGACGCGGTTCGAAATGTCTGCAAGGGGCAGGGCCTTTGCCGCAATCGTGTCGGTTGTATTCATCACGTGCTTTGTCGGTGTCAGGAGCATTGACCTCATCACGAATCGTTTCTACCTCAGGACTCCCTTCACATTTTCAATCTTTGGAGCGGGACAATCTTGGTGGGCGCCTGAACAGGCGGCGGCATTTGTATTGAAGGAACAACTCCCGCGGAATCTGTTCAATGACTTCAATTCGGGAGGGTTCGCAGTTTGGAAACTTTCGCCCGAATACCCCGACTATATTGACGGGCGCTCCGTACCCTTTGGAGGCTCATTGCTGTTGCGCAACTCGAGCCTACTGGAGGAATCACTGGATTCAGAGGCTTGGAGCAGTGAAGCCGACGCAAGGGGGATTAATACCATACTCTTGTCCATGGATTACGAGGGCGGAAACGCATTACGAAGCTTAGGCAACTATTGCGATGCGCAGCGATGGCGCCCCGTTTTCCTCGATGCATTTGGAGCGGTTTTTCTGCGGGTCGTCCCCGAAACGACCGATCTCATTCATCGCCTCCAACTCGATTGCAAATCTGTGGAGTTTGCGGACCCACCGGTTACCGCCTCGGATGCCGAGCAATTTCGATATCTGTTAAATGCCGGAACTATTCTGGTGGTGCTGGATCGAAATGCCGAAGCGATGCAGCGCCTGGAAAAGGCGCAACGCATCTTTGCAGGCAACTTTGCGGACAATGCATTCTTGCATTATGCAAAAGGGATCGCTCTGGGGAATATGGGGTATGCGAAGGACTCCGAGCGAGAGCTCGTGACTTCGGTAGAACTCGGCTCCACTGATGATGCGCCAGCCGCGCTGGCTCGAATCTATGACCAGGACGGCCGCTATGCTAAGGAGGCAGAGGTTCTGAGAAACGCGGCCGATCGATCAAACAGATCCCATTGGTTGTATCTGATGCTCGGAAATGTGGAACTTCATCTTGGACGCGCGGATCTCGCGCTGGCGGCGTTTCAGAATGCAGAGCGAGAAAGTCCGTTTCGCGGAGAAGCGTATGCACTCGGAGAGGAATTCCGGTCGCAGATCGCGGCGGGAAAACAGCGCGCGATGCAGAGTATGGCGGGTAAGTGATTCGGCTGTCCTCTAGTTGAGGGAATACGCGCGTCCGCTCTTGCGGAGCAGCCTACTCCACAGTCAAGCCGGCAGTCGTGATCTTCACCACTTGTGCGTTCGCCTTCCCCTGAATTTGAATCGTGTAAGCTACCGGATTCGTTCCCGACGAATTACCCCCTCCGCCACAGGCGAGCATGGCAAGCAGACAGACGATCACAAGCGCGAGGCCCGCGAATCGGACGCGCCAGTTGCGCGGTCTTGCACCCAGAAGCAGGACTCCCGCCAGCGGAACGAAGATGACGTAGAGTTGCGGCGCGAGTGACGGCCGGCCAGCCTTCTGCAAAGACGCAGAACTGGACGGCACGCTCACGGAAAGTTTGATCGTTTGCGCGCTGGTTGTGGGCGTAACTGTTGCGGGGGAGAAAGTGCATGTTGCGCCCGACGGCAAGGAGCTTTGCAAACAACCCAGGGTGAGCGTCGGTCCCGGGTTACCTGTAATCGAGAATGAATAGTTTGCCGTTCCTCCAGGTGAAACGGTTTGTGCCATGGGCTGCGAAGAGGATGGGGCGGAGACGATTGTTACTGCCGCGGTGCCGATGGCGGTCGGGTCTGCCTGTAAAACCGCCTCGACGATGACGGTCGCCGGCGATGGGACGGCGGCGGGAGCGGTGTAGTTGCCTGAAGCGTCGATGGTTCCAAAAGTCGCGTCGCCGCCCTGCGATCCCTCGACATACCACGTCACCGCAGTGGTCGCCGTCCCATTGTCAGCGGCGCTGAAGGGTTGCACGGCGGTCGCATAAACGTCGACGGGGGTCGGAGTCACGGTGATGGTATTCGTCTGGCTGGGATTGGCAATCGTTGCCTGAGCCGTTCCCGATGTGGTGTTATCCACCTGCGAAACGGCGGTGATGGTGACGGTGGCTGGAGAAGGCACTGCAGTCGGAGCTGTAAACAACCCTGTGGTCGAGATTGTTCCCACGGTTGAGTTGCCGCCCGCGATTCCGTTGACGAGCCAGTTCACACTGGTATTGGGATTACCGGTCACGGTCGCCGTGTATTGCTGGAGGGCGCCCGTCACCACCGTTGCCGCGCTGGGCGCGACGGTTACGGTGAGCGGAGCGGGAGCCAGTTCGCGTATGCGCGAGTTATTTGTATCGGCAATAAATACTTTGCCGGTCAAACTGACGAAGACACCCGACGGGAAATCGAGTTCCGCGCTGGTTGCGGGTCCACCGTCGCCGGAGAAGCCCGGCGTGGGGAATCCGCCTTGGGTGGCAGGAATTCCGGCTATGGTTTGAATAAAACCGGTCGTCGCTACGACTTCGCGAATCGCGGCGTTTTCGGAATCGGCTATGAAAATATCGTTCGATTCGTCGATGAACACGCCGTAGGGACTATCCAGAAAAGCACTTGTGGCCGGGCCGCCGTCGCCGGAGAAGCCGCCGATGGCGCCGATCGTGCCAGCGACAGTTTCGATTATCCCGGTCGAGACTGAGACTTCGCGGATGGCATTGTCGAAGGTATCTGCGATGAAGATATCGTCTGTGGTGTCGACTGCCACACCGGCGGGAGAAGAGAGATAGACAGTGTTCACGGTGTTGGCAACATTGCCGTCGCCACAGGATGAAGATGTCTGGTCCTCACCGCAGTCTTGTTGGGGGGTACCGGCGACGGTCAGGATCGTGTTCGCCGGGACTGAGATTGGACCAAAGGTGAGCGCCGAAGTGCCGGTATTGACGACGCGGATTACGTCGTTGGCATTGTCGGCGATGAAAATGTTTCCGGAGATGTCGACGGCGACCGCGTAGGGGTCGTCGAGTTCGGCCAGGAGGGGCGCAACGTCGTCGACAAAGCCTGCCGTGCCATTGCCGACGACCGTTTGGATTTTTCCGGATGAGGCCACCACTTCGCGAATCACATTGTTGGCAGAATCGGCGATGAAGATGTCGCCCGCGGAATCGACGAAAACGCCCTGCGGGAAATTAAGTTCTGCGCTGGTTGCAGGTCCGGTGTCGCCGCTGTAGCCAGCGGTGCCATTGCCGGCCACGGTGGTGATGTCGCCGGTGCTCGCCACTATTTCGCGGATTACGGAATTAGATGTATCGGCGATGAATACGTTACCCGAGAGATCGACGAAAACGGTGCCGGGGTTGTTCAGCTCTGCCTTGGTGGGCAAGCCGCCGTCGCCGGAGTACGCTTGGAAGGCGTTTCCGGCAAAGCGCTGGATATTTCCGCCGGTTACTTCACGGACTACGAAATCTTCGGTATCTGCGATGAAGATGTTGCCAGAATTAAGGGTGACGCCGCTTGGGTAGTTGAGTTGGGCGCTGGTGGCAGCGGCTCCATCGCCGCAGCCAGTCGTGGCGTAGGTCTCGCAATCGGCGCCGAGCGTACCGGCGACAGTTGAAATAGTGCCGGCGGGAACAACCTTGCGAATGGCAAAATTCGCGTAATCCGCAACGAAGATGTCTTCCGAGCCATCGACGAACACTCCGAAGGGCAGGCACAGAAATGCGCTGAGCGCAGGGCCGCCGTCGCCGGTTAATTGGCAACTGGAGCCTTCGAAGGAATCGTATTGCGAGCCGGCGACGGTTCCGATGTAGCCAGCGGGGATGGTAGTGTTCGCGACGGTCACGGGTTGAGCGCTGGGATTTACCACGCGAATTACCGAGTTGAACGTATCGGCGACGATGATGTTGCCCGCGCTATCGACAAAAACACTTCCAGGAAGATCCAGTTCTGCATCGGTGGCAGGTACATCGTCGATGTAGCCAGGGGTGCCGGGAGTGCCAGCAATGGTTTGAATGTTGCCGGTGCTGGCCGCTACTTCTCGAATCGTGGAATTGCCGAAATCGGCGATGAAGATGTTGCCGGAACCATCCACAAATACGGAATAAGGCAGGCACAGGTGCGCGCTGAGTGCAGGACCGCCGTCGCCTCCGGATTGGCAAGCACTGCCGCCGCTTGCATCGTAGTTAACGCCGACGACGGTTTGGATGTTGCCGGTGCTGGCGACCACTTCACGAATGACAGAATTTTCTGTGTCGGCAATGAAGATGTTGCCGGAACCGTCGACGAAGACACCCTCAGGCTGGTAAAGAGCGGCGCTGGTTGCCGGACCACCGTCGCCGGAGTATCCGGGAGTGCCGTTCCCGGCCACTACGGTCACGATGCCCGAGGAAACCTCGATGATCTGGTTCGCATAAAGGTAGGAGTTCGCAATGTAGGCATTGCCCGCGGAGTCGAAGGCGATGCTCTCGGCGTATCCGATGCTGGCACTGAGTGCGGCGATATCATTCGGGCCGCCGCCCGCGATGGAATTGATCGAATATTGGCCGAGCGAGAACTGGGGCGCACATAGTACAACCGCGATGACGATGCAGATAGAAGTTAGCCTGTTTGGGGAGGGCATGATCAGTTCTCCTTTCCGCCGGAAATCCGATCCAGCCGAACTAGTTCTTCTATAGTTTTGCGGCCACTGGGACTCTCGACAGCCACAAGCATCCGGACGTCTTTACCACGGCGCCACAGCCTGTACTCGGAGCTTGG
>JBEKED010000055.1:0-14442 GCA_050014035.1 Terriglobales bacterium
ACGAGCCAGACAAAAACCCAGACAAGAATAAAGAAGAAAAAAACCAGGCCGAGAAGCCCGTTCCCGTAATCGAAGACTGGTGGCTGGTGCGCGACTCCCACGACCGAGTCGGCTGGGTCCTCCGACGCATGATCGATCTCGACGTTCCGCTAGACGTAGCCCAGTACGCGGAAGGCCAGCGTATAGTCGCCTTCTTCGTGCTCAATCAGGTGCAGGATGGAGACAAAAAAGTAGCGCAGTACTTGACCGTCCTCACCGAGCCGAAAGATGGCCTGCCGTTTGACTTCAACCAGATTCGCGTCTTCACCTGGAACGTGAAGCGTCATCGTTATGAAACCGCCTATCGCGAGCGCATGGAAGGCGTGCTGCCCGTAACCGTGGCTCAAGAGAATTTCGATAAGGAAGGCAAGTTGCCCGTCTTCATCATCAGAGTGAAGGACGACAGCGGCACGGTGAGCGAACACAAGTACAAGCTCAACACCCCCATCGTGCGCCGCGTGCTCGCCCCCGGAGAACAACCCCAGCAGCGATCAGTAAGCAAGAAGGCTGCGAGCAGGAAAACGAAGCGGAGACGCTAGAAGCGACAATCCAGAACGCCGAGGAACCGGGGCAACGAAAGCGCAGCTTTACAAAAATTTGTTTCTCTGCGACCTCTGCGCGTCCGTTCTCCGCGACCTCCGCGTTAAATCAACTGTAGAAGTCAGCAATACTCTCGACCACCCGCCCAATCTCGCCCTCCGTCAACTCCGGGAACATCGGCAAGGCCAGCACTTCCAGAGCGGCCTGTTCGGCGACCGGCAGGTCTCCTGCCTGTAGGCCAAGGTAGGAAAAAACCGGCTGCAAGTGCAGCGGCAATGGATAGTAAATCTCCGACCCAATCTTTCGTTCCCCCAGGAATTTGCGCAAGTCCTCCCGCCGTTCCGCCCGAATCACATACTGATGAAACACGTGCGTAGCTTTCGGACTTCGCGCCAGCAACCGCACCGGCGCGCGAAGCTGGTTCGAAGTTTGATTCGCAATTTGGTTTGACCCCTGTTTCGAACTCCCGCCGGAAGTCAGCCCCGATTCTCCAAACAACCGATCATAGGTCGCGGCGTGCTCCCGCCGCTGCCGATTCCAATCCGCCAGGTGTCCGAGTTTCACCCGCAGCACCGCTGCCTGAATCGCGTCCATGCGTCCATTCCAGCCAAATTCATGGTGGTAATACCGCCGAGGACTGCCATGGTTGCGAAGCTGCCGCATGTGCTCCGCCATCTCCAGACTTTTCGTGGTGACGATCCCCGCGTCGCCGTAAGCGCTCAGGTTCTTCGTAGGATAAAAACTGAACGCCGCCGTTACCCCGAGCGACCCCGCGCCGCGCCCGCCCCACTCCGCGCCAATCGCCTGCGCCGCATCTTCCACAATCGCGACACCAAATTCCTCCGCGATGCGCTCGAATGCGTCCATGTCCGCGCACTGCCCGTAAAGATGCACCGGAAGAATCGCGCGAAAATTTTCAGTACCGCCGAGCCCTTGCCGATCCTGCAGTTGCCGCCGAACCCCCGCCGGATCCAGGTTCAGCGTGCCCGGATCGACGTCCACAAACACCGGAGTCCCGCCCGCTCGCACAATCGCGCTAGCCGACGCGAAAAAGCTGAATGCCGTAGTGATTACCGAGTCCCCCGGCTTGACCCCCGCCGCGACCAGCGCCAACCAAAGCGCTTCCGTTCCCGAGGCGCAACCCACCGCGCCGGCCGCTCCCGTTAGCGCAGCGATCTCGCGTTCCAGTGCCTCCACCTCCGGACCAAGAATGAACCCCTGCGAATCGCACACCCGAGCGATCGCCGCCAGCGCTTCTTCGCGAATGCCCTCATACTGCCGTCGCAAGTCCAGCAGTGGAACCCCTTCCACCGCGTCGGCACGTGTTGCTGTCGTTTGGATTTTCACCAGACCAAAATTCTAGCAGGTTGCCCCGTGCCTCTCGGAGCCTGACCGTTTGGCGAAGCCCCGACCGAAGCCGAGGGGAAAGTCGAACGGTCCCGGTAGTTGCTTTTGGTTTTGTCAAGGTCATGCCCTGACCGGTAGTGGCTCAATTTGACAACGCGCCCTCAAAACCTGAACCACGAAGGACACAAAGTGCCACGAAGCTCTTTGTTCTCCGGCTTTCCTCCGTGGACCTTCGTGCCCTTTGTGGTGGACGTTTTGGCAAAATGAGCCACTACCCTCTGACCTTGAAAGAGATGTGCGGCGCCCGAGGCCGCAAGCGGGTGCCGTCAAAATGCCTTTGCCAATCCACCAGTTCCGCGCGCAGTTTGTCGAAATCGAGATCGGGAAACGAGCGCTCGCCCCCACCAAGATTCCGCAAAGCGCGGGCCAGAACCGAACGCGCGCCGACAAGGTTGCCAGTAGAGTAATGATGAAAAGCGACCGCCAACTGAATCAACCCTTGCAAGTGCAGCCGGAACCGCCGACGCGAAGCCGAGTCGCGAGGCAGCGCGCGCCACACGTCCTCCAGAACCTCATGGGCGTCGAAAAAATGGCCCCGATTGAAGAGCTCAAGCCCCGCGCCCACGCTCTCGTCACTCAAAGTCATGCAGCAGCCCGATCGTCTCCACTGACCGTGTCACTACCATCCACCCGCATTGTCACCTCATCCCGCGATCATGTTGCTCTGTCCCGACTTCTACATAATCCCATAGATCAACCAACGCCTAACCTCCATAAAAGTGTATAGTCTCCCGAATACAAAACCTATGTCATTGATATATATGGTATTTGTTATGTTCCGTTTTGGAATGCTGATTGCACCTCGGTAACCGAATCAGTAGCAGTTGTGTCCCACATCAGTTTGTCTGTGAAAGTCCGGCAGTTCCGGTTCTTGGGTAAGTGGTTGGCGCTAACCGTTCAGGAAGTCGTGGTTTCCCGGTTAGCCAGAGAATTTCAAAACGGAGAGAAGACAATGCGATTTACGACATCGATCAAAATTCTGGCTCTGATGGCGGTTGTAGCCCTCTTGCTGCCCAGCATGCTGGTAGCTCAGAGCACGACGCAAGGCGCCCTCAGCGGCACGATTACGGACCAAACTGGCGCAGTCGTCGCCGGCGTCGCCGTCAAGATCACCAACCTGGAAAAAGGCTATTCGCACGAATTCAAAACCAACGCGCAGGGCGTTTATACGTACCCTCTGGCCGACACCGGCCCCTACTCGATTGAAGTCTCTGCCGCCGGATTCAAAACATTCTCGTCGAAGGCCGAAGTGAACGTAGGCCAAGTGACCGTCGTGAATGCGAAGCTCGAAGTCGGCACCGCCTCCGGAACCGTGGTTGAAGTCAACGCCGCCGCCGAAGTGCTGCAGACCGAAGCTGCCGACATGACCACCAACTTCGACAAGAACCTGGTCGAGAACCTGCCCAATGGCGGAAACGACTTGACTGCCATCGCCTATACGGCGCCGGGCGTGATTCAGAACAACGGCGGCGGTTACGGCAACTTTAACGCGAACGGCCTGCCTGCGACGTCGAACATGTTCACCATCGACGGCATGAACGATATGGACCCGTTCTTGAACCTGAACAACTCGGGTCCCACCAACCTGATGCTCGGCAAGAACAGCATTGAGGAAGCCACGGTAGTCACCAACGCCTACGGCGGCCAGTATGGGCAACAGGCTGGAGCTCAAGTCAGCTTCGTAAGCAAAGGTGGCACCAATAATTTCCATGGCAACCTGCAGTACCAGTGGACTGGCCGCACCCTCGATGCCAATGACTGGTTCAACACAGAAAGCCAGCCAATTGTTCCTCGTCCTTTCGCCAACAACAACCAGTGGGCGGCTTCTTTCGGCGGCCCCATCAAGAAGGACAAGACCTTCTTCTTCCTCGACACCGAAGGCATTCGCTACGTTGTGCCCTCGACCGTACAGGCCTTTACGCCGACCGCAGGGTTCCTGACTGACATGGTCAACAATGTAAATACCCTCTTCGGAGCCAGTTCACCGACGGCCGTTACGTATCAGAACGCCGCCGCGGTTTGGGAAGCAGCTCCCGGCTTTTCCCGAGGCACTCCGATTCCCGCAGGTACCGCATCGGCGCCGGGCAGTTGTTACGACCCCTTCTTTGGCAACCTCGTCGACGGGAGTTCAAATGTCACCAACGGCTGTTTCCAGTCGTACTTTACCAGTCCGGCTGTGCCCGCGCACGAATGGTTGCTCATCGGCCGCGTTGACCAGAACCTCGGAAACAAGGACCGCGCCTTCTTCCGCTTTACCATTGACCGCGGCATCCAGGCCACCAACGCCGACCCGCTGGATCCCTCTGCCTTCTCCGCTGCCAGCTTCCAGCCGGCATACAACGGCAACATAACCTGGAACCACGTCTTTAGTGGCACCGCGACCAATCAGTTTTCCGCCTCGCTTCTCTGGTACAGGGCAATTTTCGATGAGAACACGAATGGAAACCCGGTTAACGGCGGTAACTCACCCTTCCCGTACTCCATGTACGTTGATGCCAACGTAGCCAATTTCAACCTGTTTGGTCTGCCCGGCATCACCGGTCTCAACGGTCTCAACTTCGTATTTCCCCAGGGCCGCAACGTCACGCAGACCATGATTGTTGACGACTTCGCCAAGGTTTTCGGGCGCCACAACCTCAAGTTCGGCGTCGCCTTCCGGCGCTACGACATCACCAACTACGACGCTTCCGAGTACGTAACCCCGCTGGTAGACTCGGACTTGGATGAATTCTATAACGGCACCGCAGATTACTACAGCCAGGCCGCCCCTCTGCATGCGAATTTGCCCGAGAATACCGGTGGTATCGGAATCTACGGCCAGGACGAATGGGCGGTAACTTCTAGATTGAAGCTGACCGTCGGCCTGCGCCTGGAGCACAACTTCAACCCGACCTGCGATACCAACTGCTTTACTAACCTCAGCGCTCCCTGGTCCTCACTGTTGGCGACACAGACCGATTCCACTCCCTATAACCAGGCGCTTCTCACCGGGCGAAAGTCCGCTTTCAATTCCACAGACGCCGCAAACCTCGCTCCGCGCATCGGTTTCACCTGGTCGCCTCTGTCAAACAACAAAACCGTGATCAGCGGCGGCGTGGGCATCTTCTATGACGCTTTCCCGGCGTTTATCACCGACAGTTTCGTCAACGTTCCCTACCTCATTGGCGTGAACCAGTACGGTCCACTTTTCGGAGGTTCCACACCCATAGTGTGGGGCGATCCCGCAGGCGCAGCGGCCGTTACTGCCAACACCGCGAATGCCATTCGAAACGGAGTTCCCGCGTCCTCGAGCTGCCCCGGCGGAGTTCCTTCTCTCGCCAACGGCTTGACCCTGGCGCAACTTACCGGCCCGTGCGTGGGAGGTGCACCGTTCAATGTCACCGGGTTCACCAGCAAGCTTCGAACCCCGCAGTATCAGGAATGGAACTTCCAGATCCAGCAGGAACTCGACAGCCGCAGTCGGCTCACCATCGCCTACGTGGGGAACCATGGCATCTTCGAAGCCTATCCGAACGCCTGGGGGAATGCTTCCAGCACAGAGTGCAACTCGGTCCCTGACCCCGTTTTTGGTTGCCTAACATCATTTGTCCCGGAAATTACCGGCGTCCCAGGAACCTCACCCTCTGGCCGCTTCGGTGCCGTTACGCAATGGCAGTCCGGCGCCGTATCTAACTACAACGGCCTGACCGCAACCTATAGCCGCCGTATGACGTATGGATTCGTCGTCAATGCCAACTACACCTGGTCGCACACTCTCGACGAAATCTCGAACGGAGGGCTGCTGAACTATGGTGCAAACACGGATATCCTGACGCAAATCAACCCTTCCTGCTTTTCCTGCAACAACTACGGCAATGCCGACTACGATATCCGGCATAGTTTTAACGCCAACTATGTCTGGACCGAGCCCTACCACTTCGGGAACCCGATCCTGAACGCCATTCTGGGCGGCTGGCTGGCGTCGGAGAACTTCATTGTCCGAAGCGGTCTGCCCTTCACCGTGACCGACGGTTCCGTGGTTACTAACAACGGGGGCACGGCCCCGGCAACACAAGTAATCGGACCGGGACAGCAAAACTGTAAGAACGGCTTGAGCCTGTGCTTCAACTCGAACGACTATCTCAGTGCGGGCGAAAACTGCCCGGCTGGGGCGGCGCCGGGAACGCCTTGTACGCTGCTAGGAAAGTTCCCGACGCAAATGCGCAATCAGTACCGTGGACCAGGATTCTTTGACACCGATTTCTCGGTGAATAAGAACTTCAAAATCCGGGAGCGGATGACGTTTACGGTGGGTGCGAACATCTACAACGTGTTGAACCACCCGAATTTCCAAAACCCGCACACCGGCTGGACCCCGGGTTGCACGGCATCGGCGACCTGTGGGAATATCAATGGCCAAGCAGCGCCGCCGACCGGCCCCTACGGCTCGTTCTTCAACGGTCTGCCGGCTGGCCGCGAAGGTCAGTTCCAGGCCAAGCTAGTCTTCTAATTTAACGAGTCTTCCACCTGCGGTCCCGGAAACCCGGGACCGCATTTTTTTGTGCCCGACATTTGCTCGATCGGGGTTCGATCGGGAATAGGAGCCCACAAATAGTTCGCGATTTCTCACGCGCACTCTTGCGAGACAGGTTGCTAGGAAGAAATGTTCGGAGACCGAAGATGTCAAGTAAGTCATTGTTTATCAATATCTTGAGAGAATTTCCCAGAATAGCCGATCTAAGTTTACTGATTGGTAAACATATCAAATCATAACTCATTGATTTATAAGCACGTTACAGCTAATTCCATTAAGTCCTTATGTTTCAAAGAGCTGGAAGGAGTTCCCCGCTAACTCGCTGATTCCAAAAGATCGACTTCAGAGGCGGTAAGCGAACGGGTGCACCGAAAGCGCAACCGCTTACCATTAGGTTTTTCTTCGTGAGCCTTCGTGACCTTCGTAGCTAGCCCTTACGGTCGTTAACTCTTAAGTAGCTAGCTCCTATTTCGCCCTGCTCCGTTCCCGTTTCGCGTCCTCGCTTCGTCCCACATGTTCGTAAGCCTCGGCGAGCGACAGATGCGCGGGCGCAAAGCCAGGCAAGCGTCCAGTGGCGATTTCAAGGTGCACAATAGCAGTCTTGAAGTCTCCTGTTTTCACCAAAGTCGCGCCGATCATGTAATGCGCCCAAGCCGAATCGGGCTGAAGCGCAATCGCTGTCCGGAGATGCTTGGCCGCTTCCGAGTATTGCCCCTTGCCAGCCAGCGAGGCTCCCAGCGCGTATTGCGCCAGGTAAAGGCTAGGATCGCCGGAAACAACAGGCATAAGCGCGGCAATGACGCGATCGGGCTTCGACTGCTCGCGCGCTGCTGCAATCACTTTGTTCGCCGTCGCAATCTTGTCTTTAGGGTCGATTCCCGCAACCGCAGCCGCAGCGCAGGTCGACTTTTGCAGTCCCGCGTATCCAAGCGATGCCAGCTTCTGCATCTCCGACGAGCTTAGCTCCGCGCACGACTTGCCCGCTTCGCCACTGAAGCGCCGGTCGAAGCTATCCAGCTGCGCGGCGATCGTATCGAGCGTGGCCTTCGAACTCTGCGCCAGGTTGTGAGCAGCGTTCGGATCGGCAGTTAGGTCGTAGAGTTCAGGCTTGGGAGCGCGAATGTAGAGATACTTGCCCGCTCGCCACGATTCCAGAGGGCTCCAGCCAAACCCGCGTTGCGGCAGATCGCTGCGGGAATACACAGGCTGATCGCTGCCACTACTTCCGGCCTTGGCAACTCGCAAGAGCGACTGTCCAAGCATCTGCGAAGGGACCGGAATCGCTGCGATTTCAAGCACCGTAGGCGCGACATCCACCAGCCGCACCTTCGCCGCAACGCGCGTAGTCGTTGGCCGTGTAGTCCCTGGCCGCGTAGTCCCTGGCTTCGACGCAGCCTGACTCTGTGGCACCTTCATCAGCAGCGGAACATGCACCGTCTCGTCGTAGAGAAAGATACCGCTTCCGTCTTCGCCGTGGGCGCCAAGGCTTTCCCCATTGCTGCCGACGACGATCACCGCAGTATCAGCGTAGAGTTTGCGCTGTTGCAGGGCGCTGATCAGCTTTCCGATCGCCGCGTCGGCCGCAGCGATGGCCGAATTGTAGGCAGCGCCCGCTACGCGCGCATCGCTGACCTGAACCCACAGGAAAAACGGGCTTTGTCCTTGTCCCTGTCCGTCGTGGTCCAGCCAGGCAACAGCGCGAGCGACCACGTCCGCTCCGCGGCGCTCGGTGGCCGCAGCCCGAGCTTCTCCCGGAATCGCTGGCCGAAAGCCAGCGTCGTAAGTCTGGAAACCGCGATCCATCCCCTGTGCCAGCCCGTTCCAAGGGTCCAGATCAATCGAGCCGACGAAAGCAGCCGTCCGATAGCCCTGCGTTTTCAGCAGTTCCGGAAGGTAAGGCAACGCCGCCGTTAGCGTGCCCCCAATCTCGCTCATGCCAGTGCTCTGCGGGTAAGCTCCGGAGAGCATGCTCGCGTCGGAAACCACGCTCGCGGGCGCTTGGGCGTAAGCATGCTCGAACACGATGCTTTCTCCCGCAAGGCGGTCAAGGTTTGGCGTAAGCGCCCCCTTCGCGCCCAGAAAGCCCATGCGGTCAGCGCGAGCGGAGTCCAAGGTGATCAGCACCACGTTGGGTTTCGATGCGGCCGCGGCGAAGGACAAACAAGAAAAAGATAGACAAGAAAGGATCAGTCTCAGGACGGCAAAGGCTTTCCGTATCATCTGAGTCAGTGTAAAGGCTCGGCAGCCAATGATCAAAAGCCTGATCAAAAGTCATTGATCAAAAGCGGTCAGGATGATGCAGTCGCCCTCGGTAACCAACCGCCGTCTTGACGTCTGGTTAACTCCTTGTACAATC
Source organism: Terriglobales bacterium (assembly GCA_050014035.1). GTDB lineage: Bacteria > Acidobacteriota > Terriglobia > Terriglobales > Acidobacteriaceae > Acidiflorens. Next base: position 8,856 of record JBEKED010000055.1, read on the forward strand.
TATGTACCTGCTCCTCGGGATCTCCTCCAGTGGTGACGCCGTGGTCGCGACCCGTCTTTGGCTGGAAAAGCTAGCCGGAAGCCGGACCCAAGCTTTGCAGACCAAGCTTTGCAGACAAAGATTAAGATTGAAAATACGTAAAGTGACCGTGCCCGTCAGAAAGCGTCTTTGGTTCGTGTGCCTGCTGGCCCTGTGCGCTGCGGGTTTGGGCTTGCTGCTCTCCTGCGAGCACGCACGCGGCGGAGCCTTCGCTGCCAGAAAAATGATCATTCTGGGTGTCGACGGCCTTGACCCCGACCTGCTCACCAAGTTCATGGCCGAGGGCAAGATGCCGAACTTCGCCCGCCTAGCTGAGCAAGGCTCGTTCCGACGACTGACGACCAGCATTCCGCCGCAAAGTCCGGTGGCCTGGTCGAACCTGATCACGGGCATGAACGCCGGCGGACACGGGATCTTCGACTTTATCCACCGTGATCCGAAAACTTTTCAGCTGTATTTTTCCACGTCGAAGGTGGAAGGCCCCAAGCACAGCTTGCATCTTGGAAGTTGGGTGATTCCGCTGGGCAGCGGCTCGGCCGAACAGTTGCGCCACGGCAAGGCCTTCTGGGAGATTCTGGACGAACACAGCGTGCCCAATTATGTCTACCGCATTCCGGCAAATTTCCCTCCGATCACGGCAAAAGGGAAGACTCTTTCCGGCATGGGCACGCCCGATCTGCGCGGCACTTACGGGACGTTCACTTTCTACACCGACGACCCGACTGCGGCCGTTGGAGCCGTCGAGGGTGGGGAAGTGGTGCAAGTGGCAGTGAAGAACAATCGGGTTGCGACCAACTTGATTGGGCCGGACAACACGTTCCGCAAGAACGCGCCGCCCGCGACTGAGCCATTCACCGTGGATGTGGATCCGCTGGAATCGGTTGCGCGCATCGCCCTGCAGGATCGGCAATTCGTTCTGAAAGAGGGCGAGTGGAGCGGATGGGTTCCGGTGGAATTTCAGCTCATGCCGTTCATCGGCGATGTGAAGGGGATCTGCCGCTTTTATCTCAAGCAGACGCATCCGCGCTTTCAACTGTACGTTTCGCCCATCAATATTGATCCGGAGAATCCGGCTCTGCCTATTTCCACACCGACGAGTTATTCCAAAGACCTGGCGAAGCAAATCGGAGAATTCCACACGCAAGGCATTGCCGAAGACACCAAGGCGCTCACCGACGGCGTACTCGACGATAAAGAATTTCTGGAACAGTCGCACACCGTGCTAGCCGAACACCGCCGGGCGTTCGATGCCGAGTTCCCCAGATTTCACGAGGGCTTGTTCTTCTTTTATTTTTCCAGCCTCGACCTGAATGCGCACATGATGTGGCGCTTGACCGATCCGCAGAGTCCCGCGTACGACGCCGCGCGGGCGGCGCAGTATGGGACAGCTCTTGAGGAATTCTATGAGCAGATCGATCAGGTGCTCGGCGAGGTGCTGCCGAAGGTCGATAGCAATACGACGCTGCTTGTGCTTTCCGACCACGGCTTCGCTCCCTACCGGCATTCGTTCAATCTGAATACATGGTTGCTGAATAACGGCTACATCACGCGCAAGGCAGTGGCCAGCGGCGATGCGAGCGAACCTTTCGCCGACGTCGATTGGAGCCGCACGCGCGCCTACGGGTTGGGCCTGAACGGACTTTACCTGAATATTCGCGGACGCGAGCGCGACGGCATCGTCGAAGCAGGCGCTCAGGCCGATGCGCTGCTGCAGGAAATCCGGCAAAAGCTTTTGGAAGTCCGCGATCCGAAAGATGGCTCGCAGGTGATCACGCGAATCGATCTGGCCAGCGAAGCCTACCAGGGGCCCTACGCGCGCACCGGCCCGGATGCGCTCGTCGGCTACAATCGCGGTTATCGGGCGGGATGGAAAACGATTCTGGGCGCGTTTCCGGCGGACGTGCTGGAGGACAACACGAATGCGTGGAGCGGCGACCATTGCATGGACTTCACCAAAGTGCCCGGAGTGCTGTTGAGCAACCGCAAGATTGAGGCGCCGGCGCCGGCGCTGACCGACATTGCGCCCACGATTCTTTCAGAATTCGGAATCGCGAAAACGAAAGAAATGCTGGGCCAGTCGGTGTTTCAGTCGCGCTAGACCCGAAGGTACGCATGGAGCGACGCATAGAGCGAGACACAGTTGCTGGCGTTGTTTAAAGAATTGTCACCCTGAGCGAAGCGAAGGACCTGCTTCTTTCAGCAGCGGAGAAAAGCAGGTCCTTCGCTTCGCTCAGGATGACAAGGTGTCATAGAGATAGGAGAATTCATGTTTAGTTCACACAAAGTAAAGATCGAAGGCGAACTGCTGGAGAAGGTCAAGCAGTGTTCCGACGCCGCGGGCTACGAATCCATCGACGAATTCGTAATCCACATGCTGGAAAAGGAAACCAAGAAAATCCTGCCGGACGAAAGCAGCACCTCGAAAGAAGAGATTCAGAAACGGCTGCGTGGCTTGGGGTACATCGAGTAGCTTGACCGTTTTCTCAAAACCGATGGCTTGCGCAGGGCATCTCTGGGCAATCGCGGCGTTGCAGTCTTCGCTGTTGACCAGTCCACTGGCGATTGTGATCTTCTTGTCACTGATTGTTGGATTGCTGATGGTAGTCCTATTCGGCTACACCTCCGATCAGAAAGCAATTGGCAAAGCGAAAGACCAACTGAAGGCTCATTTGCTGGCGGTGCGCTTGTACCGGGATCAGATTCCTGTGGTGATGGGCTCTTACGGCAAGATCCTGCGCGGCACCGGACGTTACCTGAAACTCGCATTCAAGCCGCTGCTGTATGTCATCATTCCGATTACTTTGCTGATGGTGCAGGTCGATCGTTACCTGGGAGCAACGCCGATTCCCCCGAATGCGCCGTTTCTATTAACTGTTCACCTTGCTGCATCGACAACCGAAAGCGCTTCAACGAATGACGCGACGCTCGACCTTCCGCCTGAGATCGCCACGACCGCGCCTCCCGTACACGTTGCTGCGGACAATGAAATTGTATGGCGACTGGTCGGCTCAAAAGAGGGAAAATACGAAGTAAAGGTCGCTGCCGGTCAGACTGCGGGCGTAGCTGCTACCGTAACCAAGACTGTTTGTGTGGGGACCGACCTCCCGCGAATTTCGACGGTCCGCTTGCGTGGACACTTTTGGCAGCGGATGTTCTCCTCCGCCGAGCCCGCGCTGCCGGAGAATAGTCCGATCGATTCGATTTCGATCAACTACCCGGATCGCAATATCGAGATCGCAGGCTATGGCATGAACTGGATTTGGCTGTTTTTCATCCTGTCGATGATTGCAGGATTTGTTTTCAAGGAATTGCTGGGGATTCAAGTATGAAGAGATTGTGTGGGGCGGGCGCCCTCGCCCGCCTGCGTGGGTCGGATACTCGGTCAGGGCGTGATTGCTCGTTCCGTCTTGAGCGCATGCATTTCGCGGGCAGGAGTGCCCGCGTCACACGAGTCTTGCTGATCGCCATCATTTTCCTGCCGGCCCTTGCTCATGCCTACGCCGGGCCGGGGGCAGGGTTTGCAGTGCTCTCGTCGTTCTGGGCGATCTTTGTTGCGTTTCTCTATTCGTTCTACGCGCTGATGACTTGGCCATTTCGGCAGCTATTTCGTTTCATTCGCAGGCGAAACGCCTATGGGAAGGCGACGTTTGAGCGCGCGGTGATTTTGGGATTCGACGGCATGGATCCCGATCTCGCCGATCGCTTCATGAAAGAAGGACGCCTGCCGAATCTCGCGAAGTTACGCGACAAGGGAACCTTCAGCAAGCTCCGCACAACCTTCCCGCCAATTTCTCCGGTGGCATGGTCGACATTCATGACCGGAGTGAATCCGGGCAAACACAACATCTACGATTTTCTGGCGCGCGATACCAGCAACTATCTGCCCTATCTCTCGTCGGCTGAAATCAAGGGCCCGAAGCGCCACATCAAGATTGGCAAGTATTCCATCCCATTCGGCAAAACGGAAATCAAGGGCATGCGCAAGGGGACGCCGTTCTGGCACTGGCTGGGCAATGCGGGGATTTTCAGCTCTGTGATTCGCGTTCCCGTAACCTTTCCGCCTGAGAAGTTTCAGGGCGTGCTGCTATCCGGGATGTGCGTTCCCGACCTGAAGGGCAGCCAAGGCACGTTTTGCCTGTGCACTACGCGCAAGTCGAGCGATAAGTTTCGCGAAGGCGGAGTGCGAGTCCCCATTGAGCGCAAGAACGGAGTCTGTCATTCTTACATTCCCGGGCCTGATAGTCCGTTGGCGGAGAAAGCCGGCACCGAGCTGCGCGTTGATTTCGAGATTCGGACGGAGCCGGGATCAGAATCCGCGCGCATCGTGGTTGGCTCGGAGAAGTTCACGTTGAACGTTGGAGAATACTCTGAGTGGATTCCCGCCGAATTCAAGGCTGGCTTGGGCTTCACGGCGCACGGCATCTGCCGCTTCTATCTCAAAGAGCTTTCGCCGGAAGTTGAAGTCTACGTCACGCCCGTGAACATCGATCCGGGGCATCCCGATCTGCCGATCTCGCACCCGGTGACTTATTCCATTTATCTGGCCAAGCTTTTCGGGCCGTATGCAACCCTCGGCCTCGCAGAAGACACGTGGGCGCTGAACGAGCACGTGCTCGACGACGATGCCTTCCTCGCGCAGGCCTACGGCAATCACGAGGATCGCGAACGCATGCTCTTCGATGCGCTGGATAAAACCAAGCAGGGCCTGTGCACCTGCGTTTTCGATACGACCGACCGCATCCAACACATGTTCTGGCGTTATCTGGACGAAGACCATCCTGCGGCGCGCGATGTGCCGCACAGCCAGCATCCGAAAGTGATTCAGGACCTGTACCAGCGCATGGATCGCCTGATCGGGCGCGTGATGGAAAAAATCGATGACGACACGCTGCTGATGGTGATTTCCGATCATGGATTCAAATCGTTCGCGCGCTGTATGAACCTGAACGCGTGGTTGCATCAGAACGGATACCTCACGCTGAAAGACGGCAAAACCGAGAGTGGAGACTGGTTCGAGGATGTGGATTGGTCGCGTACTCGTGCTTACACCATGGGCCTCAACGGACTTTATCTGAACATCAAAGGGCGCGAGAAGCAGGGAATTGTCGATCCCTCGGAAGCCGACGCCTTGAAAGCCGAGCTGCAAAAGAAGCTGAGCGGGTTGGTCGATCCCGCATCCGGCGCGGTCGGAATCACCGGCGTGTTCATTGCCGACAATGTTTATCGTGGGCCGTATACGGAGAATTCGCCCGACCTTATTGTTGGCTATGGCGCGGGCTATCGCGCCTCATGGGATTCGGTGCTGGGCAAAGTCACCTCGCAGATTTTCGAGGACAACATCAAGGCCTGGAGCGGCGACCACTGCATCGACCCACGGCTCGTCCCCGGAGTTCTGTTTTCGAGCCACAAGTTCATCGAAGAAAAGCCTGCGATTGTGGATGTGGCGCCGACAATCCTGAAACTGTTTGGGCTTGCGCTGCCCTCGCATTTTGACGGCAAGCCCTGGACGCTGGCCACCAAGACAGCCGCGCCTCAGGCGTGAAACTGG
>JBEKED010000056.1:0-14435 GCA_050014035.1 Terriglobales bacterium
CTTGTTGCCGCGCGAGGCCACGGCCAACTGCCACTCCGCCGTGGAGGAGCAACCGATCAGCCCCACCTTGTCCGCAGACCACGGCAGCCCGCCCATCCAATCGAGTTCGTCGTCGGAGTCAGTGAGCGGCGGACCGAGAATGTCGTAGTCGCCTTCCGAGAAATAGCGCCCACGCTCGTTCATTTCGATGTAGGCATAACCGTGCTTGACCGCTTCCAACTGAGTTGTCATATCGCGCGGTGCGCCGAGTTCCACATCCCAGTAATTGAAGTTGTACGGAGTGCGAACAAAGATGATGGGATATTTCTTCGACTGGTCCTTGGGACGATAGATATCGGCCTGCATGCGCTTGCCGTCGCGCATCGGAACCATGACCTTGCGCTCGATGATGGCGACGGCCTCAAGTTCTTTCTCAGTGGCGTTGCGGCGAGCGATGGCGGCGGCGTCCGGCGTGCGGCCCTGCGCCTCCGCGGACGGAACGACGCCCGCGAAAATGGTGCTGGATAAGATTACGAAACATGACAGCTTCGCAACTCGTTTCATTCTGGCCCCTTCTTCAAGTGAGTGCGTAAAAGAGCGCGCAGACACTATAGCAAGCACTTCGCTATAGGAAAACCGGACGATATCAGCGAGATAATGCGGGGACGTTAGCTACTGAAGACCTAGTCCACCGAGAATAGTCGCTAAATCTCAATGTGAGACTCATCGGCCAACCATCGTCGGCAAAATATAGTCCAATCAAAAGTGCATTCACCTTCATGGTCTAGACGCCGATCACCATCTCGTTAATATCTTAGAAGATCGTTTGAGCCCCCCAAACGCAGCGGAGATCGATTCGATCGACGGTTCCAATTGTTTTACATATAGATAGCCTTGCAGGAGATCTGCATCTAAATGGGGAACGTCGGGAAAACTGAAGGGAACGACATGCAGTCACGCGACATCCGGAAAGCGCCGCGCGCGCTGTTAACCTTGGCCGTATTGTTCTTCGGATTGGCCTCGGGATTTGCCTCATATGCCAGCGCGTCGGCGACCCTCCTCCTGGAAGAGCCGTATGGCAACATGGCGATTTTCACGGAAACCGGTCACGCCGCAGTCTATTTGTCTGACGTTTGTGCTGACTCGCCCGTGCTCCTGCGCCCCTGCGCTCCCGGGGAAACAGGCGTCGTCCTGAGCCGGTACGATCGCGTAGCCGGATACGACTGGATCGCCATTCCCCTGATTCCGTATTTGTATGCGGTCGAGCGCCCCGAAGATGTGCCCCTGTTCGCCGACGCAAAGCAGGTCGCCTTTCTCCGCGACAACTACCGCCGAAAATATCTGGAAGCCTACGTCCCCGATTTGCCGAACGGAGAGACGCCCCATGGAAACTGGTACCAACTCGTGGGTACCTCATACGACCGAACTGTCCACGGTTTCGAAATCGAGACCACGCCCGCGCAGGATGCGGCGTTGATTCAGAAATTGAACTCCATGCCCAACCAGTCGCACTTCAACTTGGCCGCGCGCAATTGCGCCGATTTTGCGAAAGACCTGATCAATTTCTACTACCCCCATGCCCTGCACCGCAGTGTGCTGGCCGATGTCGGAATCACTACGCCCAAGCAGATTGCGAAAACTTTGCTCAAGTTCAGCAAGCGTCATTCCGATCTGTATTTCTCAACCCTGATCTATCCTCAAGTCCCCGGCACTATGCCGCGGAGTACGGCCGTGCACGGCGTGGTCGAATCGTTTTTGAAATCGAAGAAATACATTGTGCCCAGCGCAATTCTGAGTCCTATTTTCACCGGGTGCGTGGCTGCGGTCTACGTGGTCACCGGCGCCGGTCCTTTTAACCCAACTAAGAACGCTCCGGTTTTCAGCGCCACCGGACCGGAACCGCCCTTGGGGCTGGAGGATCGCCGCGCTTATCAAAAACAGTTGCAGCATCTGCTGGCCGAGACTAGTCCCGCGACCTCGGGGATGCACATCGAAAAAACGTGGGGCCACTTGCAATCCCGGGCCAAAGCGGGACTCGACGAACGCGGTCGCCCGATTCTTCGGATGCAAGTTGGCGAGCAATCGGTCAGTATCGGAGACTCGGCCGGCAATGTTCTCTCAAGCGATGCTCCTCCGGAATTAGTCCAACAATTGTTGGAGGCCAGGATGCAAACCGATCTGGTTCGGAAACTGCAACCCCACATCTCCGAGAGTGAGGTCGCACGGGACTGGACACTCTTGCAGGAAGCAATCACGGCCAGAGAAATCGACGCGCAGCTGAGCGCTCGCTCGGCGCCTTAGGTCCGCATCCAACCACGTGCTCCACTGGCGCAACTCAGGCTTGCGAGGCTGATTTCTTTTCAAGCATCGCGGAGAGCACCCAAAATAAAGCGATGCTCGCCCCGAGTATCGCAAAAAACAACTTGAGGTTCAGAGTGATGGCGAAGGCCGCAACCGCCGCGGCGAAGCCCCAATACCAGGATTCAGCTTTGAATCCGGCTCCCCATCTGGCTTCCCGTCCCGCTGCAGCAATGCCTGGCCACAGCCGGGGCCACAGACGAGGCAGGGCTTGGCGATAACGCGCATACATCTCTCCTTGGGTAGCCTGCAGTTCGGACTCCTCGCGCAAGATCAGCCGGTAGCAGAACACCACCATCGCCACCACCGCCACGAAGAATCCGATCCGGCTCATCATGGCGCCCATCCCGATGACCATCAGCACATTGGCAAAATACAGCGGATTGCGAACCAGCCGGTAAGGCCCATCGGCAACCAGCGACTCCGTCTTCACTTCGGCTGCATACACCACGTTGGCGTGAAGATACGAAGAAGCCCAGGTGCGGATGAGAGCGGCTACGACCAGCAGCAAAGCCGCGCCAGCAAACAGGACGCGAGCAACCAGATCCGCATCCACGCGCCATCGCGCCCCAATCCAGTTGGCCACGACTGCAGTTATATTCTGGGAGTCCAAAACGTATAGCGGGAACGTGAAGCCAAAGATCAGTCCGAAAACCATTGCTCGGTTCTTGAATTCCCAATCTGTAGCCTTCATGAAAAGAGAAAGTATCGTCCGGCGCCGTAAATGTAAAGCCCATGGGTGACCAGGTAGTGGCTCATTTTGATCAAACTCCACCACTAAGGTCACGAAGGCACAGGAAGGAAAAGCCACACACAAGAGCCTTCGTGGAACTTCGTGTCCTTCCTGGTACAGGCTTTTCTGTGGGCGCATCGTCAAAATTGAGCTACTACCGGCGATCAGACCGCCTAGTCAACCTGGCATAAGGCCAACCTCGGCGTTAATATTCCGTTAATTTTTTCCCGTCCAATTGACCAAGCCGCGGTGTGGGACTAATCTCCTGTGGTTATGAGCCAAGCCGACCTTGATCAATTACGCCTTGCCTACAAAAAAGCGGTCGATGAATGGGTTGACGCCATTCGTGCCGAAGAAGCGTTAGCTACTCCTGACCATTCAATGATTGCCTGGGAGGCGTGGGACGCCGCCCACTTCAAGGAACACGACGCACACACCAAAGTCACGGAGGCGCGCGAAGCCTACAAAGACGGGCTTCGGGGCGCGAACTATGGCATCTAGCTGGATTATTGCATCGTGCTCAAGCCGTATCTGCGCAAAGCGTTAACACTGTCTTAACAATTCTTCCGTATGATTCCCGCTTCGTTTGGGGTGGGTTCCGCAGCACAGAATCTTGAAACTTATGGCGAACAGAGGAGACTGAATATGGCCACAGCACCGAATCCTGAAACCACCGGCGAAGAGATAGGATTGCTGAACGTGGCCACGGGCAAGCATTCGATTCACGACAAGCTTAACAAGGGTTCGGGCATGATCGGGATGCTGGGCCTTGGGGTGTTTGTCATTGGAGTCATTTACTCCGCCTATCACCTGCTGTCGGATCTTTCCAACGTACATAACACCTCGATCATGCCATACGTCCTGTTGGCGATCGCGTTGCTGGTGGCGCTGGGATTTGAATTCGTCAACGGATTTCATGACACAGCGAATGCGGTCGCGACTGTTATCTACACGCACTCGCTGGAGCCGCATATTGCGGTGGTGTGGTCTGGGCTCTGGAATTTTCTGGGCGTTTTGTTTTCGAGCGGGTTGGTGGCTTTCAGCATTGTCTCGTTGCTGCCGGTGGAACTGATTTTGCAGGTGGGGGGCAAGGCTGGGTTTGCGATGGTTTTCGCGTTGCTGATCGCGGCCATTATTTGGAATCTTGGGACTTGGTATTTCGGGCTGCCGGCATCGAGTTCGCACACGATGGTCGGTTCGATCATTGGAGTGGGCATCGCGAATCAGCTGATGTCTCCGAAAACTGGCACGAGCGGCGTAGATTGGGGGCAAGCCACGAAGATTGGACAGTCGCTGCTGTTGTCGCCGCTGGTGGGCTTTGTCGGTGCGTTTCTCCTGCTGTGGCTGATGAAGGCAGTGATCAAGAACAAGGCGCTGTACGAGGCCCCAGTAGGGACCGAGCCGCCACCGTTCTGGATTCGCGGGCTGCTGGTGCTGACCTGCACGGGAGTGAGTTTCGCGCACGGATCGAATGACGGCCAGAAGGGTATGGGGTTGATCATGCTGATCCTGGTAGGGACGGTGCCTACGGCCTACGCCTTGAACCACGCGATGACGCGGAAAGACTCGGATGACTTCATTGCAGTTTCGCAGCAGGCGGCCGGCACTCTCTCTAAATATGTCAGCCCGAATGCGGTGATCAGCGATGAACGCGACGAGCTTACCGATTATATTCGCACCAAGGAGTTCACTCCCAACACCATGCTGGCGTTGCGTCAAATGGTAAGCGACATAGGGAATGAGACGGCATTGTTCGGAGAACTGGCGAAGGTTCCGAATGACCGGGTGCGGAACTTCCGCAACGATATGTATGTGACCAGCGAAGCTTTACGATTGATGGAGAAGAACAAGCAAGGGGCGATTAGCGCGTCCGATTGGGAAGTTTTGGACAATTACAGGAAGAAGCACGTGGATGCGGCGACGCGATTTATCCCGACATGGGTGAAGGTTGCGGTAGCGTTAGCGCTGGGAATGGGCACGATGATCGGATGGAAGCGCATTGTGGTCACCGTCGGAGAGAAGATCGGCAAGGACCACCTCACCTATGGTCAGGGAGCGTCGGCGGAGATCGTTGCTATGTTCACGATCGGCCTCGCCGACTGGTATGGGCTGCCCGTGAGTACAACGCACGTTCTGTCGTCGGGCGTGGCGGGCACCATGGCCGCGAACCATTCTGGCTTGCAATGGTCCACGGTACGGAACCTGGCGATGGCATGGGTGCTGACGCTGCCGGCCTCGATGATGCTGTCCGGGTTTCTGTTCTGGGCGTTCCGGAAGTTTTGAGTACCGTCGTTACTCGATCCCGCTGGGGCCGTCAATTTGCAGATCAAGGTCTTTGTAGACCACGCCGCCCTTCATCAGTGGGAACTGCCTGCACCAGACAACACGCCGCTGTCACCACGACAAGCCCAATCGCCGCAGTTCTTCGCATAATGATTGTCCTCCAGCGGCTCGCCGCTACTTATTTTCCTTATCCTTATCCTTGGGTTCTTCCCCGGGTTCCACAACTCCCGGCATCACTTTGAGCGCAGCGTTGCGCTGCTCTTCGAGTTCAGGATGCGGCAGTGGCTTTCGCGGCAGCATCTGGTCGCGCATGGCAGTGTTGTAGACGAAGATCGCCTCCACGGTTGCGGCCTGTGCCAGGTCGGTTGGTTGCAGGCGCTCATACGTGTCCATGTTCGAATGATGCGTGCGCGTTTCGTAGTCGAGCCGGTCTTGAATGAACTGGAAGCCGGGGATCCCGACCGCATCGAACGATTGATGGTCCGTGCCGCCGGTGTTGCGGTCGGTGATGGTGGTGACACCGAGATCTTTCAGCGGCTCTATCCATTGCGAAAAGATTGGCGCGGCAGCCATGTTCCCTTGCAGATAAATTCCCAGGATTTTGCCGGTACCGTTGTCCACATTGAAGTAGCCGGAAATTTCCGGCTGCTCCGGTTTGAGTACGATCGGGCCCGCGGGTTTGCGCATAAACTCGGGCCGCTGCATCTGGTCGGGAGCGGTCGAGAGTGGCACGTATCCGAAATGCTGCTTTACGTAGCCTCGGGAACCAAGCAGTCCCTGTTCTTCTCCCGTCCAGAGTCCAATACGGATCGTCCTCCGCGGCTTGACCTGCAACGCGTTCAAAATCCGCATGACTTCCATCGCCACCACAGTTCCGGCGCCATTGTCGGTGGCGCCAGTCGCCGCCGCCCACGAGTCCAGATGGCCGCCCACCATGACCACTTCATCTTTCAACTTGGGATCCGTGCCGGGAATTTCAGCGATGGTATCGAAACCATGCTCATGGTCATCGAAGAACTTCACATCGACATTCATTTCGATGCTGACCGGCACGTTGGCTTTCAGCAGCCGATACACGCGTCCGTAATTTTCAATCGCCGTCACCACTACGGGAAGTGGATTGGCTTGATCGCGCTTGTAGGCAGACCTGCCCAGTCCGCCGTCGTCGAAGATCGTGCCGCCGGAACCTCCGCCGTCGCGACCGTCGCGGCTCGGAAGAATGACCGCCAACGCATGCTCCGAGACTAGAAACTTCCCGGCTTTATTGAGCAGGGCCGCCCGCTTCATGATCTCTTGCAGCCGGTCGGAGTAGGCCCGCTGCTTCTCCAGCGGAAATTCCGCAAGTTTGGCGAGATCCTTGTCGTCCATGCGTGTGAACAGCGCCTTATCCACCGGGGGCACCTCGCGCATGTCTCCCAGCAGAACGATTTTCCCCGCAAGCTTGCCTGTGTATTTGTCGAGGTCCTTTTCGTCCTTCACATCCATCCAAATGGCTTGGCCACTGACGGCGCCGTTGGTGGATGGCGACCATGGCGCCGCTTGGGCAATGAAAACCGCAGTGTCCGGCGATGTCATCCGTACCCAGGTGTTGAGCTGCTGCCAGCCCATGCCAAACTCCCCCCAGTCTTCAAGATGGGCGTTGCTGCAACCCATCGCTGTCAATTGATCGCGCGTCCACTCGTTGGCGCGTCGCAGGTTTGGCGAACCGGTAAGGCGCTGGCCAATGCCATCCATCAGACCGGCGGCGTAATCCATCACGTGCGAGTGGGTCACACCCTCATCGCGAATCCGCTCGTACATGGAGAGGTCGATGTTTTCTTTTGCCGGCTGCGGCAGTTCGTACGAAGGCTTGTCCGCTTCGGCCGCTTTCTCTTTCTTGTCGACCGCCTTGTCGGCCGCAAAGACGGACAGGGGCAAAACTAAGCAAAGAAATAACGCAAATCGAATCCTGAAAAAGCTATTGAATCCCATGGATCGGTCTCCCTCGAAAAAAGTCCCAAAGCAGAGTAGCAGATTAGGGGTAACAGCAAGTAACCGGACGCTGCTCGTTGAGGGTTAGGTCCAGAGCTCACACTGCTGGGGTTGTCTTCATTTTTTTGGACGCGCGTTCAGTTTGTCGAGCGTGCGCTTCAACTCTTCCAGCTTCTGTCCAGCCTCGCCCAGTTTGCCTTCCGCCGTCAGGCGCTGGTAGTCGGCAAGATCCTTAGCGGCCTCCGCAATGAGCGCATTGAGATCACCTCCGAACTGCGGAGACGCAACCGCTGCCTGTCCGCCACGTGGCGCCTCGGCGGGAATGGCCGCGCCGCTCGTCGATGAGGCATTCACCGCCGGGGCGCTCAGCGACGATGTGGCTCCGCCAAAAAGCGCCGCCATCGCCGACTCAAACGTTGGCCCGTACGCCAGCTTGTCCTGCAGTGCAAGCACCACCAGCCGCAACTCCGGCATCGGACTGCGCTCCGCCTGCAGGTAAATCGGCTCCGCATACAACAGCGCGCGCCCGGTTGGAATCACCAGCAGCGCCCCGCGCCGCACGTGCGACCCTTGCTGATTCCACAACGTCAATTGTCCAGAAAGCTCCGCGTTCTGATCGATGCGCGCCTCGATTTGCAGAGGTCCGTCAACCAGCTTGGTTTTGGGAAAGTTGTAGACCACCGACGTACCGTATTGTGCGCCGTCGCTGCGCCCCGCAATCCAGCCAATCAGATTATTCCGGTTGGAGGGCGTAAACGGCAGAATCTCCGCGAACTCTTCGCCGGTTTCCCCCGGCAGTTTCATGAGCACAAAGTTCGGCTGCATTGCCTGCGTGGTTTGCGCGCCGCCCTCGCCCATGCCTACTTCGGTCGCGACCGTCCACAGGTCTTCGCGGTTGTAAAATGCCTCCGCATCCGTCATGTGGTACAGGCCGTAAACTTCCGCTTGCAGTTTGAGCAGCAATTCGGGATAGCGAACGTGTTTGCGCAGCCCAGCCGGCATCATGGAAGCATCTTTGAACAGACTAGGAAAAATGCGCCGGTAGGCTGCGATGATCGGATCCGTCGTATCAAACACGTAGAACGTGGTGGTGCCATCGTACGCGTCAATGACCGCCTTTACACTATTACGCATGTAGTTAACGAGGTCGTTGCCGAGTCGGTAATGGGTCGAGTACGGATAGCTGTCCGAAATTGTGAACGCATCCATGATCCATGAGAGCCGGCCATCGTCGCCCAGCACGATGTAGGGATCCGACTCGAAAGTTAGAAACGGCGCCAATGCCGTTACCCGATCGTGCAGGTTGCGCCGCATCAGCAGCCGGCTCTCCGGGGTCACATCATCGCTGAACGGAAGCTTCGCGAGGTCGTCGCGGTCGAGAGCGATCACGATGCGGCGCAGGAAACCGCCAAGCACGATACCGCCGCTGCCCTCGTACGATGTGAGGCTGTTACTCGCCCCTTGCGGGTAGTTGAATTCCTTCTGCCGCGTCTTCACATAAACATCCGTATTAGTCATCTCGCCAAAATAAATCTCGGGGCGCGTGACGCTAAGACCACGAACCGTGCTCTGGACGGGCATGTTGCTCAGCATCAGCGTTGGCAACCCTTCCGAAGTGAACCCATTCACGGGGTTCATCGTGATGCCGTAGCCGTGCGTGTAGATCAGCTTGTCGTTAATCCAGTTGCGGCTGCTCTCCGGCAGCTTGTCGACATTCAGCTCGCGCGTGGCGAGCATCACTTCTCGAGTCGTGCCTTCAATCTCATATCGATCGATATCGATGTCGGGAAAATCGTAGTAAGTACGGATTTCCTGAATCTGGCGCAGCGTGTCCTGAAGAGCGCGCCAGTCCCACAGCCGGATGTTCTGCAGCGTGGCCTGATTGTTCGCCGGGTCCGCCGCATCGACGGTCGTCTCCGCCGGAAATTCGCGCTGTGCCACGCGGTCCAAGCCGTAGGCCTGCCGGGTCAACGCGGTGTTGTAAACAATGTAGGGCTTCTCGCGAACCAGTTCGTTCGGTTTGACAATAAAGCTGCTGACGTACCATGAGACTCCTTGCAGGGCGAGATAACAGAGCACAGCGGGAAGGATCGCCGCGACCAGCCAGCGCCCGCGTGGCACCCGCGTAGCATTGACGAACGCGATCACCGCGCCAAGAACCAGAGCCGCACATACGACAAGCAACCCCGCAAGGGTGACATGCGCGTCCGTATATGTGACGCCTCCGAAGATCGTGTGATCCTCGAGCAATAACTCGAAGCGGCTGATATACACACGCATCGCGACGATCACCAACAGAAACCCGAAGGTAATGGAGAGTCCGCGCCAGGGCAATGTGACGGAGCGGCTGAGTTGCCCGGAAAGCACGCGGCTTCCGCCGGTGATAAGAACAAAGAAACCAGCGAGCACACAGGTGAGAATGGCGAGCGTGAGCAGCCATCCCGCAATGAGTTGCCACGCGGGCAGAGTGAACAAAAAGAAATTCAGCGACTTGCCAAAAATCGGGTCAGAAACGCCACCACCAGCAACTCCGGGTGCGTACCAAAAAAGCGCGAACGTGGGCCATTCCCCCATCATGCTGGCCCCGGTGCCAGCGGCGATGACCAGCGAAATGCCGAGCGCAATCAGGCGCAGCACCGGCTCAACCGGCAGTTTCAGCGGTTGTCCACCAATATAAATTGTGTGGCCGCTCGGCAGATCTGGAAGATGGGCCCGCTTCAACGCCAGGAACGATCCAAACAGAATAAGAAATGTGGTCGCAGTGAAAAACGCAAAGATTCCCCATTGCATGCTCAGCGTTTTCCAGAAAACGTCCCCGTAACCGAGCGATCCGAACCAGAGCACGTCCACGTAATACGACAGCGCGGTCCGGGCGCCGAAGAAAATTACGGCAAGAACCACGAGAATGAGCAGAAAGCGACGGCGGCGCGGCGGACGCATCGGCGGATGTATCGGCGGCCACTCAATGGATTCAGGCATTGCTCCACTCCGTTTTGACTAATTCCTCGTTATTACTCGGATGATACTCCTCTGCTTCCGCAAGTTGCCCTGTAGGGCGATGATCAGCGCGCGTTGCTCGGGCAAAGAATCGCTAGGAGTCGAAGGATTTGCCGAGCGAAGAGGAACGAGAATTGCAGATGGGATCCGAAAAAACGAAGGCGCCCCAGACTCCGATTAGAGTCGTGAGACGCCCGTCGAACAGCCCTCCCCCGAAGTCTGCTCTCCACAACACTAACCCGTGGGCCGCCGCACGAGAATAGCTCGAATGGGCTAGCCACATCACACTTCCGGGCGTGCCTGCTGCACCATTTCCACGAGAACGGTTCTCGTTTCCGTCGAGTTACTAGCTTCTCGCAGGAATGCAATGCGAGCGCCCCGCATACCTTCTTGCGTTTGTAATCGCAGATGAAAACCGAGGCGGTCGACTGCGGTCATGGTTGCTTCCTGCGACTCAATGCGCGCAAATTTTCGGGCCAGCAGAACGAGAGCATCCTTGTGGTCGGCGTTCATGTGCTGAATGATTTCCGCCATGGAGTCGGCAAGAGGGTCGGGTTGGCTGCGCAGATATTCAGACGCGGAAACCCAGCCCATCACCCCAAAACCGCCCACGTAATACACGTCCACCACGTCCATGTGGTAAAAGGAAAAGTCTTCATAATCCACCCAGTACTTGCTGTTGGTATAACGTGCCAGGTAGAGTTTGCGAGCCTCAGCCACTTCCGGTTGCGGTATCGGCAGAATATTTCCGATCAGCGTCACCCGGGATGCTCCAAGCGGATCAACGCCGACGTCGTTCTGAGTCACAAGCAAACTGGCGCGAGGGTCTGCCTGCAAGTTTTGCGTATGCATGGCCATGGTGCTGATCAGGAAAATGGGACGACCCTGTTCGTCCAAGCCGTAAGGCATCACCGATCCGAACGGAAAGCCCGGTTGCTTGCGCGAAAGGGTCGAGAGGCTTCCAATGCGTGTCAGGTATACCAGAGTTCGCGCGCGCTCGGCGAACGACGGCTCGGGAACTGGCGGCTGATCACCTGCGCCGCCAGTGCCCGCGTGTTTTCTAATGGAAGAGGAAGACATGTCTGCTCTGCTGCTCATGGCCACTTTGTCACGGGTTATAGCGCGCCAGCCACGCGGCAATTTCACGAAACACATCCTGTCGCTGCTCCCACAATGTAGGAAAATGTGGCGAGCCCGGATACATTACCATGCGCGTAGTCTTGCCGCGCGCCGCCAGAACCTCGAAATACTCACGTCCCTGAAAGGTCGGAACGCGCTCATCAGCTGCGCCATGCAGAATGAGCAGTGGAGTGCTCACGTTCTCGGCATGCATGACGGCGGAGAACGTCAAAAATGCGCCGGGATCTTTGTCGGGCCAGCGAGCGTCGTAGTCGATCTGCTGCAGGTCGCTGGTCCACATAAAGCTGAGCCAGTCGGTAATGCCCGCACCCTCAATGGCAGCTTTGTAGCGGTTCGTTTGAGTAACCGTCCACGAGGTCATAAAACCGCCCGCGCTCCAGCCAAATATCGTAAGCCGATTCGCATCCGCCCAGCCCTGCGCGATGGCAAAGTCGGTGGCGCTGTCTACGTCGCGATAGGCGCGATCTCCAAAGTGCTGGTAGATGGCGTTCAAGAAGTCAGTGCCGTAACCGGTTGAACCACGATATTGTGGCTGCAGAACGACGTAGCCCATGCCGGAAAAGATCCGGGTAAAGCTGTCGAGCCGAAGCGTGTCATTCCCTTCCGGCCCGCCGTGCGGCAGGACCATAAAGGGGTACTTCCGTCCGGCCTGGTAATCTGCGGGAAAGGTGACAATGCCCTCCAGGGCAATCCCCTCTTTGCTCGTCCAGTGGACTGCTCGTTCCTCGCCCAATGCAATCTTCGCCAGTTGATCCTCGCCTTCGTTGGTGATGCGCTGCAGCGTATTGCCGTGTGCGACGGCGATATTGGAGGCATGCTGTGGATCGGCAACGGTAAAAGCCTTTACCTCGGGGGCCGAAGCAATCTGGGCAGAAGCGATCTGCGACGAGACCGGTCCGTTGTCGATGGTCCCCTCCGGCCACTGGTAGGTTGGAGTCAGCGAGTTGTTCTGAAAGGCATCGACCTCCGACTTGACGCCGTGCGCGACGATCACCCAGGCACTTCCGTTGGCGTCGACCGACAGCTGCATCGCGCTGCCCTCAAGTTTTGGCGTGCGGTCCACCGGAGTTCCACCATCGGCTGCAACCGTCCAGACATGGTCCGGCTGCAACACTTGCGAGGTCGTGCTCAGAAACGCCAAATCCTTGTCGCCCTTGATCCAGCCAATTCCGGCAACCGCGTTGTCGATGGTGGCGATGTGCCGTGGACCAGCGGCATTGCAAACGTCGATGAAGGAACGGACATAATGAAAGCCGATTTTCGGCGTCTGCGACAAAACCGCGATCGACGCGCTGTCGTGCGACCAGGCGATCTCAGCCGCATCTCGCAATGTGGGACACCACCAGGCGCCGCCCGAACCATCGGCGCCGATCACGTAAAGGCTCGTGGCTGGGGCTTCGATGACAGTATGTATATCCGCCAGCGGGTCGGGAAGCCGCGGATCAGCCAGGATTGCGTAGTGCGATCCATCCGGGGAAATCAAGGCGGAATGAATGCCCCTCGGCAGACCAGTCAGTGGAACAGGACTGGCTGCCGCAGCGGCTGGAGTGTTCGACGGTGAAAGCGGAAATGTGGCCAACTGCGCCATCTTATTCACTTCATACATGCCATAGAGAGCCGCACCGTCACGAGTGAAGCCCGCGGGCTGAAATTTCTCCGGAACATTGAGGTGACGCGCCTCGCCGCCCATAGTCGCAATCAACTGCCACTCCGTGGTATCAGGACCCTTGGTGCCGCCAAAGCGCACGCCATACAAAATGCTCTTGCCATCTGGCGAAACTGCAACAGCGTGCGCACTGCGCAGGGTTGCAGCATCGTCAAAGGTGAAGGGATGGCGAGCGCTTTGAGCGAACGCTAATATCGAGGCGACGAACAGCAGAATGGAAGCAGACACTAGATGGCGCATCACGTTTTCCCCAAAGATCAGAAGCATATCAGGAAGGCAGAAATGAACACCACCGGCCGTTGAACTCACTCTTGGAAATTATTCAGTGCGCGAGCGCATAGATCGTGTGTTCATTCTGTCGGGAGTATATCTTCGCGATGCAGGCATCGCCGGAGCGCGAAGCAACAGAGCACTCGCCGGACACCACGCGATCATGATCTCTTCGGATCAGGAAGCAGGTACCGTACTGGCCGACCACGGCAATGTGTGGGTGTTCACCGCCAAAGGTTCAGAGGCCAGGCAACTGCTGGAGCATGTGGTTTCGTCCGTGGTGCTGAAGCATTGACGCGCCCGGTCCGAAGATTCGTAATACTGAATCACCAAACCTTGCAAACCTTGGCGGCCGGCTTCACCATCGGCTGCCCGGGTTTGCAGGAGAACGCCTCCGAGAACTCGGGCATGTTGACCACGACTCCGTTGATGCGGTCGGGCGAGGGCGCATGCGGGTCGGTCATGGCGCGCATGCGCAGATCTTCAGGACGCAGGTTGGAGCAGTCCCACTGCGCGAATCCGACAAAGAAGCGCTGCTCTGGAGTCAGACCGTCGATGGGCTCCAGCTTCTTGTCTTTGGTCGCATCCTTCCACGCCCTGTAAGCAAGAATCTCGCCACCCAGATCGGCGACGTTTTCGCCCAAGGTCAGCTTGCCGTTGACGTGAACGTCATCCACCGCAACATAGCTTGAATATTGATCGTCCACGCATTGCGTGCGCGCATCGAACTTCTCCCGGTCTTCTTTGGTCCACCAATTCTTCAGATTCCCTTTCGCGTCGTACTGGCTTCCCTCGTCGTCAAATCCGTGGGTCAGTTCGTGCCCGATGGTGCCGCCCGTATTGCCATAATTGGGAGCATCATCCATCCTGGGATCGTAGAGCGGCGGCTGTAGAACGGCAGCGGGAAAGTTAATGTCATTCATCTGCGGATTGTAGTAGGCATCCACGGTGGTCGCGGAAATGTCCCATTCGCCGTGATCGACCGGCTTGCCGATCTTGTTGATCTGGCGGCGGCTCTCGAATTGATGCGCGCGCTCG
>JBEKED010000057.1:0-14365 GCA_050014035.1 Terriglobales bacterium
GGAGCCCAGCCCCACGAGTCATACGAAACCCAGGTCCATCCCCAATACGGTTCATACACCCAGCGCCCGTCGCGATAAGGAGCCCAACCCGGCGGCACCGCCGGCCGCCACACTGGACCGTAATCCGGAACC
Organism: Terriglobales bacterium; assembly: GCA_050014035.1. Lineage (GTDB taxonomy): Bacteria > Acidobacteriota > Terriglobia > Terriglobales > Acidobacteriaceae > Acidiflorens. The sequence goes on from JBEKED010000057.1 coordinate 133, forward strand.
TCCGACCACGTCCCATGTCCGTCCAGGTCTTCCGTTCCCACGTAGTAATCGTTGGTCTCTTTCCGCGCCAGCGAATTGCGGATCATGTAGTCGCGATCCTGGTTCCACTGATCAAAGTCATCGCGAGCCGGAGCTTCGCCAATCTTGTATTGCTCGTCCGCGCCCGTGCCCTGAATCGTAATGAATTGGTTCTGCCCCACGCGCGTGCCGCCCTGCGGAGTCGTAACTTCGATTTCACCTTTGCGAACCAGCACCTCAGTATGATCATCAGCCGTGACTAGAATGCGGAAGCTCGATTCCCGCCGCTCCGTCTTAATCGCCACGTTTGGCGTATCGATTTCCGCTCCTGCGTCGCTGTTCCTCAGCACGGTGAAGTTCGCCATGCCATGCCCAAGTTGAATCTGAATTTGCGAGTGCGTGAGTTGCACGATGTTCGCTTGCGTATGCTCCGCAAGCCGCAGCATGTTGGCATAATCAAGCTGAAGTTCAGTGCGCGCTTTGTCGCCGGTAGAAACTTTGTCGCCAGACAGCACGGGAGCATTCAGCACCGCCGCCGACCACGCGCCCGTGTCGCCACGCTGCGTGGAAACATCGCCATGAATCAGGCTGATGCGAGCCACGCCATTTCTTTCCTGTGGAGCGGGCAAGTTGGAAGTAGGCGCTGCCGGATTATTTGGATCCATACTATTGGGATCCGGGTTAGCCGAATCTGGGTTCGCCGAATTTGGGCCGTTCGGACCGCCCATCGGGCCAGGATTCATTGTGTCTTGATCCTGATCCATCGAATTCTGGTCCGCGGGTCCCTGGTCGTTCGGACCCGGCATCGGCGATTGCGCCGGTGCTTGAACGTATGGCGACGGCTTCGCATTTTGATCCGGCGCCTGATCGTAAGAGTTCTGGGTATTATTCTGAGCAATGATGGCTCCTGGAATCGCCATCATCAGCCCCACAAATACCGCTATGAATTTGATTTTCATAAATTTCTCCGCACCTACGAGCAGCGACCTCTGCCAAGAGCAATGCAGGCCGAGTGCCAATTTTTGGCAATGCGGGAGGAGTCATACAATTGTCGTATTTTCATAAAGTTAGGAAGGTTTCAATAGTCCTCGCGCAAGCCTGTTCGCACCTCATCGGTGGCCCGGTTCCACCAGGTTGGTGCTTTTCGGCCAGCGGCGATTGAGGTCTCGCTTTGAAGGGTGTGCGGCTTTTAGAGTTTGCTGAAAACTCGCGTTTCGTGTCAGGGGATCGCTTCAGGTGCTTTGGAGGGGTGCGGCTTCGGCCGCTGAGGTCAGACTGCTAGCGCCCCAAGTGCCCGTGGTCGTGGACGGCCGACCCGCTCTTCACGACCGCAGAAACTCCAAAGTCAATGCCCAAGCTTGCCCCGCCGAGTGCGGCTCGTACGATGCCCGCTCGTCGCAAAAAAATCCATGCCCCGCTCGTGAAAACTCGACATTCACATAAATCTTCTGCTCCGCGCTCAGCGCGTCGGTCACCGCTTTCCGTTGCTCCGGAGGAATGTGCTTGTCCAATCCACCCCAGATGAGCAACGTCGGCGCCTGCACCTTAGCCGCCCGGTCCAGCAATCCCGGAGCGATCCCTCCCCCGTAAAACGAAACTGCAGCCTGCAGAGGAACCACGCTGTTGGCAAGAAACGAAACCCGCCCGCCCATGCAGAATCCCACCGACGAAATCTCTTTTGCTTTCACCTGTGCATTCGAACTCAGCCATTCATGAGCCGCGCGTACATCCATCTCTGCAGTCTCGGTGGTCACAGCCTGGTAGTGCGGCTGCACAGCAGGAAAATCGGTATAGCTCCCCTCAAACCCCGGCCCCGTGCGATGAAACAATTCCGGAGCAATCGCCACGTATTCCTCGGCAGCCAACCGGTCGCAAACATTACGAATATGCCGGTTCACGCCAAAAGCCTCCTGAAACACGAGCACCCCCGGATGCGTTCCCCCGTCCCCCGGACGAGCCACATAGGCCGCCATCTGGGTTCCGTCCGCAACCACCACTTCCACTTTCTTTTTCACAATTGCTGCTTCGCTCATACTGCACACCGCACACCGCCCCCGTCGGCGTCCTACCAAACCCGGCAAGCGTTCTCCGCGACCATGGGTTGTCCTGCCTTGCATCCAAACGCCTGCTGAAAGCCGGCGGAGTTCTCGACCGCCCCATTCACCCGCCAGCGTCCCGGAGAATGGGGATCGACCAGCACCCGCCTTCGCGCTTCCTGATCGGTCACGTTCTGGCACCAGATCTGGCCGTAAGCAAGAAAATACCGCTGCGCCGGACTATATCCATCAATCAGCTTCACCGGCGTGTTGCCAATTATGGACATCAGCGCCATGTACGCCAGCTTCAACCCACCGTTATCCGCAGTATTTTCGCCCAGCGTCAATTTGCCGTTAAGCTTGACCTCACCCTTGTCGTCCTTCACCGACACAAAGCCTGAATACTCGTTGGCCGTGCAATCCGCCCGCTTTTCGAATTCCTTGGCGTCCTCCGCCGTCCACCAATCGTGCAAATTCCCCTCCGCATCGAACTTGCGTCCCTGGTCGTCGAAGCCATGCGTAAGCTCGTGCCCGATCACCACTCCGATGGCGCCAAAGTTTACCGCGTCATCCATCTGTTTGCCGAAAAACGGAGGCTGCAAAATCCCCGCTGGAAAGTTGATATCGTTCATCGGGGCCCGGTAATAAGCGTTCACCGTAGGCGGAGTCATCCTCCAATCCTTACGGTCCGTAGGCCGGTCAATCTTCTTGTATTCGCGCTGCACTTCAAACGCCCCCGCCCGCACCGTATTGCCCGCGTAATCGTCAGACTTGATCACCACCGAACTGTAATCCCGCCAAGTATCCGGATAGCCAATGTTATTCACAATGGCGTTCAGCTTTTCATAAGCCTTCTTCTTCGTCGTATCCGACATCCAGGTCAAATCCCCAATATCCTGACGCATCGCATTCTCGATAGACTGCACCATCTTCAATGTGCGCTCCTTGCCATCCGCGCCGAACGTGCGATCCACATAGATCTTTCCCAAAGCCATCCCCAGATTCTCATCGGTAGCTTTCACGCACCGCTTCCAGCGCGGCTCCATCTCTTTCCGTCCCGACATGAACTTGCCGTTGAAATTGAAATCCTCTTCCACAAATGCGTTCGTCAGCAGCGGGGCGTACTCGTTGATCGTTTTCCACCGCAGATATACTTTCCAATCCTCCAGCGGCAAGGTTTTCAGCTGCTCGTTCACCTGCTTAAAGAAATCGGGATTGCCCACGTTCAGCGTAGTGAATTTCGGCGACCCATTATCGGCAAAGTAAATAGTAAGATCGAAGCTCGGAGCCAGCCCCTCAATCTCTGCCACCGTCATCTTATGATCGCGAGTCTTAGGATCGCGCCGCACCGTGCGATCCATCGCCGCCTGTGCCAGTCCAGTCTCCACCGTCAAAATAGTTTTGGCCTCAGCCGCCGCCACCCCCGGCTTGTCCCCGGCCAACTCGAACATCTTCTCCACGTGCTCCACATACTTCTGCCGCGTCTCCACCGACTTTGCATCGTCCTTTAAGTAGTAGTCGCGATCCGGCAGCGTCATCCCGCCCTGGTCGAGATCGGCAATGGTTTCGCTCGAATCGTGCATCTCGGGCGACGAGGAGAAATCAAACAATGCCGGAATCGAATCGCGATGCAGGGCCGCAATCTGCTGAATCAGTCCCGCCTTCGTCTCGATCGAGCGAATCCGCTCCAGCTCCGGCATCAGCGGAGCCGTCCCCTTTTTTTCAATCGCAGTCTCATCCATACACGAGCCATAGAAATCACCGACCATGGTTGCCAGTGGCGAATGTTTCCCTGGAGCCTGCGCCTCGCTCAAAATATCCCGCAAGATATAAAGGTTGCGTTCAAAGAGCTCGTCAAATCGCCCCCACCGCGCTTTGTCCGGAGGAATCGGATTGTTCTTCATCCAATTTCCACACGCGTACTGGTAGAAGTCCACGCACGGATCGACACTTTTATCGATGGCCGTGACATCGAAGGCCGGAATTTCCCGCGGAATAGCGGAGGCTGGTGAGCTGTTTTGGCCCGAGCAAACTACAACGGTTGATAGTAATAGCGTCAAAGAAACACAGAGAACTCGAGTCGTCATACTTACCCTCAAGCGTGAATTATCGCCTGGCAACTTGCCATTGCTCCGTCCGTCACCACGCAAACAAGACGCCGCGCTGTGAACAAAACGGCGAGTTGCCAACCAGAAACACTACTACAAAGCGTCAAGACATGGAAATTAGCTCGGCGGAGGTCGCACGTGCGATAATCTCTATCAGTTCGTTGAGTGCTGGTTGGGGGGTGATGACGATGGCAGAGATCCGACTGCAAGAGGGCGAGTCCTTGGAGAATGCCCTGCGCCGCTTCAAGCGCAAGGTTCAGACCGAAGACATCATTAAAGAAGTAAAGCGTCACTCCTACTACTTGAAGCCAGGGGAGAGAAAACGCGTGAAGCAGGCCCTGGCCCAAAAGCGTGCCCGAAAGAAAATCCGCAAAGAGCGCGACTGACGTTGGCGATTAAGACCACGATTCAGCAGCAACAAGGCCGCTGCAACCACGCAGCGGCCGTTCTTGTCCTGGCCTCACCCGCACTCAGGGATTCGATGCCGGCGGTGCGCTAGCCGGAGGTTGTGCTGTTGTATCCACTGAAAGCTGCGCGTGTCGCGAAATAATCTGCTGCGAAGTGGGCAGAGTAGAAGCATCCCATCCTCCGCCCAGTGCCTCGATCAACTGCACGCTATCCACAATTTGCGTGATCCGCAAATTCACCGCTGTCTGTTGATTGCTGAAAAGCGTAGTCTGCGCCGTAATCACGTTAAGGTAAGGGTCGATCCCCAACCGGTACCGGTCCGTCGCCAGTTTCAAGCTTCGTTGTGCCGATGTAATCGCCATATCCTGCTCCTGAATTTCCTGCGAAAGAACTCGCAGCCCGGCAAGATTATCCTCCACCTGTTGAAACGCGGTCAGCACCGTATTGCGATAGTTGGCAACCGTTTCATCATACTGCGCGCGGTATTGTTCCATGGTCGCCCGCCGCAGGCCGCCATCGTAAATCGTTTCGGAAGCCGCCGTCCCCACCGACCAGACTCGCGCCGGCCAGGTCAGCCAATTGGTGATGCTGGTGCTCTGAAATCCAGCCGAAGCGCTCAGCGTGACCGTAGGAAAGTAGGCAGCTCTGGCAACCCCGATTTGCGCGTTGGCCTGCGCCATCAGCCGCTCGTTCGCCGCCACGTCCGGACGCCGTTCCAGCAGTTGCGACGGAACCCCAAACGGAATCGCTGGCGGCGGAGTCTTTAGGGCTTCTACGGCCACCGAGAACGAAGAAGCCGGTTTACCCACCAGCAGTGCCATCGCGTGTTCGTACTGCGCCCGCAGGATGCCAAGATTGGTGTCGAGCGCCTGCGTGGCCTCCAGTTGAGTTTCCGCTTGCGCCACCGATTCATCCGAGTCGATGCCGGTTTCATACAGCGCCTTGGTCAGCTTCAGCGATTCCGCATAGGCCTTCACCGTCGCATCCAGCAGGTCTTTGAGAGCGTCCTGCCCGCGCACTTGAAAGTAATCGACTGCCAGTTCCGCCTGCGCCGTCAGCCGTGTGTTTTCAAGATCGGCGGCGCTGGCTTGCGCGTTCGCAATATTGGCGCGAACCGTGTTGCGCACCCGCCCGAACAAGTCCGGCGTCCACGAAGCGTCAAAGGGTAGAGAGAACTCGTTGAAGGTCGTCCCCGTAGTTTTGCCATTGGTTTCCGCAACCGACGTGCGTTGACGAGTGGCGCTCGGGCCCACCGTCAGCGTCGGAAAATACTGCGCGCGCGCCTCTCGCACGATGGCACGGGCCGCCATGAAATTCGCAAACGCCGACGCTACATTTTGATTCGAAATACTGACTTGCTCTTCCAGCGCATTCAGTTCCGGATCCCCGAATATCTCCCACCACTTCCCATGCAGCGCGCTGTCCTGCGGCTGCGCCACCTTCCACCCATCCATTTTCTTGAGATCCTCAGGCGTGACCTCCTTATACGTCCCCGGAGTATCCACGGCGGCGCGATGGTATTTCGGACCAACCACGCACCCTGGAAAAATAAACAACACCGCGATGCTCAGCCCCGCCATCGCAACTCGTATTGTCTTCGTCGTCTTCATCGGTATCCCGGACTCCCCAAGCGTTCACCCCGTTTCGAAGCGTAAGCGACCGTGGCGAGCATTGCCTTTCTTCCTCCGCGACCTCAGCGCGATTTTTCTCTGCGCTCTCTGCGTTAATCTCTAGTCTCCGAGCGACTCGATCACTCGCGGTCCCTCGAGCCTGTGGTGAGCCCGCAGCCATTTCACTCGCAGCCGGTCCAGCGACAGATACACGACCGGCGTAGTGTAAAGCGTCAAAATCTGGCTCAGAATCAGTCCTCCAATAATAGTAATCCCCAGCGGATTGCGAAGCTCCGACCCCGTCCCCGTACCGAAAGCCAGCGGCATAGCCCCGAACATCGCTGCCATCGTGGTCATAAGAATCGGCCGGAATCGCAAAATGCATGCCTGAAAAATCGCATCCCGCGGGCTTTTGCCATCGATGCGCTCTGCGGCCAGCGCAAAATCGATCATCATAATCGCGTTCTTCTTGACAATGCCGATTAACAAAATAATGCCGATCAGCGCGATGATACTGAGGTCCTTGTGAAAAATCAGAAGCGCCAGCACCGCGCCTACTCCCGCCGAGGGCAGCGTCGAAATAATCGTAATTGGATGTATGTAACTTTCATACAAAATCCCCAGCACAATATAGACCGCCATAAGAGCGGTAATAATAAGAAAAGGTTGCGTGGCCAGCGACGACTGAAAGGCCTGCAGCGTGCCCGAGAACATGCCCGTGATCGTACTCGGCATCCCAATCTTCTGCTCCATCCCGGTAATCGCGCTGGCCGCCTGGCTCAGCGCAATCCCCGGCGCCAGGTTAAACGAAATCGTCACCGACGGATACTGCCCCTGGTGATTCACCGACAGCGGAGCCGTCACTGCCTCATAATGCGCGATCGCGCTCAGCGGAACCACCTTCCCTTGCGCCGCTCGTATGTAAACATCGTTCAAGCTCACCGGCGACTGCCAGAACTTCGGTTCCACCTCCAGCACCACGTGGTACTGATTGATGGCCGTATACATGGTCGAGACCTGCGCCTGCCCGAAAGCTTCGTACAGCGAGTTGTCGATCATCTGCGGCGTAATGCCCAGCCGCGACGCAGTGGCCCGGTCGTAGGTGAGCTTGGCCTGCAGCCCGCTGTTCTGCTGGTCGGTATTCACGTCGGTCAGCAGCCGTATTTTCCGCATCTCCTGCAGCAGCACCGGACCCCACTGCACCAGGTCCTGCACGTTGTCGCTCTGAATCGTGTACTGATACTGCGCGCTGCTCGCGCGTCCCCCGATGCGCAGATCCTGCCCCGCTTGCATAAAAGTGTTGGCGCCCGGAATGGCAAAAAGTTTCGGACGCAAACGATCGATGATCTGGCTCGAGGTCGCGTGGCGTTCATCAAAAGGCCGCAGACCCACGAAGACAAAGCCGCTATTGGTCGCGCCGCCGCCCCCCGTAAACGCCATCGCGTCCGCCACCCCAGGATCCACCTTGACGATATCGACGATCCGCTGCGTCGCTTTTTGCATGGCTTGAAAGGATATGTCCTGCGAACCCTGTATGCCCCCGAAGACGATCCCGTTATCCTGTTGCGGGAAAAATCCTTTCGGGACAATCCAAAAAAGATAGAAGTTGAGCGCAATGGTGAGACCGAGAACCACCAGCGTCAGCCCCGAATGTTCAAGCACCCACCCCAAACTGCGCTCATAGGCGCCCAGAACCGCATTGAAGGCGCGTTCGCTCGCGCGATACGCCCGGCCGTGCTCATCGTCCCGAAGATGCTTCAGTAGCCGGGAGCACATCATCGGCGTCGTGGTTAACGAAACCACCAGTGAGACCAGGATCGCAACCGACAGAACCACTGCGAATTCACGGAACAGACGCCCCACGATGCCTCCCATCATCAGGATGGGGATAAAAACGGCAACCAACGAGATACTGATGGAGAGCACCGTAAATCCAATTTCGCTGGCGCCCTGCAGCGCCGCTTGCATGGGCGTCATACCCTGCTCGAGATAGCGCGTGATGTTTTCGATTACGACAATCGCGTCATCCACGACAAACCCCGTTGAAATGGTCAGCGCCATCAGCGACAGGTTGTCGATGCTGTAATGACACAAATACATCACTCCAAACGTACCGATCAGCGAGACAGGTACAGCCACACTCGGAATCAGGGTGGTGCGCACGTCGCGCAGGAACAGGAACACCACCAGAATGACCAGCGTGATCGAGAGCACCAGGGTCCGTTCCGTATCGCTGACCGAGGCGCGAATAGTCAGGGTACGGTCGATCACGATTTTCGTGTCGATCGCGGAAGGAACCGAGGCTCGCAGTGCGGGAAGCGCGTCCCGGATGCGATCCACGGTATCGATGATGTTGGCCCCCGGCTGCCGGTAGATAATAATCAGCACCGAGGGCTTGCCGTTGACAAAGCCGGCCGCGCGTATGTTTTCCGTCGAATCCGTAACCTCCGCGACATCAGAAAGTTTGACCGCCGCGCCATTGTGGTACCCGACCACCAGCGGCATGTAGTCCGCCGCCTTCAGAAGCTGGTCGTTCGTCGTAATGTCCGCGATGGTCGCGCCATCCATGATCTGGCCCTTGGGACTGTTGGCGTTTTGCTTGCTCAGCATCGACGCCACGTCCTGCAAGCCCAGACCATAACTGTTGAGCTGCGTAGGATTCACATCCACCCGCACCCCCGGCAGCGAACTTCCTCCTACGCTCACCTGTCCCACGCCCTCAATCTGCGAGAGACGCTGCTGCATGATGGTGGATGCCGCGTCGTACAGTGTGCCCCGGTCATACACCGGCGACGTCAGCCCCAAAACCATGATCGGAGAATCGGCCGGATTCACCTTGCGATACGTCGGGTTGCCCGGAAGATTCGAAGGCAGGTAACTACGCGCGGCATTGATCGCCGCCTGCACGTCCCGAGCCGCTCCATTAATATCCCGGTTCAAATCAAACTGCAGCGTGATGCTCGTCGTCCCCAGATTACTGGACGACGTCATCTCCGTGATCCCCGCGATTCTCCCAAACTGCCGCTCCAAGGGAGTCGCAATCGATGACGCCATGATCTCCGGACTGGCTCCCGGCAAGCTCGCCCCCACCGAAATCGTGGGAAAATCCACCTGCGGCAGCGGCGACACCGGCAACTCCCGAAACGCCACCGCCCCCGCCAGCGCAATCGCCGCCGTCAGCAAAGTAGTGGCCACCGGCCTTCGAATAAATGGAGATGACAGGCTCATATTCAGTGTAGAGACGGGGCTTGCCCCGTCTGCCGCGTATTCATCGCACCTCAGTCTGCGGGAAGACCCTCGGGTTCGCCTGCCACCGCTCCCCGCGAAGCAAACCGTTGCGCCAGCCGGTCGAAGAAGATGTAAATCACCGGAGTCGTGTACAGCGTAAGCACCTGGCTCAAGATCAACCCGCCCACCATCGAAATACCCAACGGACGCCGCAGCTCCGACCCAATTCCCGTGCCCAGCGCCAGCGGCAACCCGCCCAGCAGCGCCGCCATCGTGGTCATCATGATGGGACGAAAACGCAGCAGACAGGCTTCATAAATAGCCTCCTCCGCCCTCTTCCCTTCCTTGCGCTCCGCCTCCAGCGCGAAGTCGATCATCATGATTCCGTTCTTCTTGACTATACCGATCAGCAAAATAATTCCGATCAGCGCAACCACGCTCAATTCCTGCCCGCACATCAACAACGCAAGAATCGCCCCCACTCCGGCCGAAGGCAAAGTTGACAGAATTGTGATGGGATGGATATAGCTCTCGTAGAGAACCCCCAGCACGATATAAACCGTGATCAAAGCCGCAAGAATCAGGATCGGCTCATTCGCCAGCGAAGCTTGAAACGAAGCTGCCGTCCCCTGAAAAGCTCCCTGCACGCTCAGCGGCATGTTGATTTCCCGCTGCGCCTTGTCAATCGCCTTCGTGGCTTCTCCCAGCGACGCGCCCGGTGCCAGGTTGAAAGAAATCGTCACCACGGGAAACTGTCCCTGATGATTCACCGACAGCGGGCTGCTCTTGGTCTCGAAGTGCGTGAAGGTGCTCAGTGGAATCGCAGCCCCATTCACCGACGTCACCGCGCTCGGATTAGCCGAACCTGAACTGGTTGAAAGATTCGGTGAAGCCGAAGGGCTCGGCGAAGCAGTCGACGCCGAATTTCCCGAAGCCGTCGTCGCTGTAACCGTGCCCGTGCCCGAGGAACTGGTAGTTAGTGCCGTCGAAGCCAGCGCCGATCGTACGTAGATGTCCTGCAATTTCGACGGACTCTTCTGAAATTCCGGCTGCGTCTCCAGTACAATGTGGTACTGATTTAACTGTGTGTACAGCGTCGAAACCTGCCGCTGCCCAAAGGCATCGTAAAGCAACTGGTCGATCGCCTGCGGCGTAATGCCCATCCGCGAAGCGGTGACCCGATCAATAACGAGCGAGGCTGCAAGCCCTGAGGTTTGCTGGTCCGTGGCCAGATCGCGCAGCTCCGGAATCGTTTTCAGTTTGGCCATCAACTGGGCCGTCCAGTGATTCAGCTCGCGCTGGTCGGGATCTTCCAGGGTGTACTGAAATTGCGTGCGGCTCACCCGGTCTTCCACCGTCAGATCCTGCACCGGTTGCATGTACAGCGTGATGCCATCGATCTTTTCCAGATTCGGCTGCAGCCGCCGGATAACATCCGAGGCGCTGATTCCGCGCTCTTCCAGCGGCTTCAAGTTGATCTGGATACGCCCGCTGTTCAAGGTCGTGTTGGTGCCGTCGATACCAATAAACGATGAAAGACTTTCTACCGCAGGATCTTGCAGGATCAAATGCGTGAGCTCCTGCTGCCTCTCCGCCATGGCGGGAAAGGAAATGGACTGCGAGGCTTCCGAGATGCCCTGAATGATGCCCGTGTCCTGCACTGGGAAGAAGCCCTTAGGAATAAAGACGTAGAGAGCGACCGTAAGCACCAGCGTGGCTGCGGCCACCAGCAGCGTTGCGGTTTGGCGCTTCAACACCCACTTCAAGGTTCTGCCATAGAAAGCAATGATGCTTTCGAAGGCGCGCTCTGAGACCTCGTAGAAACGAGTCTGCTTTCGCCCATGCGTGCTATTCAACAGTCGCGAACACATCATCGGCGTCAGCGTCAGCGAAACCACCGCTGAAACCAGAATCGTCACGCTGAGCGTAATCGCAAACTCGCGAAAAAGCCGTCCCACGATATCGCCCATAAACAGCAGCGGAATCAGCACTGCAATCAACGAAATGGTCAGCGATACGATCGTGAACCCGATCTGCTCCGACCCTTTGAGCGCCGCTTCCAGCGGCCGGTCGCCCTCTTCGATAAAGCGAATGATGTTCTCGATCATCACGATGGCATCATCCACCACAAAGCCCGTCGAAATGGTGAGCGCCATCAGCGTAAGGTTGTTCAAACTGAAGCCGGCCAGATACATCACGCCGAACGTACCCACAATCGAGAGCGGAACCGCAACGCTTGGAATAATGGTCGCAGAAACGTTCCGCAAGAAAAGAAAAATAACCATCACCACCAGCGCCACGGTCAGCATCAACTCGAACTCGACGTCTTTCACCGAGGCCCGGATGGTAGTGGTCCGATCCGTCAGTTCGTCCACTTGAACCGCCGCGGGAAGATTGCTCTTGAGCAGCGGAAGCAGCTTCTTGATGCGGTCGACCACCTGAATAATATTCGCCCCCGGCTGCCGTTGAATGTTGACGATGACCGCCGGAGTCTCGTTCATCCACGCCGCCTGCCGGTTGTTTTCCACGTCGTTCGTAACCGTGGCTACATCCGAAAGCTTTACTGGCGACCCGTTGTGATACGCAATCACCACCTGTTCGAAATCCGCGGCCGTAAGCAACTGGTCGTTCGATTGAATCTGGTAATCCTGCTGCGGCCCGTCGAAATTCCCAATCGCCTGGTCGAGGCTGGTCTGCTGCAAGGCGCTGCGCACATCCTCCAGGTTGATCCCGTAGGAGGAAAGCGCCGTAGGATTCACCCGCACTCGAATCGCCGGCTTCTGCCCGCCGCTGATGCTCACCAGTCCCACGCCCGGAAGCTGAGATATTTTTTGCGCGAACCGCGTATCCGCCAGGTCTTCTACCTGTGACAACGGAATCGTCTTCGAAGAAAGTGCCAGGGTAAGAATCGGAGTGTCCGCCGGATTCGTCTTGCTGTAGATCGGCGGCACCGGCAGATCGGAAGGCAGATAAGTTTGCGCCGCGTTGATGGCAGCCTGTACTTCCTGTTCCGCGACGTCAATGTTCAGGTCGAGCGAAAACTGCAGAACAATAATCGAGCTCCCATCGGAACTCGTGGAAGTCATCTGATTGAGCCCCGGAACTTGCCCGAACTGCCGCTCCAGCGGCGCAGTTACAGCCGAAGCCATCACATCCGGACTGGCGCCCGGATAAAAAGTAACCACCTGAATCGTCGGGTAGTCGACCTCCGGCAACGCCGACACGGGCAACTGCAGATAAGCGACGCCTCCCGCCAACATAATCGCCGCCATTAACAGCGACGTCGCCACCGGTCGTAAAATAAACGGACGAGACGGACTCACTGCGAAGAGCCTCCGCTTTTGCCCCCATTCGCGCTTCCGCTCCCCGTTCCCGCCCCAGCCGCCGGACTCGTGCTCTGGCTCGGCCCTTGCCCCTGGGCCTGTCCCGTCGCACCGGCCTTGCCGCTGGCCGGCTGACGGATCGTAACTTTTCCATTATCAGTAAGCTTGTCGAATCCATTCACCGCCACCACTTCCTGCGGTTGCACCCCCGTCACCGCCGTCACCAATCCGTCCGTAGTGCCGGCGGTAATCGTCCGTATGGAGGCAGTCTGGTCGCTCTTGATCACGTAAACATAGGCGCCTTGCGCGTTGCGCTGGATCGCCGGGGTAGGAATCAAGGTCACATTACGTTGCGTATCGACCAGCAGTTTGATGTTCACGAACTGACTCGGAAAAAGCGTGTTGTCTTTGTTGTCAAATACGGCCTTGAGTTTCAAGGTCCCCGTAGTCGGATCGATCACGTTATCCAGCGTCAGCAGCGTGCCCGATGCGAGTTTCGTGCTTTCGGCGCGGTCATAAGCCTCCACCGTCAGCGTCTTTCCCTTGCGCAATTGCTGTTGAATCGCGGAGAGCGAATCTTCCGCAATGCTGAAGATCACTGTGATCGGTTGCAACTGCGTGATCACCACCAGCGCAGTCGTGCTATTCGCCTGCACGATATTTCCGGGATCGACCAGCCGCAGTCCCACCCGCCCCGCGATCGGTGAGGTGATATGCGTGTACACCAGATTTACCTGCGCGTTCGCCAGTTGCCCCTCGTCGTTTTTCACCGTGCCTTCGTCCTGCAGCACAACCTGCTCCTGATCGTCATACTGCTGCTTGGCGATGGCATTGCGATCCAACGCTTGCTTGTAGCGGTCCAAATCGATCCGCGCCTCTTTCAACACCGCCTGATCGTGCGCCAACTGTCCCTGCACCTGCGTCAGCGCCGCCTCGTAGGGCCGCGGATCGATTTCGATCAGCGGATCGCCCTTCTTCACCATCTGCCCTTCGCGGTAGTAGACCTTCGTTATTTCGCCCTGCACCCGGCTGGTCACCGTCACCGTGTAAACCGGAGTCACCGCGCCCAATGCGTTCAGGTAAACTCCGATGTCCCCTTGGTGCGCCGTCGCGGTAGAAATCAACACCGGACGCGAAGCCGGATCACCTCCCGCCTTCGCCTGCGTGTCCGTCCCACGCCGTTCCCAGATCGCCACCCCGCCCAGGATCACCGCCGCCACGATCACCCACACCCACCAACGGCTCTTCGGAGCGTTCGCATTCTCGCGCTTCGCGTTCCCGCTGCTCGGCGGCTCCCCTGTTCTGGGTTCAGTTAAGACTGTGTATTGTTCCGTCACTCGCACTCCTGAAATCCGCACTCCTCAAAGCTAAGGAGGGACTATCCTCTAATGGAAGTTAAAACCCGCGCACCTTGTAGCGCGGAAATGGGACGCACGTTCAACTCAGACGCACCTGAAGTAACAGGAAACAGTCGACAGGCACACTTCCCCGTCCCCGCGTCT
>JBEKED010000058.1:0-23836 GCA_050014035.1 Terriglobales bacterium
CGAGATACTGATGGCCGAGAAAGCGACGGCCTCAAGCGTTACGCCATCGATTCCAAAGTAGTCGAGCGCATGAAGCCGGACGCGTTAATCCTTCATCCGCTGCCGCGCACGGTTGAGCTGGATAAGTCAGTCGATGCCGATCCCAGAGCGATGTATTTCCGCCAGGCCATGAACGGCCTCTACGTGCGGATGGCGCTGCTGACCATGCTGCTGGATAAGGAGTCGGCGGCGAGGAGTGCTTGTTGGTAAGAGCAATTTGTGGAGGGACGTGCTTCTCGCCCGTCCAGCAGGGCGAGGACGCCCGGCTCCACCGGCGAGTTTGTGAAAGGACCTTATGACTACCGAACTAATAGAAAAAACTATGCTCACAGATTACTTCGTAGAGCTAGAAAACCAATACGGAGCCCACAACTATCATCCGCTAGACGTAGTAATCGAGCGCGCCGAAGGCGTGTGGGTCTACGACGTCGAAGGCAAGCGTTACCTCGATTGCCTGGCCGCCTACTCCGCGGTAAATCAAGGGCACTGCCATCCCAAGATTCTGCAAACTCTAATCGAGCAAGCAAGAAAAGTCACCCTAACCTCGCGCGCCTTCCGCAACGAGCAACTCCCGCTGCTCTACAAAGAACTCCACGACCTGATCGGTTTCGACCAGGCGCTCCCCATGAACTCCGGAGCCGAAGCCGTAGAAACGGCAATCAAAACGGCGCGCAAGTGGGGTTACAAGATCAAAGGCATCCCCGAAAACAAAGCCGAGATCATAGTCTGCGCCAACAATTTCCACGGCCGCACCGTAACCCTGGTCAGCTTCTCCAGCGACGAACAATATCGCGACGGCTTCGGCCCCTTCACTCCCGGCTTCAAAGTGATCCCCTTCGGCAATGCGCGAGCCCTCCGCGAAGCCATCACCCCCAACACCTGCGCCTTCCTGGTCGAGCCCATTCAAGGCGAGGCCGGAGTCGTAATTCCGCCCGAAGGATTTCTAAAAGAAGCCGCCGAAATCTGCCGCCAGAATCGCGTCCTCCTGATGACCGACGAAATTCAATCCGGCCTGGGACGAACCGGCAAACTCTTCGCCTACATGCACGAGAACATCAAGCCCGATGTGTTGATCATAGGCAAAGCGCTAGCCGGAGGCTTCTACCCGGTCTCGGCGATCCTGGCGTCGCGAGAGATTCTGGGTATCTACAAGCCCGGCGACCACGGCAGCACCTTCGGCGGCAACCCCATGGGCTGCGCCATCGCCCGCACCGCCCTGCGCGTGCTGATCGAAGAAAAAATGGTAGAGCGTTCCGCCGAACTAGGCGCCTATTTCCTGACCCTGCTAAAAACTCTCCACAGCCCCGATCTAAAAGAGGTGCGAGGCAAAGGCCTGTGGATCGCCATCGAACTCCACAGTCCCGCGCGCCCCTACTGCGAAGCGCTGAAAGAAGAAGGAATCCTGTGCAAGGAGACGCACGATAAAGTAATCAGAATCGCGCCTCCGCTCGTCATTAAGCGTGAGGAGATCGACTGGGCTTTCGAGCGAATCGCCAAGGTGATTCAGAATCAGATTCACTGACTGACCGGACCGACCCACTACGCTTTATTCGGTGCGCTTCGCTTCGGTTCCGACAGTCGGTTCGACTCGCGGCTTGGCGAGCGTGCCGGTGAGCTTCCACGATTGCTCATCTCCGCGCGTCAACTCGAACGCGAGGCTACCGGTCGGTGAAACGGTACCACTTACCTGATAAAAACCATCGCGCGATTCCAGCTTGCCGGCAGAAAGTTCCCAAGCACCATGCTTCAGACGCAGTTCTCCCGCGAAGCGATGAACCGGCAGCGGTGCGGGCGAGCCCGGAATTTCAATATGCGGCAGAGTGCCGTTCCGCATTACGAACTGTAACTCGCCATCGGAGCGCGCTAATAGTCCACGAAAATTGTCTCCGGAGCCATCCAGTTCGATATGTCCGTCGGCGGTTCCAGCAATCCAGGTATCCGTCATCAGAGCGCCCAATTGCGCCAGCGCAATATCGTGCAGCGTTCCGACGCCATGAAAGCGCACGGCCACCAGGGAATCGTCAGCGCCGGAGGGAGCTTGAGTCGCCGCGTTCGGATTCGGAAGATTACCGCCAGGCAGAGCATGGCTCGGTAAATCAATAGTCCAATTGCCCTGATGCGAGCCCTGCAGCAGTTGCGCGTGCAGAGCGCTCAGCGTGATCCTGCCTCGATCAAGTTCCACTTGCGTTGCCATCTGAGTGACGAGTAGCTTCTTCAATTCGAACTGGCCAACGTGCAGGCTTCCACGCGCCTGAATCGCGAGCAACGGTGATGGTCTCAAGCTGTCATCGGAACTGAGGATGCGGTACCACGGACGCTTGGCCGGATGCGGCGTAAACCATTCGTCGAGATCGCCAGTCGAAAGTTGATCAGCCGTGAGGTCGAATTGAAAAATGCAGGGCGGAACGGCACCGGTCGTGGTATTCGGCGCTGCGCAATGCCGGAGTGCGGTAACTCCGCCGCTCCAATGCGTGGTCCCGGTGCGGGCGGAGATCTTCTGTATCAACACGGCGTCGGCAGTAAGAGACATAGTCGCCGAGGCGATTTCAATCGGTGTGTTCAGCCCGCGCATCTCGGCGCGCACGTTGCGCAGTTGCGCCGTGCCCAGCGCGACAGGGGGCGCGAAGCCCTGCCAAGGTCCAGAAATGCTCACATCCAATTTCGCCGAACCTTCCGCCGCCGGACGCGTTACCGGCAGAGCCAGCACGTTCTCCAGGCGGAACAAGTCTTTCAGTTCCATATCGCCGGCCAGAGAAAAACGATAACCGGCAGCGGACAGCCATCCGCCGGCGTTCACGGGCGCGGAGCCGTTCATCGAAAGTGCGGCCGGCCCAAATCGCAGGTGAGGAGCAGCCGGCTCTTCGTCGGTTTCCTTTTTTTTCGGAGAGAAAGAATTGGCGACCGGCGGACGGGCGGCAACCAGTTCCAGGGGAAGTGTGGCGAGCGCCACCTCGTCTTTTTCGTTTGCTGCAGAAGATGACAGGCGCACATTGGTTGCCGAGCCGCTCCCAGACCATTGTGCCGAGGAATCGCGGCGCGCGTCCGCGGCACCGTAGGGAACATTCCGCGTAGCGCGAAACTCTGCATTCAGCAATCCTGTTGCGGTGAGGTCGTTTGGAAGTTGCTTCTTGGCCTGGCGCAGCAGTCGAACGGCGGAGGCCAGCGGTACCTTCTCAAGCGAAAGCGCCAGATCGTAATTGGGCAAGGGCGCTGCCACGGAGAACGTCCCGCGCAGGCGGAGAATCCCACTGCCGATGGGCGATTCGCAGCGCAAATCGTCAAGCGTGCTGGTGACCGTATCGTATTGTCCCGAGCAACCGGTGGCCAGGCGCACGTTTTCGCTGTCGGCAATATCGTAGCGATGGAAATTTTCGATCGCGGTCTGGCTCTGGATTCGGAGCGCTTCTGGAGTGCCCGATAAGGTTGCCGTCAAGTTGACTCCGCCGCGCCATCCGCGGTCTTTTCCGCTCAGCAACTGGGTGATCTGTCCGAGTTGGCCGTTTCGCCACTGCGCCGTGATCTGCATGGGAGTCGCGCGCAAACTCTGGGCGCGTTGCCACGAGGCATTGATTTGCAGTTGCCCGGTATCCGTGAGATTGAAATCAGTGCGCACAGGAGCGGCACGGATACGCGCGCCCCAGGAATTTTCTGAATCCTGCCAGAGGGCGACGTCGGCATCCATCAGCGCGTAGGATTTTTTGGTTAGTCCAATCTTGAAATTGATGCGAGCATGATCCGCTTCGAGGTAGGGAAATGCGGGGCGCCGTTCAGAGGCTGGTTTCGCGGTTGGAGCCGCCGGAATCTGGGCGTTGCGCTCGATCAGGCTTGCCAGGTTCCAGTGGCCCTGGTCGTTACGCACCAGGTTGATGCTGGGCTCATTGGCGCTGAGGGTAGCGATCTCAAGTCGCCCGCGGAACAGGGAACGTAACCGGATCGCCGCGGAAACTTCCTGGGCGCGGATCATCGGCTCCGCGCTAAAGGAAGGATCGTCAAAGATGACGAGTCCTTCGAGATCGAAGCCGGGGCGCGGCAGCAGACGCAAATGCACGCTGTCGAGTTCCACTCTGCGCCCCAGCGCGCTTCCGATGGAACGCGCGATGCGCTGGCGCAATTGGTACACGCCGGGGCGAAAAAGGAACAGCACGAGCACAAGAGCCGCGAGCGCAGCCATCCCGCGCGTAGAGCGCAGAAAGTTGGACCCAGGAAACTTCACTTCACGATCCTAAAGGTTCGCGACCAGCGCGTTTGGTCAAAGAAGTGAAGGATGACGTGGACGATCGATCCCAGGCGGTCAGCCGCGTCGCGCCTTTCGTATTCGTCCTCGGAGGTGACAAACGACCAGTAGATGAACAGGGGACGGCCGATCAGGTTCGCCCGCGGAATAAAGCCCCAGAAACGGCTGTCGTAGCTCACATCGCGATTGTCGCCCATGGCAAAGTAGCTGTTTGGAGGCACGACGATGTCGTCGCCCTCGATATGCGAAGGCAATTCCTGCGCCCATTTTTCGTTGCGCACTCCGTACATCATGGAGGGCGGCACGGCGGGGAAGTTGTCGCTGTAGGGATTACGTTCGCGTTTGTGGCGGACGAACGGCTCCTCCAGTCTCTCGCCGTTGCGGTAGACGACGTCATCGCGCAAGTGGATGCGGTCGCCGGGAACGCCGATAATGCGTTTCACTAAGATCAGACCCGGTTGCTCGGGCGACATGAAGACAACGATATCGTTGCGCCGGATGTCGCGATAAGGCAGCAAGGGCCCGAGCCAGCGCGTCGGCGGTGCGAATTGTTCCCGATTCACCAGGAGGTGGTCCCCGATCAGCAGCGTGTCTTCCATGGAACCGGAAGGGATGGAAAAATGCTGTACCACGAAGGTGAGGACGAAGAGGACGATGACCAGCAATTCGGCGGAAGAAGCGAGGAACTCCACCGGCGTCTCGCCCGGCTTCTGGTCAACCACGGCTTCTTTTTCTTGAGGCACGTTTTTTGCGATGTTCGGCATCGATTGCAGAAAATCTGTGCTCAGCGCACCAGCTTGAGGGTGCGCGACCAGCGTGTTTCATCGAAGAAATGAATGATGATGTGCGCGATGAAACCCAGTCGGTCGCCAGCACTGCGCATCTGGTACTGGTCGGGCGGCGTGATAAATGACCAGTAGATGAACATGGGGCGTCCAATCACGTTTTTTCTCGGAATAAAGCCCCAGTAGCGGCTGTCATAACTGACGTCGCGGTTGTCGCCCATGGCAAAGTAGCTGTCGGGAGGCACGACGATGTCGCCGCCTTCAAGGTGCGAAGGCAGTTCCTCAATCCATTTTTCATTTCGCACTCCGTACATCTCCGACGGAGGCACGGCGGGGAAGTTGTCGCGGTAGGGGTTGTAGTCTCCCTGCTTGTGCTGGACATAGGGTTCGACGAGTTTCTCGCCATTGCGATAGACCACACCATCGCGCAAGTGAATGTGGTCGCCCGGAACGCCAATGATCCGTTTGACCACGAACAAACCCTGTTCTTCAGGTGACAGGAACACAACGATGTCGTTGCGGCGGATCTCGCGATACGGCATCAGGGGACCGATCCAGCGCGTGGGCGGCGCGAATTGCTCGCGGTTCACGAAGACGTGGTCGCCGATTAGCAGCGTGTCCTCCATGGAACTGGACGGAATTTCGAATGCCTGCAGCACAAAGGTGATGATGAACAGTCCCGTGACCAGCACTCCCGCGAGCGAGGCGAGAAACTCGACAGTTGTCTCGCGCGGCTTCTCATCCTGCGGCTGTTGGCTATCGTTTTTCACTTCTTCTTTTTCTTTCTTGGCCACGTTGTCCATCCGTTGCAGTAAATTTGGTCGTTGGTCGATGGCCGTTAGTTGATCGCTAGTCGTTCGAGAGCTTCGTTTGCTAACGACTAACGACTATCGACCTTTTCACCGCACCAGCCGGAACGTGCGGTCCCAGCGTGTAATCTGGAATAAATGCGTCACCGCGTACGCCAGATGATAAAGCCTATCACCCACGGTGGGCGATCCGGGAAGATCGTTGTTCAAATTGCCGGCCGACCAGTAAATCAAGAGCGGACGCCCGATGATATTTTCGCGGGGCACGAATCCCCAATAGCGGCTGTCCTGGCTGTCATCGCGATTGTCCCCCAGAACAAAATAGTGGCCCTCGGGGATGATCAACTGATGATCCTCCACCAGCTTCGGCATTTGCTTCCACCATCGGGCATCCACTCCGTAATCGGGAGATTCGGTGCGCGGGAAGTCGTCGCGATAAGGGCTGCGGAGAGGCGAGATGTAGTGCACATAAGGTTCGGCCACGAGCGCGCCGTCAATGTAAACGCGCTTGTCGATCAGACGCAAGCGGTCTCCCGGCAGGGCCACGACTCGCTTGACAAAGTCCTGCGCGGGATTCACGGGATAATGAAAGACGATAACATCGCCGCGGTGCACGTTGCGATAAGGCAGAAGGCGGTTCCATCCGGTGCTGCCGCCGTAGCAAAACTTATCCACCAGCAGGTAGTCGCCTACCAACAGCGTGTGCTCCATGGATTCGGAAGGAATGGTGAAGGCCTGCACCAGGAAGGTCACCACAAAAACAGCGATGACGATCGTTCCCGCGATCGACTGAATGGTCGCGGGCCAATCCCCGGCGGCAATCTTATCACTCCACGACATAATTTAAATTCGCAGCATAAATCTGGCTGTCATCTAAGCGGAGGTTCTATGCTCTCGGCGACCCAATACATAGGTCCTTCGCTTCGCTCCGGATGACACTGCGATTGTATGCAGCGCACTTCCGTGGTGCCACGCTACGAACCCCCGCGGTCTTTGCCGCCACTTCGTTCTTCGGGCAGCGTTGCCAGGTGTTCCAAAGCTTGCCGCGCGGCTTCCTGTTCGGCTCGTTTCTTGGTTGCGCCCTGCGCGCGGCCCACGAAATGCCCCGTCTCCGGTTGCGGCAATCTCACCTCGACGGTGAAGGTCTTCTTATGTTCCGGTCCTTCTTCCTTCACCAATTCATAAACCGGCTGCGGTCCGCCTCGCGCCTGCAACGCCTCCTGCAAGGCGGACTTGAAATCCATCACCGGAATCGCGCTGGTTTCCAGTTTCATGTGGGCCAGTTCCGGCTCCACGATCACGCGCACAATAAAGTCACGGGCAACTGTCCATCCGCCGTCGAGATAAAGCGCCGCCAGGATGGCCTCCAGTGCGTCGACCAGCAAACTGGCCTTGTTGCGCCCGCCGCTTTTTTCCTCGCCGCGGCCCAGACGCATGTAATGACCAATCTGGAGTTGCTCGGCCACCCGCAGCAGATGCCGCTGCCCTACCAGATGCGCGCGCAGCTTGGAAAGGTGGCCTTCCTGGAATTTAGGGAAGCGATGGAACAGGGCTTCGCTGGTGACCAGGCCGAGGACGGCATCTCCCAGGAACTCGAGGATTTCGTTGTCCCCGCCAGACGCACCGCTGCTCGCGGCCGCCGCTTCCACCTCGCGCGCCTGCGAGCTGTGGGTAAGCGCCTGCTCGAGTAAGGCGCGGCGCTGGAAGTGGTGACCCAGGCTCTCTTCCAGTTCCATGATTTCGCGTGACTTCATCGCAAAAGGGCAATTGAGACATTGAATCATTAAGGCATTGAATCCATAAGCAATGCCTCAATACTTCAATGTCTCAACGCTTCAATGATTCAATTAGTTCTTCTAGTTCTTCGGAGCAGTCTGCGGTGGCGCCGGGGCCGCGCTTCCGGTGAGCGCCTGCAAACGGTCGCGCTCACTGCGCGCGGGAGTTCCAATCGCGGTGTTCTCCTGCGTCATCTCGACCGCACGGTTGGCCCATTTAAGGGCCTCGGGATATTTCTGCTGCTTATCGAGAGCCAGTGCGAGGCGGAGGATGTCCGCCGGTTGCGGGTCGCTGGGGTCGGCGTCGATGGATTTCTGCAGATTATCCTGAGCCACCGCGTAGTTTTCTTTATCGTAGGCAATGGTGCCGATGATCGAGTAGGCCTGCGAGCGTAATAGCGCCTTGTAGGCGTCAATTTTATCTTGCGGAGCGCCGGGGACGCTGATGTCAGTGTCGATGGTCTGCAGGGCCTTCTGTGACAACGAGGTCGCCTCGGCGAAACGCTGATCTCGGTCGAGGTCGGTGTCGTGCGTTCGTTTGATGATGGCAAAGGCAACCACGACCAGGCCCTCGGGATCGTCCCCGTCAAAGCTGAGAACCTTGCGTCCCATGGCTTCGCTCTTGGCGGCGTTGTCGGAGTTCTGGTAGAGTCGCATCGCGTTTCTATAGAGGAGGATGCGAAGTTCGCTGGCGGGGAACTTGGCCTCGAAGTCCTCGGCTGCTTTCTCCATCGCGGCCGGATCGTTATTGCCCGAAGCCGCCTTCCACGCGTCGTACTCGGGTTGCGTCTTGGCCTGCGGGGGACGCTTGGCCGCCGGCGCCGGGGCTTGACCGGCGCCCGGATTCTGCTGCGCGGTTTGTCCGCTGCTCAGGGCACCCGCAAAAACTGCAAGACTTATGGCAAGAACAACTGCCGCTCGCTTCATGCTATCTCTCCCAACGTAAGATTTCGGTCGTCAGACTGCGAAGCTTCCAAGATGCTAACAGTATCGCAGGCGCGGTGCTGCGCAAGTAAAAAATCCTGCCAGCACAACTCCCTGCTATGCTGCGGTCACTCTGGCTGCTTTGCCACGGGAGGCTCATAGGGCCGATCGAGGCCCCGCTGCGCCGCCAGCTTCGCTTCCGGCAGAGTGCCGCCGGCTGCGTCGAGCGCCGCCCGATACTGATCCACGGCGGCGATCCGATCCTCTTTTAAATCAAAAATGCGGCCCAGATAAATATGGGACCAGGCGATCACCTTGGGCTCATGCGCGGTCTGCAAGGCCTGTTCAAAGTACTTGCGCGCGCCTTCCATGTCGCGGTTGGCGGTGGCTACCTGGGCTAGGATGAAAAGCGCGCGACCCGGATCCTCCTCCTGCTCGTCGAGAGCTTTTTGGGCCAACTTTTGTGCGGTTTCTTTATCGCCCGCCGCCAGCCGCCGCTCGGCATCGAGCAGCAGACGCTGCTTCCGGCCTCCACTCAGGTGCAGCAGTTCGGGGGACGCCTGGCTGGCAAATTCGATTTGCGAAATGCGTTTGGTTTCTTTGCCCACGTCAATCCCGGCAATCAGGCCCGGATAAGCATTCCGCAGACCCTCTGGATCTTTCTCGAACCTGCCCAGCGCATCGTAGAAATAGCGGGTCAGGACGTACCCTTCCTTGTCGGCCTGGTTTATGCCCTGCGCACGCTCGGCCTCCGGAGCGTTGCTCAGTCGCGCTTCAATTGCCCGCACCATGCATTCCGTAACCAGCAGCGAAATATTGCTCTTGAAAGCCTCATCCATGGGTGCGTCCTGCAAGCGCACCAGCAACGGTTCCAGCCGCTTGAACGAGTCCGCATTCTTGAGCGCGAGCGGATCCAGAAGATAATGCAGATAGGTATGCCGGATCTGCTGCATCTTGATCGCCGTGCCTGCGGTCGGCGAAATCACAACATAGTAATCGGACGCATAGTTGCGCGCGTTCGTCTGTCCCGGCGCGCCCATCGCATCCAGATAGACGGTGAATTCGCGCCCCAGGTATCCGGCCGACGGCATCTTCAGATAGATCTCGGTATCGAACGTCATCTTGGCCAGCGGAGCGTGATAGATTTCCGTCAACTCCGTGTAGCGTGCGCGATGGCGTTCCCAGATAGCGCGCAATCCGATCTTCTGATAGAAAGCCTGCAGCAGCGGCACGATGTCGGCCACCACCTCGGCGTCAGGCGGTAGATCGGATGCCTTCACTTTCAGCGTGAAATCCGGAGGTTCCTCGAGGTAGAGCGCCAGCGACACGTACTGCGACAGGTCGCGCGCCGGTTCCGCCGTCTGGTGCTGCCGATAGAAGAGGCACATGGGACCGATTACGTCCTGGGCGCCTCCGGTATTTTCGGCCGCTTTGCCAACTTCCGCTCGAATCTGCGCCCGCAGCGGATCGGAAACATTAAGCTCCTGGTCGTAGCCACAAGTGTTGATGGCGGTCAGCACCGTGAACAGCGTCTCGCTGATTTGGAGAGATACGGGGGTGCGGTTCTGCGCCCATCCCGGCCCGGTGTCCAACGCGACCGCAAGGCTCAGAACGAAGGCCAGTCGCACGACTTTGCCCGGGGAATTTCCTCGCATTTCAAGCATAGACGGATGAGCTAGAAGTAGTGTACGAACTGGTGAATACGCGGTCAAACGGGCTACGACCGGCGTCGGAGATACAGGTCGTGCGCCTTTCGTTGACTCGGGAATGCGCGGTCCGTAAGATGAAACCGTCGACTTGGGACACTCCTTACAGTGATCGGCCAAACCATCTCGCACTACCGTATCACCGGCCAACTCGGCAGCGGTGGAATGGGCGTGGTTTACGAAGCCCAGGACCTCACGCTGGCGCGTCGCGTGGCCCGCAAGTTTCTCCCCCCGGATCTTTCCCGCGACCCCGCCGCGCTGGAGCGTTTTCTGCTGGAAGCTCGGGCCGCGTCAGCTCTTAATCATCCCAACATTTGCACCATCTACGCCGTGGAAAACGACGCGGGCCAATCCTTCATCTCGATGGAGCTGCTCGAAGGCGAGAGTCTGGATGCCAAGCTGGTCGGCGGTCCGCTGCCGCTGAACCGTTTGCTTGACATCGGCATTCAACTCGCCGACGCGCTTGACGCCGCGCACGCAAAAGGAATCGTCCACCGCGACATCAAACCCGCCAACATCTTCGTTACCCAACGAGGCGCGGTGAAGATTCTTGACTTCGGCCTGGCCAAGCTCACCAGCACGTTTGACATGGAAACCATAGGGGCGACACAGGACGTGCCGGCTCACCTTACGAGTCCGGGTTCGACGGTGGGCACGATTGCTTACATGTCGCCGGAGCAGGCTCGCGGAGAGACACTGGACTCCCGCACCGACTTGTTCTCACTGGGCACAGTGATTTACCAGATGGCTACGGGTTCGCTGCCGTTCGCCGGGAACACATCGGCGGTGGTCTTCAACTCCATTCTGGAGCGGAATCCAACTCCGGCCACACAGCTCAACCCAACACTGCCGCCCAAGTTGCAAGAGTGTATTGAAAAGCTGCTGGAAAAGGATCGCGACCTGCGCTACCAGTCGGCTGCCGACCTGCGCGGCGACCTCAAGCGCATGAAGCGCGACAGCGAATCCGGACGCGCGGTGACGACTGCTGATACTGGAGTAAGAAGTGGAGTGAGAAGTGGAGTTGGATCTGGTGTGGGAGAGGTCGCCCATCGGGCAAGTTCATCCGGCCTTCCGCTCGCCGCCTCCGGTTCTGCCGCGGTGGCTGTCGCCCGTCAGCACAAAATCGGGGCCGGCGCCGCGGTGGTGATTGCCATTGCGGTTCTGGCCGCGGCGGGCTATGGCATTTATGCTTTCGTGAATCGCAACCGCCCCGTGCCGTTCCAGAACATTTCTATCACCAAGGTCACCGACACCGGCAAGGCAAGCCAGGTTGCCATTTCGCCCGATGGCAAATATGTCCTCAACGGGATGGATGAAGCCGGTAAACAGAGCCTCTGGCTGCGCAATCTTCCCACCAACAGCAATACCCAGGTTGTGGCGCCGGCCGAGGTCTATTACAAGCATTTAAGTTTCTCCCCGGATGGCAACTATCTCTATTTCATTCGTACCGAACCGGGCAGCGAGGAACTGGAATATCTCTACCGAGCTCCGCTGCTGGGTGGCACTCCGGAGAAACTTGTCACTGACATCGACTCGAATATCACTTTTTCGCCCGACGGACGCCGCTTCGCCTTTTTCCGAGACAACAATCCCGAGCCGGGCAAGTATCGCCTGCTGGTTAAGCCGGTGGACGGAGGTGAGGAAACGATTCTATCCAGCGGATCCCTCACACCTGGTTTGTATGACCCGGCCTGGTCTCCGGATGGCAAAACCATAGTCTGCGTGGCGATTCAGCCTGGCACTGCTCTCAGCGGGCTGGTTGCGATCGACGTGGCCAGCGGGAAGCAGCGGCTCTTCTTCACCACTAACGATCGCATTGTGCAGCACCCAGTCTGGATGCCCAATGGCTCAGGACTAGTCGCATTGAGCTCGTTTACCGGCGGTCAAATTATTTTTGTTTCGTACCCGGAGGGGAAACTCCTCCCGGTCACTCGTGACACCAACAGCTACTCCGATCCCAGTCTCGCGGGCGATGGACGTAACGTGGCCTCGGTCATGAGTGAAGGCCACTGGAATCTCTTCACCATGCCTGCGGGTGCTCCCGCCACTCAGCTTCATCAACTGACGTCGGGCGCTCCGGTTTATCGGTTCGGTTGGACGCGGGACGAGCGCCTGATCCGAGTCGGTCCCTCGGGACTGTCCCTTCTCGATCCCGCGACCGGCAACAGCGCGTCGTTAGCCCTGGCCGAGAACACATTTGCCGATACGCTTTCTGCCTGTCCGGACGGGCGCTTCTTCGTTTTCAGTATCTTCAGCAAAGGGAGCCGCGCTCTGAATATCTGGCGGATGGACGCCGCCGGTGGCAATCTCAAGCAACTCACCAATGGCAACCTGGATCAATATCCCGTTTGTTCCTCGAATGGATGGGTGCTTTACCAGGACGGTACCAATGGCAATCACCTGATGAAAGTCCCTGTGGATGGGGGGCCGGCCTCCAGGATTTCCAATGAGCTCTTAGCCGACTTCGATGTTTCCGCGGACGGAAAAACTGCCGCTGTCGCCACCTTCGGCCATCTTGCCGAGCACATCGAAAAACTCACTCTGGTGGCTGTCGATTCCGGTCAGGTGCTGAAGACCATGGATTTCGAGCATCCGCGCGGCGGCCACATTCGCTTTTCACCGGACGGACGAGCGATTGTCTATCCCGTGCGCACGGCTGGCGTAGACAACCTCTGGTCCCAGCCGCTGGATGGCTCCAAGGGAAAGCAGATTACCGACTTCTCCGCCGAACACATCATCGATTTTCATTGGTCTTTCGATGGCAAACAGCTCGGTCTGATTCGCGGCCACCCCGACTCCGACGTCGTCCTCATCCGCGACATGAAGCAGTAGACGAATCCGCACGACTAGAGGAACTCCGGCCTTGCCTAAGGAGGCTAAAGCGGGGTATTGTGGCGTGGTCTGAGGTTCACGTCCCCCAGGCTTGGGCCCTGACTGACGGCCATTCTGCTATTCCTCTCCCGAGGAGGTTTCCTCCATGAAACGCAAAGGTCACTCGGCCAGTTTCGCCGCACCGTTGGCTATGGTCATCGCGGCTCTACTATTAATATTAACGACCGCAGCTGCGGCCCAAACCGAACAGGTTCTCTACAGTTTCGGAGGCCCTGATGGGGCTGCTCCCGACTCCGGCGTGATTGCCGGCAAAAATGGAACCCTGTACGGCACCACCATATTCGGCGGTACCGGGGGCGACGGAAACGTTTTCGAATTGACGCCGGGGAAATCAGGCTATCAAGAGAGAGAGATCCACGGTTTCAGCGGCAGCGATGGTAATGCTCCAAACGGACTGGTCGCTGACAAGAAAGGTGCTTTGTACGGCACCACCTTCGAAGGGGGCATCTACGACGACGACTGTCCTTTTGGCTGTGGGGTGGTGTTCAAACTTACGCCGCAGAAGTCGGGCTGGGCTTTTAGTGTGCTCTACACCTTCCTGGGTGGGACTGCCGACGCCTGGGAGCCATTTGGCGCATTGGTGCTGGACAAGAAGGGAGCTCTCTACGGCATCTCGCAATTCGGATGCAGCGAGAATGGGGGCTGCGCTTTCCAACTGACGCCGGGCGAGTCCGGCTACACCGAGAGCATTATCTACAGCTTTCCCAACAGCTCACTCCCCGTCGGAATCGCGATTGACAAGAAAGGCTCGCTCTTCGTCACGACTTCGTACGGCGGTACCGGGACCTGCGATGGCGGCTGTGGCACGGTCTACGAACTGACTCCGTCGGGCTCCGGTTACAACGGAAGTGTCATCTACACCTTCGCAGACTACTCGGATGCGAACTATCCCTTTGCGCCTCCCACGATCGATGAGAAGACGGGCGTTATCTACGGTACCAGTTGGTTCGGCGGCACCTACAAAAGTGGGACCGTCTATGCACTCACGCCGTCGGGCTCCGGTTACGAAGAGAGCATCATTTACAGCTTTGACGGCGGAGGCTACGGGAACCCTCACGGCTTCCTCTCATGGGCTCCCGTGTTGCAGGCGTCGGATGGCACTCTGTACGGTACGAATCCTTTAGGCGGAGGCGGCTGCAGCGGGATCGGCTGCGGTTCCGTTTTCCAGCTAACGCCGGGAATTTGGCCCCATCATCGCCGATGACAAAGGGGATCTCTTCGGAACCACGCGCTCCGGCGGATCGAAGACAGATTGCGGCGACGGCGGTCCTGGTGGCGCGAAGGGCTGCGGCGTGGTCTTCAAGCTGACGCCGTAACCACTATCGTGACATGGCGGTGTGTTTCGGCTTTCTCGCTGACTTTCCGCGTTGATACAAACATCGCCATATCACTCGTCGACCCAGATTGGTCGCAATTCTCAATGAGTGAAAATCACCCTGGGTTCTGAGTGTAATCGCCGCCTGTTAACGTCCATTGAAATGTTCTGAGCGAACGCGGCGTGCCGCATGGATCGCTGCCAACCAGAAGATCATCAAAGCTGCAACAAATAGCTCAAGCCGGTGCTTGGCAAAAAACAATCGATTGGCACGGTAACTTATATGGTTATTGCCGATCCGATGGGTTTCCACAATCCAGTTCCACATCTCTCCGAGCAGGGTGCCTCCCGCTGCGAGCGCCAGGGAAACAAACAGCGCCATTGTGATTCCCGGCGCCCAACCGTTGTCGGCGGGTGCGTAACGGCGCCAAATCATGCGGGCACACACGATGGCGGCTAAGCCGTATAGCAGAGCGAAAGGCAGAACCTCAGCCATATCAATGTAGGCACGGTTCCGACCCAGCGAAGCGGACACTTGCTCGACCGGAACGCCATGTTCCTTTCCGAGCTCTTCAAACAATCTCTCCATGCATCGATCCCGTTCGATCGGGTAGGTCGGGCTCGCGTTGGGGGTTCGGCGGCCAAAGTGAACATCCGCATAGCGAATCGCAAGATCTTCCGCGAACTCTGCGTCCGCGCTGAGATGGCGAGCGCTGACAGGGAGATTGGAAGTTTCCCCGGGCCACCTGCAATCGGAGTTACGACCGTCGCGTCGGACGCACCCGCCCGCGCACAGAACGAACACCATCAGAATCACAAGGCGTGGCCCAGTCTTCATCCCACGCACCTTAGCCGGATACTCGTCATTGCTCCGCATTGCGCTTACCCGTTTCGCATGAGGTCATGGCTTAATTCCCAGTTAGACACCAAATAGTGGGTTGAAGTTCCACGCTGTGTGTTCCTCTCCGATGGTTGGCGCAAGATCGCAATTACACTCGTTGACTGCCTTCCGAGTGAGATTGCGTTGTCATCGTCGCACGATTATGGTTCTACGCGCCGCTCGATGCCGGCGCGATCCTGGCCAAGGACGATCGCCGCCTGACCGCCTCCTTTGGCATGAAGCCGTCTTATCTGACCGATGAGCTCGATCGCGCCAATGAACGCTACCAGTATTACCTTCACAGCTTCGAGCAATCGCGCCGTTTTCGCGGCCTGAAGGTTTGGATGAGTTTCAAGCGTTACGGAGCCAGCCAGATCGGCGAGTGGATTGACAACAATGTTCGCCAGGCCAAGCATCTTTTTTCGACGGTGGCAAAGCATCCCGAGTTCGAAGCGGCCAGCGATCCACCGATGTCGGCCATCTGCATTCGATATAAGGGCGCGAACTTAGACGAAGTGGAATCCAAGGAACTGCACGCCGAGGTTGCCAGGCGCGTGGAACAGAGCGGAAAATTCTGGTTCTCAACCACCGAACTGAAAGGGAAGAGTTGGTTTCGGATCAATCCAGTGAACTTCCGGACGCGCACTGAGCACATGGACCAACTCTTGGCTTGGCTCGTGCAGGAATGCAACGCCGTGCTCGAAAGTAGACGGACAATCCGCAAGAAATAGAGTCAGTGAAATTAGTTCAGTTATCGGCTCTGGGTTTTCAGTAACACTGAGTAGAAACTACCGCGCGTGTCTGCTTGCAGATAACTAACGACCAACGACTAGCCCTTAACGCTGATCTTGGAAAACGAGAGCACGGCGGTTCCCGTCGTAGGCCGACCCATCGAGAGTGCCGGACGGAAAGTGGTAAAAATCAGAAGATTCTTCAGCTGTGGCAATACCGCCTTGGCGTCGTCAGGCTGCGACAGGATGCGGTAATCCTCGACGCGGCCGTTGGCATCCACATAAGCTTCAATCACAACAGCATCGTCGCCCATATTGCCGAGCGATGTGCCGAACGCCGACTTCTCGAGTTGAGGACCGGTGTACAACATGAGCGGAACATCGCCGCTGCTAGCCCGCAGTTCCGCCGGCAAGGCAAAGAAGCCCAGCAACAGTCCGAAAAACAATACCGCGCTCACCAGTCCCGCCGTCGCCGGAACCATGAACGCGTTCAACGCATTTTCCAACCTTACCAGCATGCCTTCAAACCGCGGACGGCGCGCCTGTGCGGCCTCGCGTGAAATCGCCAACCGCAGCTTCAACGCCAGATCGGCCGGAGCCTTTTTTGGAGCCAAGCCCGCCAGCAACTGCTGCGTGCGCTCGGTTGCGGCATACTCCCGCGCGCAATCGGAGCATTGTCCCACATGGTGCGTGAGTGTCCGCATCTCCGACCCGCTCACCCGGCCGTCCAGATACGGCGAGAACAACTTCCTGATCTCAGTGCACGTCATGGTGTCACCTCAATCTCTCTCCTGCCCCGCGAACTCCGGGTCGTGCCTTCCTGACGTGCGTCAGCAGTTCGATCTTCCGCGGATCGATCGCCGGGAACCTGCAACCCTAACTCCGAACCTACTTCCCGAACATATCCCGCCAATTTCCTGCGCAACGCGTCGCGTCCTCGGGTGATGCGCGACTTCACCGTTCCCAGCGAAATCGCCAAAACTTCCGCAATCTCTTCGTAAGACATTTCTTCCAGGTCGCGCAGAATCAAAGCCGTGCGATACGGCTCCGGCACCTGTTGCAGAGCCTGCTCCACGGCCGCGCGCACCTCGGTGTGCGCGAACTTTTCAAACGGCGACTCGCCCCGGTCAACCAGACGCTCTTCAACCGATTCGCATTGCCCAGGCTCGGCCGGCTCCATCTGGATCTCCTGCGCCTTATGCCGGAACCACCAGCGCCGCCGATTCGCCGCCTCGTGCAAAGCGATGCGGTAAATCCACGTCTTCAGGCTCGATTCGCCGTGGAAATGCTTCATCCCGCGAAAGACCTTAAGAAACACATCCTGCGTAGTGTCAGCCGCGTCGGAAGGGTCATTCACGATGCGGTAGATGAGTCCATAGATGGGCTGGTGGAACTCCCCAATCAGCCAGGCATAGGCCTCTTCCGAACCCGCCTTCAGTTCAGCAATGACGGCGGATTCCTCGGCTCGGGCCCCGATAGCGCTGGCAAGATCGCCCAATGTAGTAGCACCCGCCATAACGGCGTTGCTCCTAATTATAGAATCACCCGAGCCCCAGGCGGGAACCTTAATTTCGTACCGAAGCCACCTTAGCGAAGTTTTCGGGGAAAGATGTTCCCGCTTAAATACTTAGACTCCGGCGCGCGCCCAGGAGTTCCCTGGCTAAGTCTTTTTCTTGCAATAGGAAATGAAGTCTATCCCGTCCGCAGGAACGCTCTTCTCAACTCTTCAGCCAAAGGACGGGCAGACGGATACTCACTGTTTGACACGACCCTTGGCCGCCGCAACCAGCGCCTGTCCCAAGCTCAAGCCGCCGTCGCCCGAAGGCACTTCCTTCTGCGTGAACACTTGGAATCCAGCCTCAAACAGCCGCGCCTCGAGTCGTTGCGAGAAATAGATATTGTGAAACGTCCCGCCACTCAGGCACACCCGGTCCATCGCAGTTTTCTCTCGCAGGAGCGTGGCCAGGTCGACGAAACACTCCACTAGCCCGTCGTGAAAACGCCGGCTGATCGCACCGATTGGCAGGCTTCGGCCCAGATCATCCAGCAGCGCCTCAAACAGCGGCCGAGTGCTGATGATCCAGTGCTCCCCATCCGGCAGAAGCCTCATGGGATAGGCACGATCCTGTTCCGATACCGTCATCGCCATCTCCAGTTCAATCGCAGCCTGAGCCTCGTAATTGACCTGCTGACGGATCCCCGCTAATGCGGCCACGGCATCGAAGAGGCGTCCGCAACTCGAAGTGAGCGGAGAATTCACGCCTTGTTCCATCATGCGCAGCAGAAACTCAACTTTGCGCCGATCCAATTGGCGAACAAACGGAATGTCGAGTTTCAGAAACTCGCGCCCAAAATGCTGTGCCAGGTAGCTGACCGCCATCCGCCATGGCTCACGGATCGCAGCCGCTCCGCCGGGCAGTGGCACATACTCGAAATGCGCGGCGCGCTCAAAATCTTCATATCCGGCGAGAAGCACTTCTCCGCCCCAGATTTTGCCGTCCGTGCCATAGCCAGTCCCATCGAGCGCGAACCCGATTACCCGGCCGTCAAGATGATTCTCCGCCATGCAACTGGCAATGTGCGCGTGGTGGTGTTGCACGCCCACCAACTCCACTCCACTCTGTTCGAGCGCCCATCGCGTCGAAAAGTAGTCGGGGTGAAGGTCGTAGGCGATAATTTGCGGACGAATTTCCAAAATGCGTTCGAGATGGTCGATCGCCTCGTGAAAAAAGCCATAGCTCTCGACATTCTCCAAATCTCCCACGTGCTGACTCAGAAATGCGTGCCTTCCTTTCGTCAGGCAGATGGTGTTTTTGAGTTCACCTCCAACCGCGAGCACCGAGGGCCCGTCTTTCCGAGTTTGATCGTCTTTCAGAAAAACCGGAACCGGAACAAAACCGCGCGAACGTCGCAAATGCCGCGTCACGCCGCCCGCCACGCGCACCACGGAATCATCGCAGCGCAAAAGAATATCGCGGTTGTGCACCAGGAAGCAGTCAGCCAGCCCACGCAACCGATCGGCAGCTTCCCGATTATCAATGGCGATAGGTTCCTCGCTCAGGTTGCCGCTGGTCATCACCAGGGCCTTGAATTTGCCCTCGGCAAGCAGAAGGTAATGCAGCGGCGTATACGGCAGAAAAATTCCCAGGTAGCGATTAAAGGGGGCAACTTCGTCAGAAATTCTGCTGGGCGATTTCCTCGGCAGTAAAACAATAGGCCGTTGTATGGACTCGAGCACCATCCGCGCCGCGTCTTCCAATTCGCAGATTTCCCCAGCAGCCCGCAAATCCGGGACCATCACGGCAAACGGCTTCTCTACGCGGCGCTTCCGCTGCCGCAGCAGTGCCACAGCCGCGGGATTCGTGGCATCGACCGCCAGATGAAATCCGCCCAGTCCCTTGACCGCGACGACGAGCCCCGAGCGCAGCGCGGAGGCCGCTTCGACAACAGGATCGCTGCAGTCGATCTTCCGCCCACTCTGATCCCACAGTTCCACGCGAGGCCCACACTCCCAGCAAGCGTTCGGCTGGGCGTGAAAGCGGCGGTCCAGCGGATTCTCGTACTCCGCCAGACATGCCGCGCACATAGGAAACGCTGCCATCGACGTGCTCGGCCGGTCGTAAGGAATGTCGCGAATAATAGTGAAACGCGGACCACAGTTAGTGCAGTTGATGAATGGATACCGGTATCGCCGATCTTTCGCGTCGAACATCTCGCGCAGGCAATCGGCACAAATCGCGACGTCCGGCGAAATCAGGGTGCGAATTTCTTCACCCTCATGGCTATGAATAATGCGAAAGTCCCGATCGCCATTACAAGCCACGTCATGAATTGTCAGATTTGTGATTCGCGCCAGAGGTGGCGCTTCGGCGGGCAAGCGCGCAGTGAAATCCTCTACGGTCTCTGCCGGACCCTGAATTTCCATGGTCACGCCGGCGCTGGTATTGCGAATTGTGCCTTTAAGTTTTCTGCTGGTGGCGAGACGATAAATGTAGGGACGGAATCCGACTCCCTGCACAATGCCGGAGACTTCGATCTGGCGCCGCACCTCGATAGGCACCTCGACAGGCACGTCCATACGCACTTTTATACGCACTCCCGGCATTCATCAACTCGCCGTCTCCACCAGCGCTTTATGTGCCCGGCGTCGTTGCTCCAGCCACATCATCCATTCGTGCAAACCGCCGCCAGTCAGGCACGAGACCTTCACAATCTCCATGCCGGGATGCACCTTGCGGGCATTTTCCGCCGCTGCATTGATGTCAAACGGAACGTAGGGCAGCAGGTCGATCTTGCTCAACACCAGTAAATCGGATTTGAAGAATATCGAAGGATATTTCAGCGGTTTGTCTTCGCCTTCGGTCACGCTCAATACCACCACCTTCGCCGCTTCGCCCAGATCGTAACTGGATGGACAAACCAGGTTGCCCACGTTTTCGATGAATAGAAGATCGAGGTCTTCAAGGCTCCAATCCTCGAGATGACGTTCGATCATGCGTGCATCCAGGTGGCAAGTGCCGCCCGTGGTGATCTGTTTTACTGGAAAATGAAAGCGCTTGAGCCGGTTGGCATCGTTTTCCGTCTGGATGTCGCCGGTCAAAACCGCCACGCGATCGTGCTTCGGCAGGGTTCCGAGAGTGCGCTCCAAGAGACTGGTCTTGCCTGAACCCGGAGAACTGATGAGGTTCAGGCAAAGAATGCCATGCGCCTCGAAACGCGCCCGCAACTCGGCCGCAATGCGGTCGTTCTCACTGAGTACTTTTCGCTCCAACGGAACTCGGTCCATATTCCTCCACCTCCAGATAAGCCAACTCTAACTGATCTCCGCTAATGCATAGGGTCGCGAGGCTCGAGCATTGCGGACAACTGCAATCATAGTCGCGCACGATGAACTCCCGCTCGCAGGCGTGGCAACGATGGCGGCGAGGGCAGACCTCGATTGCCAGTTCAAGTAAGGCCAGATCCGTTTTCTGAATCATCGCCTCGAAACAGAAGCGCAATGCTTCCGGATCGATAGCTGCCATCTCGCCAACTCGCACGCCGACTTTGCACGGATACGTTCCCGGATGAAGACTCATCTCAGTCCGCACCGCCTCCAGCACCGAATTAGCGATTCCCATCTCGTGCATAATTTCCGAATGCTTCTATGGAGCGCCGGGCGTCCCCGCCAAAATGATTCTCAGTGTCAGCAGATGCGCGGTAACTGATCGCCCGCAAGCATGTCCACGACGCGGGTTGTACCCAGGGGCGTACGCATCGTTACCAGCCCACGGTTCTCTTTCGTCACGGTTCCAACAATCTGGGCCTCGGCTCCCAGCGGATGACGTCTCACTGCCTGCAACATCATTTGTGCGGACTCGGGAGCCACAATGGCAATCAGTTTGCCCTCGTTTGCCACATATAAAGGATCCAAGCCCAGCAACTCACACGCCCCGCGCACCTGTTCGTGAATCGGGAGGGAACTTTCCACCAGTTCAATCCCCACCTGCGATCGCTCCGCAATTTCATTCAGCGTGCTGGAAACGCCGCCGCGAGTGGGGTCGCGCATGCAGCGAATATCAGAACTCGCGGCCAGCATCGCGGCCACTAGCGTGTGCAAGGCGGCGCTATCGCTCTCGATCTGCGTCTCAAATTCCAGCCCCTCGCGTTGCGCCAGAATGGCGATACCGTGATCGCCAATCGAACCGCTCAAAATCACCTTATCCCCGGGACGCGCGCGGTCCGCGGAAAGATCGACTCCCTCCGGCACCAGCCCAATTCCTGTCGTATTGATAA
Source organism: Terriglobales bacterium (assembly GCA_050014035.1). Classification (GTDB taxonomy): domain Bacteria; phylum Acidobacteriota; class Terriglobia; order Terriglobales; family Acidobacteriaceae; genus Acidiflorens. The sequence continues at coordinate 21,866 of JBEKED010000058.1, forward strand.
ACAGCCCGTCGCCCTTGCCTTTCTCGACGACCTTGGTATCGCCCGTAACTACCTGCACGCCAGCTTTGGCAGCCGCCGCGCGCAGCGAATTCACCACGCGCCGGAGGTCCTCCATCGAAAAGCCTTCTTCGATAATGAATGCCGCGCTCAAAAACAGCGGCGTTGCGCCGCCCATCGCTAAATCATTGACCGTCCCGTGAACCGCCAGCGACCCAATGTCGCCGCCCGGAAAAAATAGCGGCTTGACCACGAAAGAATCCGTAGTCATGGCCAGTCGCTGCCCGTTCACATTCACGATCGCCTGATCATCCAGACGCGCCAGCACCGGATTCTGAAACGCAGGCAGAAAGACGTCGCGGATCAACTCCGCGCTCAACTTGCCGCCGCTGCCGTGACCCAGCAGAATCGTGTCTCGAACCGGAAGCGGCGTCGGGCAACTAAGCTCGAATTTTATTTCGGCCTCGGTCTTCGTGGACACGCTCTCTCCTATTTCGCCACCGCATGGCGCCGATAATGATAGTAAGCGGCGCATGCGCCTTCGCTCGACACCATCGGCGCTCCCAGCGGATTCTCCGGCGTACAACGCATGCCAAACGCCGGACAATCCGTCGGCTTCTTCAATCCCTGCAAAACCTGCGCACTGATGCACTCGGCCGGCTCATCGACCGTCATTTCTCCCAAATCAAAAACCAGGTCCGCGTCATACGCGGCATACTCCTTGCGCAACCGCAAGCCACTCTGCGGAATCGGGCCGATGCCCCGCCACTTCTGGTCGGCAATCTCAAACACCTCGGCCATAATCTCTTGCGCCGGAATGTTCCCCCGGTAGCTCACCGATCGCACGTACTGATTTTCCAGCCGCGCCTCGCCGGCTTCCAGTTGCCGCACCAGCATCAGGACGGCTTCCAAAATATCGACCGGCTCGAATCCGCCGACCACAATCGGCACCTGAAAATCACGCACCAGCGACTCATATTCCCTGCAACCCATCACGGTGCAAACATGCCCCGGCGCAATAAAGCCCTGCACCCGGTTGGAGCTCGAAACCATCAAGGCGCGAATCGCCGGCGGCACCAGCACGTGTGAAACCAGCAAAGAAAAGTTGGTAAGTCCTTCGCGTTTGGCCTGCCACGCGGACATCGCATTCGCGGGAGCCGTGGTCTCGAATCCAATTGCCAGAAACACGACTTTGCGTGCAGGATTCAAGCGGGCAATCTTCACCGCTTCCGTAGGAGAGTATGCAATGCGAACATCCGCTCCCTGAGCCTTGGCGCGAAACAAATCGGAATGCGACCCGGGCACCCGCAGCATGTCTCCATAGGAAACCAGAATCACATCCGGCCGCAGCGCCAGCGCAATCGCTTTGTCGACGGTTTCGAGCGGAGTGACGCACACCGGACATCCCGGTCCATGCACGATTTCGATTCCGCGCGGCAGCAGTTCGTCGAGGCCATAGCGCATGATGGTATGGGTCTGCCCGCCGCAGATCTCCATCAGCACCCAGGGCCGGGTTGTCGATTGGACAATCTCCGTCGCCAGGGCGCGGGCAATGCGATGGTCTCTGTATTCGTCCAGATATTTCATAAACGGCAATCCAACCGAGACCCAAACGGGGAAGGGCGCGAGTTTACTCGTGCCGTCGGGTCGTTGAAAATTGGGTCATTGCAAATGCTTGCGCACTTCCGCGAGTGAGGTGCGCTCGTTGCGCTTTCGACTCGCCCTTGCAACCTACGATTCTGGCGGCGACAATTCCGCCTCTAGCGCTCCCATTTCTTCCAGAAGCTTATAAGTGCGCTCGGCTTCGTCCGCGTCCACCCGACTGATGGCGAAGCCAACGTGAACCATGACGTAGTCGCCCAAGGCGGCCTCCGGCACAAAGTTCAGCGATACCTGCCGCACAATTCCGCCGAACTGCACACGTCCCGCCCGCAGCGGCCCCACTTCCTGAATTTCGAGGATCTTACCGGGTAT
>JBEKED010000059.1:0-14303 GCA_050014035.1 Terriglobales bacterium
CTGCTGCCGTTGCTTCTGCGCCGCACCACCGTGCGCGCGCCATCTCTCACTTCAAACAGCAGCGTGGTCGCCGCAGTCACTTTCACTTGCTGGTGATATCCAGCCGCCTCGATTGTCTTGCCCCGCCCGAGCAATGCTTCATCAAGTTCGGAGACCCGCTCAATCGCCGCGCGGAACAACGGCCTTGCGACATCATGAAAATCCTTATCCGCCGGATCGAGCAGGATGACGCCCCAATCGGCAAACAGCCGCGCAAACAGCAGGGCAAACGCGCTGCCCAACGTTTCCCCTGGACGATACGACTCGCGCAGCCAAGTCGCGGCCGCGGAATCTCCCAACAAGCCCGCGGCTCGTTCGACCAGCGCCGTAATCTCGGGTCCAAGCTCGACGGTTCCCACCGGAGCATCGGCGATGGCATTGCTTTCCAACCCGGCGCCTTCCGCCACGAATCGCTCCGGAAGTCCGTGCTCGGCAAGCAGCGCTACATGGTTGACCTCGGCTAAATCGTGATCCTCAGTCGCCAGCCAAAAAACCGGGACGCAGTCCACTCCAGCTGCCGTAGCCTGTTCCGCCAGCTTGACCGCGGTCAACGCCTTGAAAATTGAAAACAGCGGTCCGCCGAAAAGGCCGACCTGCTGGCCGGTAACCGCCGCCAGCGCACCACGCCGGAGCCGCTCAATATTAGCCCGCGTTTTCGCGGACGCGCCCCACCCGCGATTCTGCCGCTCCAGAATCTCGCTGATCTTGGCACGCCGCGCGGCATCGTAAACCACGCGCTGGGCTTCGTCTTTCACCCACTCGGAAAAAATCGGTGACCGCGGATACATGCCGCGAACCGAAGGAATATAAGCAAGATAATCAAGGAAGAGACGCGTGCTGTGCGGAATCTGCGTGAACGGCAAACACTGCGCCTTCATCGGCAACGCTCCGTACATCTGCCGACAAATCTCTCGAAGCACCGGCGTACTTTTGCCATTCGCATATCTTCTCGTCGCTTGAACAAGCCCGCGCTAGGAAGTTCCCGGGCGCGTTAAAAGTAACACTTCCCAGGCAGCCAGCGCCAAACCCAACTACATCAGATGATGCGCACCCGCCGAGGTTGCAAAGAGTAAAAGAGTGGAGCTCTCAGTGGATGAAAGACTGGCGGAACCGCCTCGTCCTCGGCATTTAACGCTTCTCAAACACCACCGCAACCCTGTCTTCGTAAGCAAGCCGCCAATCCCGCGGAAGCTCGCGGAGCATGTTGGCCAGCGTCGAGTCGGCGGGCAAAAGTGCGGTCCGAACCTGGTTTTCCTCGAGCACTTGCTGCCAACCCGGCTCTACTTGAGTCAGAATCATGTACTGACGAATTCGCTCCGAGCCGTAGAGATCATGACGGTCATCGACCACCACCTTGCGCCGGGGATACATGCGCCCGGGGTTCATTCGATAGATGAGATAGCCTCCCCAGGCATCAGTTGAGAAAACCGGCGCGGTGATTGGTGGTTCTTTCAAGTTCTCTTGCAGCAGAAAAGTCACCGCCGCCACCGGCACTTTCTCGGGATCAAACCCGGCATGAATCCACTGTCGCGCCCCTAGCCATCCACCTTGAAGACAGATCGCCAATGCTGCGGCCACCGAGACCACCGGCCACAGATGCCCGCGAAGCTCCATCTCCTGCTCGCCCATGCGGTCGGAGAAGTTTGAAATTCCGGCTGCGCAACGGCGCAGCCATTGCCACGCTCCCGGGCTATCCACCAGTGAAGCAAAGTTCGCCCACAGGGAGGGACCCGCGATCAGCACCAGCAGCATGGACGAAACCGGTAGATTACGCGCCGAATAAAATCCTGCATAAGTCGCCAGCAGCACGACCAGCAGGTGGCTCAACCGCAGCCTGCCTTGATGATTTGCATCACGCTGCTCGGAAAAACGATTGCCCGTAAAGGCCACCAGCACCAGCAGCAGGATGACCGCAAACGCTCGCGGCGACCAGTCGTGAAAATCGGGCGAGCGGAATTCGTCGATGTGATCCATCAGGAAGCGGTCGCCCAAATAGCGATACATGTGCTCATGCAGCCGCCAGCCATACGGATTTACCAGCGTCGCCACTGCCGAGACCGCGAAAACCGAAGCCATGGCACGAGCCCGATGTGCGGCGCGGATCGCGGCAAATGCATCGGTCTTCTGTCCGCGCACGCTCTCGACCCATGCGGCCAAAGCGTAGGTTCCGAGCAGCGCGAATCCAAACAGCCAGCCGCCATGCAGGTTGACCCAAAGCAACATCGAGGCCGGGAAAAACCACGGAATCCATCGTGGCAGGCTGCCCTGCACGCGACTAGCTGCATGGTCCCAATCTTCCCAACGGTCCAGCACAACAAACCAGAGCAGCGAAAACAGCCAGCTCACAATATGGGGTCGCGCGTAGAGATGGATCATGGCAGCGGTTTCGGCCAGCAGCATGAGCACGATCGCCAGCAGCAGACCGGTGCCGCGCTTCAGCATTTGCGAAAGCAGCATGACGAAAACGGCCGAGACCAGCAAGGCGCAAAGCCAAACCACTCCATTCAGTCCGCACGCCCGATGGAGCATCCCGAGCACAATGTCGTACAACCACTCCCAGGCAAACCAAGGCTGGCCTTGCATGGTGGAGGAAAACGAATCGGTGCGTGGGAGCGCATGGCTCGCCAGAATCTGCTCGCCGGTTCGGATGTGCCATCCGATATCGGCATCGCCGAGGGGACGGTTCGACAAAGGACCCGCCAACATCGACCAGAAAAGAAAAATAAAAATGATGTCGCGAACGGAAGGCAGAAGAATACGCAGAGCGGACGGGCTGGGCTGCGCCGGATTCATCAGAGTGTGAAGGGCAAAGCGTGAAGAAGCAGTGTATAAGGTTTTTCGAAGTTTCAAGGTGTCAGGGTTTCGTGTAGTGGTTCAGTTTGAATTTGTTTTGAAAGCGCACGCCTCCACAGGCTGCGGAAAAACACGATTTTGATCTTGTTTTTGGGTGGTGTCTTTGGGTTGTTTTTGGGTGGCGTCTTCGGGTTGTTTTTGGGTGGCGCAGCGCTTTCAGCGCTGCGATAAGTGCATTGCTTTGAGTACGGCTTTAGCCGCTGAGGAACGTGTCGCTCAAACTGACCCACCACGGGACTTCGAGGATCCTATCCACAACTGGTCGACCGAAATCGCGCTGTATCTCTGAAAGCTTGCAACCTTGCAACCAGCCCTTCATCAAAAGATTCCGTCCGAGCGGCCATTCTGCGAATCTCTATATTAGATGGATGCGAACCCACCACCACAGGCTGGCAACTCGCGACCACGCGTCGCAATCGTAGGCGCCGGCTTCGGCGGCCTGACCGCGGCCCGCCGCATCGCCCGGCTTCCGGTTCAGGTCACCGTCATCGACCGGAGAAACCACCACATCTTTCAACCGCTGCTCTACCAGGTCGCCACCGCCGGACTGTCTCCGGGCGAAATCACGGCGCCCATTCGTTGGATCCTGAGAAGCTATTCCAATGTTGAAGTGTTACTTGACGAAGTGGTCGATTTCAAGCTCGACCACAAGCAGGTCGTCACCAGGGAGCAAGTGCTCGATTACGACTTTCTCATCATTGCCTCGGGCGCTACCCATGCCTACTTTGGCCATGAAGAGTGGGAGCCGCTGGCACCCGGTTTGAAAACAATTGAGGATGCCTTGGAGATTCGCCGCCGCGTTCTGCTGGCATTCGAATTGGCCGAGCGCGAGGCCGAACGTCAGAATAAAACTGCCAACCGCCAAAGCTCACCTCCGCTACAGTTTGTGGTTGTCGGAGCCGGACCCACCGGCGTCGAACTCGCAGGAACCCTGGCTGAAATCGCGCACCACGCCCTCAACCACGAGTTTCGCCATATCGACCCGCGGCAATCCCGCATCCTGCTCATCGAAGGCGGTCCGCGAGTTCTGCCCGCTTATTCCGAAGAACTTTCTCGCAAAGCGGAAGCCCAACTACAACACCTGGGCGTCGAAGTGCGCACCTCTCACATGGTCACCCGCATCGAGCCCGGCGCGGTTTGGACGGGCAATGAAAGAATTCCCTCCCCCGTCGTCCTGTGGGCCGCGGGCGTCGCCGCTTCGCCACTGGGCCGAAAGTTGGGCGTTCCCGTCGACCGCGCCGGCCGCGTGCTGGTTCAGCCCGACCTCAGCATTGCCGGACACGCGGAAGTCTTCGTGATTGGCGACCTCGCCGCCCTCAACGACGAAAACGGCAAGCTGCTTCCCGGCGTAGCGCAGGTCGCCATCCAGCAAGGCGACTGGGTTGCGGAAACTATCGCCCGCGATCTTCAAAACCAACCCCGGCGCAAGTTTCATTATCACGACAAGGGGAGCCTGGCCACCATCGGCCGCGCCGCCGCGGTCGCGCAGTTCGGTAAGTTCGAGATGTCTGGCTTTTTCGCGTGGCTGGCGTGGCTGTTCATTCACGTTCTTTTCCTGATCGGGTTCCGCAATCGCCTGCTGGTCATGATTCAGTGGGCATGGTCGTATCTCACTTATGAGCGCAGCGCCTGCCTCATCACCGGCGGCGCCGACCTGCCCGGCTGGATCCAACCCAACTCACCGCCTCAGAGCGAAGAAGTTTCGCCGGAAAAAAACAAAACCGTGCCCGTTATCCCCGCAGTTCATGGAGCAACGGGCGTATCGCCCGTCCCCGGCCAGCGGCGCGCATGATGCGGCCTCTCTGCTGCCGATATAATCAACTTGTCGTGAAACGCGCCGTTGTTTTCACCTTTGTCGTTACCTTGCTCTGCTGCCTTTCGCTCCGCGCCCAGGATTCCGCCGCTTCCGGACGAACCGAGGCCGGGCGAACCATGGTCGTGATTCCCTTCGAAAATACTTCCCCGACGCCCGGCCTCGAGTGGCTCGGTGAATCCTTCCCCGAGACATTCAACGAGCAACTCAATTCGCCGGTCCTGTACGTAGCCAGCCGTGACGAGCGCCTGCGAGCTTACGATCGCCAGGGCGTTCCCGCGGGCGTTCACGCTTCGCGCGCCACCCTCTACCGCATCGCCGAGCAGATGGATGTCGATTACGCCGTCCTCGGTTCGTATCGGTACGACGGCACCCGCCTGACTGCTACCGCGCAATTGCTCGACATGCGCTCTCAGAAACTCTTGCCCCCCGTAACCGAATCCGCGCCCCTCGCCGATTTCGGCACCCTGCAGTCTGCGCTGGCGTGGGACTTGCTGCGCTCGATCCGCACCGACTTCTCCGTGCCCAAGGACAGATACATCGCGAGTGTTTCCGCCATCCGTCTCGACGCCTTGGAAAACTATGTGCGCGGCATGCTCGCGACGACTGCCGAAGAGAAACTGCAGTATTATCGCGAAGCCGTTCGCCTGAGTCCGGATTATGCCAAGGCTTGGCTCGAACTGGGCAAGACCTACTACGCGCAGCGCGCGTACGAACCGGCGATTGCCGCGCTCGGCCATGTCCCGCAGTCTTCGCCGGTAGCACGCGAAGCCAATTTCTATCTTGGTCTCGCCGCCTACGCTCACGGCGACTTCGCCAAATCCGAAAGCGCCTTTGAGTTCGTCGCCACGCGTCTGCCGCTCGCCGAGGTCTACAACAATCTGGGAGTGGTCGCCGCCCGGCGCGGCCACAACTCCAAGACGATTACCGACTATTTCGAGCGCGCCATTCAGGACGACCCGAGCGATGCCGACTATCACTTCAACCTCGCCGTCGCCCTTATGCGAACCGGCGACCGTGCGGGCGCGGCCCGCGAACTGCACGCAACCCTCGACCATCGCCCGAATGACGCCGAGGCGACCATGCTGTTTGACTCCCTGTCGCCTTCGCCGGGAACCGTTGTTCCGAGCAGTGTTACCTCGAAAACTCCGGCCGAGCGCATCAAGCGTAACTACGAGGAAACCGCCTTCCGCCAGATGACCATGCAAATGGAAAGCTGGGCGGAGCAGCAGTTTGCGCGATCCGATCCCCGCACCCATGCGCGTTATCACCTCGAACTCGGCAAAGAACTCATGGCCCACGGATTCACCTCCGAAGCCGAAACCGAATTTCGTCACGCCGCTGCGGTCGATCCCTCGAGCGCCGCGCCGCTCACCGCGCTCGCCGAAGATTACGACGCTCGCGGCGATGCCCACGAAGCCCGCGCCGAAGCCGAGGCTGCTCTCCGCATTCGCGAGTCGGCGGATGCCTACTTGATTCTTGCCCGCCTCGATCTGAGAGAAAATAGAATGGAAGCCGCCGCCCAGAACATCAACCGGGCGCTGCAACTCGAGCCGGGCAATTCCGCCGGCCAGGACCTGAAACGCACTCTCGCAGCCAAGCTCGCGGAGAAAGCGCAGCCGCTGTCACCGCCATGAGTCTCATAAAAACAAAATCAGCTCTCAGCTCTCGGCTCTCAGCTCTCAGAAATAGCCTGACAGCGCGTTTTTGCTTCGCCATTGTTGCCACTGTATTTCTGGTGGCGCCCTGCTCCGCCGACGTCTTGCGCATCACGCTCGACGACGCCATTCAGCCCGTCACCGCCGAATACATTGGCCGCGCGCTCGCCTTGGCCGCTGCAAATCACGATCAGGCGGTCGTGATCGAGATCAACACTCCCGGAGGGCTAGTCGATTCCACCCGCGAAATTATCGAGAAGATCGTCGCCTCGCCGATCCCCGTCATTATTTATGTGACGCCCAGCGGCAGCCGCGCCGCATCGGCCGGCTTCTTCATTCTGGAATCGGCCGACGTCGCGGCCATGGCTCCGGGAACCAATACGGGCGCGGCCCATCCCGTCATCCTCGGCGGCGAAAAAATGGATGACGTGATGAAAATGAAAATGGAGAACGACGCCGCGGCCCTGATGCGTTCCGTCGTCGCCAAGCGCGGACGCAACGTCGAACTGGCCGAGAGCGCCGTGCGCGAGTCCAAATCCTTTACCGAGCAAGAGGCGCTCGACAAAAAGCTGATCGAATACATTGCTCCAAACGAGCGAGATCTATTTCATCAACTCACCGGCAAGAGCTTCAAGCGATTCGACGGCACAACCGTCACCCTCAACCTCGAAAACGAACCCCTGCGCGACTACCGCATGACGCTCAAGGAGCGCATCCTCTCCTACATCATGGACCCGAACGTCGCCTTCATTCTGCTGGCCATAGGAGCGCTCGCGCTCTACGCCGAATTCAATCATCCCGGCGCGGTCATTCCCGGAACCGTCGGCGTGGTCTTTATTCTTCTGGCGGCGTTTGCCTTGAACCTGCTGCCGGTGCGCTTCGCGGCCATTGCCATGATCATCGGAGCCTTCGCCCTCTTCGCCGCCGAAGCCAAATTCGCGAGCCACGGTGTGCTCACCACGGGAGGGATTGTCCTGTTGACGCTGGGCGGCCTCTTTCTGGTCGATGCGCCCATTCCGGAAATGCGCGTTCACCTCGTGACCGCGCTTGCCGTCAGCATTCCGCTAGGAATCATCACGGCTTTCCTGATGAGCATCGCCGTGCGCGCTCGCCGCAACAAGATTGTCACCGGCAAACAAGGACTGATCGGCGAAATCGGAGTTGCGCAAAGCCTGCTCGCGCCTGCCGGAAAAGTTTTCGTCCACGGCGAGCTTTGGGACGCCGTCTCTACCGTCCCAGTTCCCGCCGGAGAACAAATCGTCGTGCGCCAGATCGATGGACTTACGCTAAGAGTCGATCCCGTGGCGGCTTCGTCTTGATAGCCCGATCTAGCTCTCGCGTTCGGCGACAACGGCGAACTTCACCCCGAGGGCATGCAGGACGGAATTGATGGTTTCGAAGCGTGGGTGGGCTCCCGCGCTTAGGGTCTTGTACAGGCTCTCGCGGCCCAGGCCGGCGTCTTTGGCGATCTGGGCCATGCCTCGTGCTTTGGCCACGTCGCCGAGCGCGGCAACGAATACCTCTGGATTGGGGTCTTCGGCAGCCGCCGAAAGATATTCCGCAATGACTGCATCGTTATCGAGATACGCTGCCGCGTCGAACGGTTTGTAAGTTACTTTCCTTCTCGTCATTGTTTCGCCTGTGGTTTCGATCTTCTGAGTTCGCGGGCCATCCCTTTCGCTCTCGCAATATCTTTGGCTTGCGAGGCCTTTGTGCCGCCCGCCAGTAAAACATAAACGATCGATCCGGTGCGCACGTAATAGACGCGATATCCGGGCCCGACATGAATACGCATCTCAGAAACGCCTTCGCCGACCGATTCGCAATCGCCGAAATTCCCCAGCGCCGCACCCGTCAGGCGAGCTAGGATTCTACCTTTCGCCTTCTGGTCGGCGAGATGGGAGAGCCACTCGTCGAAATCTGAAGATCGCAGGAGCGCATTCAAGTGTTTTCATTGTATCCGAGTGGATACATTCTTGCAACCGCGCCATTCCGCTCCGACGGGGGCCCACCGAAGGCCTAGTTTTGGCTTGCGTGGGATTGTCCATATGTCACAGACAGCTTATGCAAGTCACTAGCCCGATCCCCTCGAAATAAGTCGTCGCACCACATGGCCTTTCCACATCCACAATCCCGACACGATCATTACCGGGACGAAAACAAACCGAGTTTGAGGGGCATAGCCCGGAAGTTTTTCAAACGGACTATAGATATAGCCGAGTATCGGAATGCTGAAGACAAGGTGAATCCAGCGAACAATCGAGGGTTTGGTGGCATCTTTCATGACGACGTTTTGCTCCCTTTCCAACCACCGGCGGAGGCCCACGTAAGACTTGAGATTGTTCTCGCTAGACCCGCAGCCAGCCACGGAACGCCCGCCCCGCGTAGTAAGATTCCGCGCCGTTGTGATACACAAAAACCGTGTTGAAGCGGCGGTCGCAAAACAAAGCTCCGCCGAGTTCTCTGACCGCAGAAGGTGTTTTCACCCAGCTCGAAGTTTTCGTATCGAACTCGCCAAGCTTCTGCAACTCTCGATATTGTTCTTCCGTTAACAGCTCAATGCCTATGGCCGCTGCCATATCCACAGCGCTGTCTTTAGGCTTATGTTCCTTCCTTGAGTTCAGCGCCTCTCGGTCGTAGCAAAGACTTCGCCGGCCTTTCGGGCTTTCCTCTGAACAATCATAAAAAATGTATTCGCCCGTCTTTTTGTCCTGGCCCACCACATCCGGTTCGCCGCCAGTTCTTTCCATTTCATGGAGTGACCACAGTTCTTCAGCATTCGCCTCCAGCTTGGCTTGCACTTTCACCCAGTCAAGGCCCTTATGGCGGTTCATGTTTTTCTCAAAACGGGCTTTCAATGTCTTGAGTAGTTCTTCGCTTTGCTTTTTTGAAAGAGTTACATTTGGCATAGGTCCTTCCTCGGATGGTTTGGGAATATGTTGAATGCACGAACCGCAAAATTCAACGTCAGCTTCGACGGTAAAATTGAGTCGCAGCCCGTCATCTGCTGTTGAAATCACACGTTCGAGTACGAACCTGCGGCACCTGCCGATCTCTTCGAAAGAAGTCGCCGCACCACTTGGCCTTTCCACATCCAAAGCCCCGAAAGGATCAGTACAGGGAGAAACACATACCGAACACTGGGAGCGTAGTTGTGAGTATCCGAAGGTGAATCGTAAATGTAACCGAGTATCGGGATGCCACAGACGATGTGAATCCAGCGAAAAATTGAACGCTTGGTGGCTTCGGTCATAAATTGTGTCCTCCTTTTATCGGTGATACCGGGTCATTTATTCTGGCTTAGCCTGCGGCGGCCAGTTGAGCTTTTCAACCCCAAACTGCTTGGCGTACTCCGCGTGCAAGCGCTGCCAGCCCCCGAACTTGATCGCATCGGGGCCGACCATGCGGCCGAGGGGAGTTCCGCCGAGCAGGTGATCCAGCACGTCGAAACAAATGTGCCATCCGGCAGCACCCATGGCGATGAAGCGGTGACCGATGTTAGTCCACAGCGTCAGGCGCGTGCCGACCCCAAGATCCTCAAGTTGAAGGTCTTCGAGTTCCCACCGCATATCGAAGTCACCCCACTTGTACTCCAGCACCTCGGGTTCGTCGGCGCGCGTCACGGTTGTTTCGGTAACCCGAAGCGTGGGCGCTGCCACCGTGGTGAGCTTCACCGTGGCTCCCACCGTTCCCAGGCTCCCATCGGCGTCAAAGGGAGCCCACTCGCGCAGATGCGCCGGGTCAGTGATCGCCTGCCAGACTTTTTCCGGTGAGTGGCGCAGTTCGCGGACCAGAACCAGCGTCCACTTCTCTTCCCCGTTTTGTCCCCAGTCCCTTTGTATCCGCGCTCCGCGGGCCGGACCCGGTTCGTAGTGCTGGAGGTCGCTCATCTTCTTCTCCTGGGTGGCCGTCCTTAGTGGCCGTCCTACCAGCGTGCCAGCTGGGTGAGCTGAATGAGGTTGCCGCAGGTGTCGTTCAGCATCGCGATAGTCGAGGCGGTCACATCGGTCGGCGGCATGGTGAACTCGGCTCCGCGGGCCTTGATCCGCTCGTAGTCGCCCTTGACGTCGTCGGTGAAGAACATCGCCGCAGCCTGGCCCTGTTGAAACATCGCCTGCTGATACGTTTTGGCTGCGGGATTGTTGTTCAGCGCCAGTTGCAGCTCAATGCCGTTCGGCTCCTCGGGCGAACTCACGGTCAGCCAGCGATATGGCCCTTGACTGAAATCGGCCTTCTTGGCAAAGCCCAGCACCTCCGTATAAAAGCGCAGGGCTTTGTCCTGGTCGTCCACATATACGCTGGTCACTTTGATTTTCATTTCGTTTCTCCTTTATCAGGTTCGCGGTTGGGCCGCGCCGTCCTCTCCTTGCTTTTCTTTTTCGTTGGTGTTGATGATCCATTCTGTCGATGATCCGGTTGACGATCCGGTTGACGATCCATGCGGTCGCGATCCATCCGATCAAGGTGGCGTTCGAGAGCATCCAGATGAGCCGACCAGAACCGGCGGAACTGAGCCAGCCAGGCATCGACTTCCTGCAACCGTTCCGGTTTCAGCCGGTAGAGACGCCGCTGCGCGTCCACCGTGGATTCCACGAAACCGGCATCGCGCAGCACCCGCAGGTGCTTGGACACGGTCGGCTGCGTCATCCGAAGTTGGCGCTCGATCTCTCCCACCGACTGTTGCGATGACACCAGAAGACTCAGGATCGCGCGGCGGTTCGGCTCGGCAATGATTTCGAAGGCAGATTCCACACTCAATATATACTCCAATGAGCATATACGTGTCAAGGCATATTTACGTTAGGTTCGAGGATTCGCCTTACAATGCGCTGCACGGGTACGAGTCAGAGCTGCGCCCTTATGCCGTTTCTCCGCTTGCCACCGCCCGCGCAGTTGGGGTAACATCCCCCGGTTCCGAAAGTACTCGAAGTCACGTGTCTTCCGTAGCATTGACCCAACGATTTTTGCGATAGTACCATCTCATATAGAGAATGTTCGGCTAGATGATCTTCGGCTGCGCCCAGAGGTGGTTCGTTAAGCTTTTGAAAATATGAGGTTTTCTTCTAACTCTTATCCAGCGATCCTGGTGTCCGCCGCCTTGACGGCAACGTTGGCGGCGACCCTCGCCTGTCAGAGTGCCCAGAAGACTTCCTTTCTGCCTCCAACCCAGGCCCAGGCGCCCGCCCTAGTCGCGGCCAGCAACCCGCCCGATCCGCCCCAGCAAAGACCGGTCGCAGCTCCGGCCAAGCCCCAATCAAAGCCGCAGACAAGCGCGCCATCCGTCGATCCCGTAGCCGACCTGATCGCCAGCGTCGAAAAGGAATACCAGTCCGGTCAGGCGAACTATCAAGCCGGACACCTCGAAGCCGCCAAGCAGAATTTCGATTCCGCCTTCAATCAACTCCTGGGCAGCGGATTCGATCTCCAATCCGACGACCGCCTCGAAGCCGAACTCGACCGCATTCTCGACGGCATCAACGGCTTAGAGCTAGCCGCCCTGCAGCAAGGCGACGGCTTCGCCGAGCAAAAGTCCGAGCCCGCGCCCATCGACGAGGCCAACGAACTCACGCCCACCGTCGACCAAGGCGTCAAAGCCACAGCCGAAGCCGAGATCAAATCCACCCGCTCCGACCTGCCGCTGATGATGACCGACCAGGTCGCCGGCTTCATCAACTATTTCTCCAGCCGCGGACGCGGCACCGTCGAGCGCGCCTTAGCCCGCTCCGGCCGCTACGAAGACATGATCCGCCGGACTCTGCAACAAGAGGGTGTCCCGCAAGACCTGATCTACCTCGCCCAGGCCGAATCCGGATTCCACCCGCTAGCCGTCTCCCGAGCCGGCGCGCGCGGCATGTGGCAATTCATGGGCAGCCGCGCCAAAGGCTACGGATTAGAACGCGACTGGTGGGTCGATGACCGCCAGGATCCCGAGAAGGCCACCCGCGCCGCCGCCCATCACCTGCACGACCTCTACAACCAGTTCGGAGACTGGTACCTCGCCATGGCCGCCTACAACTCCGGCCCCGGTACGGTTCAGAGCGCGGTCAAGCGAACCGGCTATGCCGATTTCTGGGAGCTCTACCGCCGCAACGTGCTGCCCAAGGAAACGCGCAACTACGTTCCCATTATTCTGGCCGTCACCATCATGGCCAAGAATCCCGCCCAGTATGGCTTGGATTCAGTAGTAAAGGAAAAGCCGGTTCCCTACGACACGGTTAAGATCAATTATCCTATCGACTTGCGGCTGGCGGCGGAGTGCGTGGATGCGACCGCCTCCGACCTGCTCGACCTGAACCCCAGCCTGCTGCGGATGACCACACCAAAGGATTCAGAGAGAGGGAAAGATTTCGAGCTTCACCTTCCCGCCGGAACGGCCGACAAGTTTCAGGCGGCGGTGGCTTCGATTCCTGCCGACAAGCGGGTCTGGTGGCGTTATCACAAGGTACAGGCTGGAGAAACGCTGGCCGCAATCGCCCGCACCTATCACACGACTCCGCAGTCTATCTCCGAAGCCAACGATTTGAATGGAGATGGGCTATCTCCTGAGGCGCGGCTGATTATTCCGATTGCCCCCGGCAAACAGAGTGATACCAGCACCTACGCCCACGCGATAACTCGCTACAAGGTGCGTAAGGGAGACACGGTGGAGTCGGTGGCGGAAAATTTTGGCGTCTCCGCCAAGATGGTTCGGAGCTGGAACCATCTCAAAGGCAGCAGCTTAGCGGGACGCAAGGTGTTGTACGTTCACCTTCCGGTGGCGCCTGGGGCGGGCTCCGCTCAGGTTGCCAGCAAGGGCGCTGCTCATCACCATGACCGTGCCGTGACTCGGGTTGCGTCCGGCGGGGGCACCGCAAAAGTGGCGCCCAGCAAGGCTTCCAGCGGAGTGGTGCGGCACACGGTGAAGCCGGGCGAAACCCTGTATTCGATTGCCAACTCC
Organism: Terriglobales bacterium; assembly: GCA_050014035.1. Taxonomy (GTDB): domain Bacteria; phylum Acidobacteriota; class Terriglobia; order Terriglobales; family Acidobacteriaceae; genus Acidiflorens. Next base: position 13,301 of record JBEKED010000059.1, read on the forward strand.
TATAATACGACGGTCAACGCGCTCAAGCACGACAACCGGGATATCGCCGTCCTGCGTCCTGGGATGATCCTCGTGGTCCACAACCTCCGCTGACCGGGTTGCCGGAATTGTACATACATAAATTGTAACTACAAAGTGTTTCACGTGAAACGTTTTGTAACTACAATTGTTGTATGTGCGAATATGTATATCATGGCGGAATCTGCAAGGAGAGAACAAAACACGAATAGAAGCCGCGCGGAAGCGGACCACAAAAAGCGCACAATGGGCGAACGAAATAAAGTTTACCATACGACTATGTACGTACGGGCGGCGCAGGCACAACACACGAAAGGAGTTCGGCGATTTCTGGCGGCGCAAACGGGGCTTGACACGGCATGCTATGCTCTTCGGCGCAGTTTTCCGCCTATCGTTTCCCCGCAGGTAGAGGTTGGTCGGGTGCGCTTCTAATAGCCGGATTGGAGGCCTCGAATTGGTCGGCGCGACCGGCACTAAACATAGCCAGTAATGTGATATCATATACAATGTTACATGAGAAGGATCGTGATCGACAGTTCAGTGGTGGTTGCCGGCCTCCGCACTCGGTTGGGAGCGGGAAATGCAGTGTTGCGACTGGTCGCCGAGGGGAGATTGGTGGCGCTGGCGACACCGCCGCTTTATCTGGAGTATGAGGATGTGTTGAAGCGTCCCGAGCATCGACTGGCCCACGGCTTGACGCTGGAGAGAGTTGACGAATTTCTCGCGGAACTGGCCGCGTTGATCGAGCCGGTCGAAGTTCATTTTCAATGGCGGCCGCAGTCTCGAGACCCGAACGATGAAATGGTTCTTGAAGCTGCCATCAATGGGCAGGCGGATGCGCTGGTGACATACAACGTCGCGGATTTCGCCGGAGTTGCAGAGCGGTTTAGAATTCTGGTGTTGCGCCCGGGCGAACTATTGAAGAAGGTGAGGCTATGAACAGATCGACTTATCCATTAAAGCTTCCGCTCTCCATCAAGAAAGC
>JBEKED010000060.1:0-19834 GCA_050014035.1 Terriglobales bacterium
CTGGAGACAAAATCCTGGATGCTTGCGCGTTTATGGTTGCTGATCCTGCTGAGACACCTGGACCCTTTCCAATCTTAGGTACGAATCCTATCGAAATCGAAACCATTAGAGCTGGCTGTGCTCTCTCCAAGTGGGTCGAATCGGACCGGGAAAGAGTGCCTAAGGAGTTGTTCTATGTGGCGCCGGACAGCTCGGTCATGTCTATGGAGATAAGCGGCAGCAATGGCGTTGGAATTCGCGACAGCGGGCCATGAAGCGTTTACTATTGCCAGCCCCCGCCAAGCGTTTTGTACAGTTGTATTAAACTTCGGTATTCATCGCCCCGGGCAGCAGCGAGCGTCAGTTCCGCGCCGTAGAGTGAGCGTTGTCCATCCAGGACTTCGAGATAAGTCGTCGTGCCGCCTTTGTAGCGAAGATTGGAAATGCGGACGGTTTCTTGCAGATCAGCAACACTATCCTGTTGGCGAATTCGCACCTGATGAAGTTTTTCGTAACCTATGAGCGCGTCGGAAACATCTCCAAAGGCTTGCTGGATCGCTTGTTGGTATGCGATCAGAGCCTGCCGGTGTTCCGACTCAGCCAGATACAAATTTCCTTTCAGCGCACCTCCCGTGAAAATCGGCTGATTCACCTGCGCGCCGTAAGACCAGATGCCAAGCTGTGTGGTCATCAAGTGCGAAAAGACACTGCTTCGACCGAAAGAACCTCCCCCTGATCCGGTCAGCGAGATTTGCGGAAAGAACTGAGCTTTGGCCACACCGATGTCGGCATTCGCGGCGATCAAAATCTGTTCAGCCTCGCGAATATCGGGACGGCGCTCGATGATCGAAGAAGGGAGGCCAGGTGGAACTTCAGGTGGAAGTGTCTGTTCAACGAGCGGAATACCACGCGACACGTCTTGCGGATAATTGCCGAGGAGGATGCTGATGGCATTTTCTTCCTGACCAATTTGGCGCTCCAGGTCAGGAATCTGGGCATTCGCGGTATCGAGGACTTGTTGGGCCTGAAGCACGTCCAACTTTGTGGCCACGCCGTGGTCAAGCCGCAGTTGCGTGAGTTTGACCGAATCGGTCTGGGTTTTCACCGTATCCCGCGTGATTGCGAGTTGCAGATCAAGTTGCAACAGCGTGAAATAGTCGGCTGCCACATCGCTAACCAGCGTAAGTACCACAACTTGGCGAGCGTCTTCCGTGGCCAGGAGTTCGGCGCGAGCCGCTTCGGTTGCGCGGCGCAGCTTTCCGAAGAAATCGAGTTGGAAAGCCGCGTCGGCAGTGAGCGTCAGAAAGTTGTACCGGGATTGTTCGAGATTCTCCTTGCCGCCGTTGAAGTTGGCGGTACCCGAAACCTGCGGAAAAAGGCTGGAGCGGGTAACGGCAAGTTGCGCACGCGCAGCATTGATGCGTTCCGTCGCGAGTTGCAGATCGTAGTTTTGTTTGAGCGCTGTGCGAATGAGTTCCTGCAGCTTCGGATCCTGAAACACCTGCCACCAGGAGAGATCGGCATACGAGGCCGTCTGCGACTGAAGCTGAGGATTCTCTGACAGGTCACGATATGCAGCAGGAGTCTGAACCGTGGGCCGCTGATACTTGGGGCCAACCATGCAGCCGACCAACATGGTGGAGAGCAACGTTGCACTGAGCGTTTTGGAGATTTTCATGAACGCAACACTCGGTTTGGAATCTGCACAGATCATCATCTCGCCGAAAACCTCAATCTCCTGGTGCTGGCGAAGGAGTCGCTGGCACGATGCCGCTTGCAGGCTCTTTGTCCGCGCCCGACCATTTCTCGACCATATAAAAGATGGCGGGCACAAAGAAAATTCCAATCGCGCTGGCAGCCAGCATTCCCCCGATTACCGCCGTCCCCATAATCTGGCGCGCAACCGACCCAGCGCCGCTCGCTGTCCACAGTGGCACGCAGCCGAGGATAAATGCGAACGATGTCATCAGGATCGGGCGCAGCCGCAATTTCGCCCCTTCCAGAGCCGCGTCGGCGAGCGGCTTACCGTGTTCGAACTGATCCTTGGCGAACTCGACGATTAAGATGGCGTTCTTTGCCGCCAAGCCAATCAGCATGATCAGGCCGATCTGCGAGTAGACGTCGGTTTCGATCTGCACCATATAGGGCGGCAGAAAAACCCCGAGCAGCGTGCGGCGCAGCCATAAAACGACAAAAGCTCCGAAGACCGCAACCGGCGTGCTAAGCAGTACGCTGAAGGGCAGCGACCAGCTTTCGTAAAGAGCCGCGAGAATCAGGAAGACGAACAACAACGACAGTCCGAAGATCACCGCGGGTGGCACTCCTTGGCGCGCCTTCTGCTCCAGAAACGAGATCCCGGAGTAATCGAATCCCATCTCTCGCGGCATGGTTTGTTTGAAAACATCTTCCAGGGCTGCGCTGGCCTGATCGGCGCTGAAACCGGGCGCAGCGCTGCCGTTGATTTGCGCGCAACGAAACTCGTCAAAGCGCATGGTAAATTCGGGACCCAGTTGCGATTTAACCGTCGTGAGCGTAGAGAGCGGAACGTTCTCCCCCTTGTTGTTGCGGACATAGAATCGCCCGACGTTATCGGCGCTGGCGCGATCTTCGCTTTCGGCCTCGATGTAGACCTGCCACTGGCGGCCAAAGCGGTTGAAGTAGTTAATGAAATATCCGCCCATGAAAGCCTGGATGGTGTGGTAGACATCGGTAAGATTGACACCCTGTTTCAATACTTTGTCGCGATCCACGTCAACAAATTTCTGCGGAACGCTGGGCAAGAAAGTGGTGCTCAGGCTGGCGATCTCGGGTCGCTTTCGCGCTGCTTCAAGAAATGTGTTCACATTGTTCGCGAGGAATTGAATGCTGCCACCGGAGCGGTCTTCGAGAATAAAGGTGAATCCGCCGGCGGTACCGACGCCCGGGATGGCCGGAGGCGAAAACCCGAATGCGATTCCCGCCGGCAATTTGGAAAGCTGCTGATTCAAATGCGCTTTGATGGCCTGAAATTGTTCGGCTCTGGTCTTGCGTTCATCCCACGGCTTGAGAGTGACTACAAAAAAAGCGTTGTAGCTGGTTCGAACAAAACTGAGCAAGCTGAAGCCGATGACGCTGGTCGTGTATTTCACGCCGGGCGTGTTCGCCAGAATGTTTTCGATCTGTGTCGCAGCTTGAGATGTCCGCTCGAGCGATGCGCTGTTGGGCAATTGCAGGTTGACATACGCGTAGCCTTGATCTTCATCCGGAAGGAAACTGGACGGCACACGCTTGCCAACGAATCCGGCCGCGACGCAAAAGGCCACCAGGAGCACGACCACCACGGCCGTCTTCTTGAGCAGCACGCCGCTCCAGCTGACATAGCCGTCGGTGGCCCGCTCAAAAACACGGTTGAACCAATCGAAGAATCTCCGCAGTATGCCGTGGCTCTCTTGGCGCGGACGGAGCAGTAGTGCTGCCAGAGCAGGGCTGAGCGTTAGTGCGTTGAACGCCGAGAGAATCACCGAAATGGCGATGGTGACTGCGAATTGCTGATACAGCCTGCCTGTAATTCCGGGGATGAAGGCGGTGGGCACGAATACGGCGGAGAGCACCAGCGCGATGCCCACAACCGGACCCGAGAGTTCCTCCATCGCCTTTAACGCCGCATCTTTCGGAGTCATACCTTCTTCGATATGGCGCTCCACACCTTCCACTACGACGATTGCGTCATCCACGACCAGACCAATGGCAAGCACCAAGCCAAAGAGAGAAAGTGTATTAACGGAAAAACCAAACAACGGGAAGAAGACGAAGGTGCCAACCAGCGAAACCGGCACGGCCAGCAGCGGAATCAGCGTAGAGCGCCAGCTCTGCAGGAAAAGAAAAACGACGATGATGACCAGCACGAGCGCGATCAGAAGAGTTTCAACGATCTCCTTGATACCCTGCGTCACGGAAAGCGTGGTGTCGAGGGAGACCGCGAAATCCATATCGTCGGGGAAACGCTCTTTCATTTGCGCCATCAACTTCTGGACCCCGGCTGCCGCATCGACCGCGTTCGATCCGGGCAATTGATACGCCGCAATAATGGCGCCTGGCTTACCGTTAAACCGTCCCGAGACACTGTAGTCTTGCGCACCCAGCTCGATGCGAGCGAGGTCGCGTACCCTTACCGTTGCACCGTCGGGTGTTTCGCGGACAACAATGTTGCCGAATTCTTCTGGCGAAACCAGGCGGCCTTGCGAGAGAACAGTGTAGGTATATTCCTGGCCTTTCGGGGCAGGTTCCCCTCCGGCTTTGCCAGCGGGGTTCACGGTGTTTTGTGCCTGAATCGCGTTGATGATCTCAGGGACAGTAATACCGAGCTTTGAAAGCGTATCCGGTTTGACCCACATGCGCATCGCGTATTGCCCGGCGCCGAATACCTGAACATTGCCGATGCCGTAGGAGCGAAGAATCGGATCGACGATATTGATGTAGGCGTAGTTGGCCAGAAACTTGGCGTCATACGTTCCGCGCGGAGAATAAAGAGCAACCCACATCAGCGGTGCGGTGACCGATTTTCGTACCGTAATGCCGTAATTGTTGACATCCACGGGAAGCTGGGAGGCAGCCTGTGTTTCTCGAGATTGCGTGAGAATGAAATCGGTATTCGGATCGGTCTTAACGTCAAAATCCACGATCAGACTGGTTGTATTGTTCCCCGTGGCGTTCAACGAATACATGTAATTCATGTTGTCCACTCCGTTCATCTGCTGCTCGATGGGAGTGGCCACTGCTTGCTCAAGAGTCTGGGCGTCGGCTCCGACGTAAGTTGCGAGGACTTGAATTTCGGGTGGAGTGATGTTGGGAAACTGCGCGACGGGCAAGCTCAGAACCGTGAGTGAACCAACCAATACCATGACAATGGAAATCACCATGGCAACAATGGGGCGGTTGATGAAGAATTTCGACATGGATCATCTGTCCTTATCGATTCATCGATCTTTAAACTCATCCATCCTTATCTCATCGATTCTTGCTCATCAATTTTTGGCTTCGGCTGCGAAAGGCCTCGGGTTCACGTGCACGCCTGTGTGCATTCTTTGAATCCCTTCCGCTACGACTCGATCGCCGGCATTCAGCCCGCTCGCGATGATCCATCGGTTATCGACCCGGTCGCCCACAGTGACCGTTCGAACGTCAACTTTGTTGTTGGCGTCTACAACCGCGACCTGATATCCCCCTTGCAGTTCCGACACCGCGCGCTGGGGAACAAGCAGCGCCCCCGGCTGGGTCCGGACTACGGCGCGGACTTTACCGTAGCCCCCGGGCCTCAAAATATTGTTGGGATTGGGAAATAGCCCGGCGAGTCGAATCGCTCCGGTGGTCTCGTTAACTTGCCGGTCCGCAAAGAAAAATTTTCCTTCGTGTGAATACGTCGAGCCGTCCGCCAAAATCAGTTGCAGGTGTAGTTCCTTGTCGGCCTGCAGTCGGCTCTCCTCGGTCGGATAGCGTTGTCGCCACGCCAGATATTGCGGCTCGCCAACGGTGAAGTAAACCTTGATTGGATCCACGGTAGAAACCGAAGTGACGATCCCGCTGCCGGGTGTGACCAGTGCGCCGACTTGCAGTTGAGCCTGCCCGGCGATGCCGTCAATCGGCGCAACCAGGCGAGTAAAGTCCAGATTGATATTCGCGGTTTCAACCGCTGCCTCATAGGTCTTGATCTGAGCTTTAGCGGTTTCAACTGTGGCTATGGCGGCGAGGTTGTTCTGCACCGAATTGTCCAGATCCTGCTGGCTCGCGGCCTGTTCTTTCGCTAGTGGTGTATATCGTTGGACATCAAGTTCCGTCCGGCGCTGTACCGCCTGCGCGTTGGCGAGAGTAGCTCGAGCCTGAGCAAGCTGGCCCTCGGCCTGATCCAGCGCCGCCTGAAATGGCCGCGGGTCAATCTGGAAAAGTAGTTGACCTTGCTTAACAAAAGCACCCTCTTGATAGCCTTGCTTCAATAGATAGCCGGTGACCTGCGCTCTCACGTCAGCGTTCACAAGTCCATCGAGCGTGCCAATCCACTCCGCGTAAATCGGTACATCCTTCTTCTCGACCTGAACGATTTCGACATCGGGCGTTATTGGCTGTGCCCCCAAGGCCTTCTTTGACGGACGCACGGCTCCAACAATCAGCGCGAGCACGATCAAGCCAAAGGCTCCGCCGATCAACAGATAGCGTTTCTGGACCTTGCTCATGTTCTCTTCCCCCATTTTGCTGGCGCCTGTACTGCCAACCGCATGTGCTGTGCTCTATAGTTCGAGGATACCCAGGGCGGAACACGCCATCAGTCGGCCTGCGAAAACAGCGTGTGAGCACCGCTGGGCAATCAAATTATGAATAATATAGATGCGTTCCCCCCCGAGAGGTCGTATAAAATCTACGACGGTTTATCGCACTTGATCAGCTTCAGGTGACAGACCCGTCGAGATCGATGGCTCCGATTCCTGAGCACCCGTGGGCATATCTCTCTCTTGCGGTCTCGAGGGACAGCGTCGGAGCTGAGATGCCGGTGTTCGACATGGCGGTTTGTCCTTTCATTGCCTGGGGAGCGCGGCTCGGAATTGCGCCAGAATAACGGACAACCGGGAAGTCGTGCAACGGAAAAAGTTCCGCTAACGCAGCCCATGGTGCCTCAACTTCCTAACGCGACTTTGGGATCCCTTCAGAGCATTCACTTGTACGCATAAGCCGTACTACGGCAAAGTGTCTATCACTTACGCGCGAGACTCGGCGCGCAGCTTGATAAAAATAGTGATGCTGGCAAGGGCTCCCGTTTGTCACGCGGTAACTTTGTCACACGGTAACAATGATGCCAGTGCACGAACCCCGGCTAGCACGGTGATAGCTGTGACGCACTCCCGAATCAAAGTACACGGCGTCCCCTGTTTCGAGGTTGAACGTCTCGGAGCCGATCGTGAGATTCAGTTTCCCGGAGATTAGATAAAGCAATTCCACGCCCGGATGCTGGTGAGGCTTCAGCTTCTCGGAAGAAATGGGTTCGAATTCCGCGTAGAAAGCATTTAGCTTGCGCTCCGTGGCCTTGAAATCCAGGCTCTCGAAGTTGTACGCGATGCTCCTTCCGTCCGTGCTGTCCGGAAACCGCAGGCGCTCCTTCTTACGGGCAATCGCCACCACGTGACGCTTACGCTCGTCAGTAAAGAAATATTCGAGCCCCACGCCGAACACCAAGGCGATGCGCAGCAAAGTAGGGAGTGTGGGAAACAGTCTGCCACGCTCCAGTTTTGAGAGCATCGCCGCCGAAAGGCCGGTGTGCTTGCCCAATTCCACCAGACCCATGCTCTTTCGCAAGCGCAGGGTCCGCAGTTTCTCGCCCAGGGCGTAAGGTCTGAGTCCTTCGACAATTGTATTATTGACCACTCGCTTTTCCTCGTTTTCCCACCAGTACAACCGCGGTTTGCACTTTTGACTGGTACTCACATGAATCGCAGGATTTCGTTACTTGTCGTTTTACGACAATAATTGTTCTCTATAGTTAATACAGCAAACGGCAAGAGTGCAACAGAAAACAGAAGAACAAGGAAATGAAAAACAAGGAGAGATAACGTGAAAGTGGCGAGTTTTGCATTGATGCTCAGCGTCCTGGCAAGCGCGATGCCGGCGGCAGCCGGCTCTGCACAAAAGGACATCGTTCAAACCGCGGCTGCCGCAGGCATCTTCAACACGTTGACCACCGCGCTTCAAGCCGCCGGTCTGTCTGACACCCTGAAAGGTAAAGGACCTTTCACCGTGTTTGCTCCGACAGACAGAGCCTTCAGCAAGCTGCCGGCGGGTACGGTCGAGTCGCTGCTCAAGCCTGAGAACAAGGACAAGCTGAAGGCCATCCTGCTCTACCACGTGGTGTCGGGCGACGTGACTGCGGCGCAGGTGGCGAAACTCTCTTCGGCGAAAACCATCAATGGCCAGGACCTGAAATTCACCGTCAATGACGGTACCGTCATGGTCAATGACGCCAAGGTCGTGAAGGCCGATGTTTTGGCCTCTAACGGCGTGATCCACGTGATCGACACCGTGCTTCTACCAAAAGACTAAGTAAATGGAGGAAAAGATGAAGACGTTAGATGTGATCGCAGCTGTGCTTCTTGTAATTGGCGGACTGAATTGGGGTCTGGTGAGCGTTGCGCACTTCGACCTGGTGGCCGCTATTTTCGGTATGAAATTCGGCGAGACCTCGGCACTCAGTTCCGTCGTCTACGCTCTGGTTGGCCTGGCGGCGCTGTACCAAGCTGTCTCTTTCAAGGCCATTCGGCATCGCTGGGGACACGAGTCGGCCCCGGCACGAGTTCGTTAGAAAAGACACGGGAAGATGGAGAGAACGCTTCTGCGTTCTCTCCCGCTTCGCTTGGAATGAGAATCCCAAAACTCAGCCTCGATCCCCGCATCACGGTGCGGACATATGCAGCGGCAAATCCAGAAGGAGAGTGCGTTGTCTATTGGATGCAACGAGCCCAGCGAGCATTGGACAATCCGGCTCTGGACGTGGCAGTCGAACTGGGCAACGAAATGGGCAAACCGGTGGTTGCTTTCCTTGCTCCGGCGCCTTTTTATCCGCGCGCTAATCTGCGTCACTACCGCTTTCTCGGCTCCGGAATTCCGGACATCGAAGAGGGACTCTCCAAGCGCAATGTCGGGTTTGTGCTGCGGACGTACCCCCATCACAGCCTGATTAAGTTCTGTGAACAGGTCCGCCCGGCCATCGTAATTGGCGACGAAAATCCCTTGCGCGAAGCGGAGCACTGGCGACTTCGCGCTGCCCAGGATTTGAAAGTTCCTCTCTGGACCGTGGATGCCGATGTCGTCGTGCCTTCGCGGCTGCTGGGCAAAGAGCACTATGCCGCCCGCACTATCCGCCCGCGACTTCAGGAACTCTTGCCTCAGTTCCTCGTTCCAACAAAAGTCGTCAAAGCGCGAATACCCTGGAACCCGCCCCGCACTCTGCAGTCACTTGCGGCGCGCGAGGATTTCACCGTCGGCTGGTCCCTCGATCGCTCGGTTTCGCCGGTGGAGAACTGGCAGGGCGGAACCAAGCGTGCGCTGCGTGTTCTTGCCGACTTCGTCAAGCATGGGTTGCGCAATTATCCCAAGGACCGGAATCATCCGGAACTTTCTGGAACCAGCCGACTCTCGCCCTATCTTCACTTTGGCCATATCGGTCCTCTCACCGTCGTGCACGCCGTGCAGGCGGCATCGGCGCCGGCGGCTGCGAAACATGCATTTCTGGAGCAAGTCATTGTACGGCGTGAACTCTCGGTGAACTTTGTTCGCTACAACTCGTACTACGATTCCTTCGAATGCCTTGAGCCCTGGGCCGATCGCTCTTTTGCCCAACATTCGGGCGATCGCCGTCCCATCATTTATCGCGAGGAGCAACTGGAACAGGCGGAAACCCACGATTCTCTATGGAACGCGGCTCAGAAACAGATGGTCCTGACGGGCTGGATGCACAGCTATGTGCGGATGTACTGGGCCAAGAAGATCCTGGAGTGGAGTCCGTCGGTGGCCGAGGCCTACCGGCGGGCCGTCTGGCTCAACGACCGTTATGAACTCGACGGCCGTGACCCGAACGGCTACGCCGGGATCGCGTGGGCTATTGTCGGCAAGCACGACCGCCCCTGGTTCGAGAGACCGGTTTTCGGACAGATTCGCTACATGTCCTACGCCAGCACTTCCAAGAAATTCGATTCCCGTCAATACATCCAGAATGTGAAACAGCTGGAGGCGATATTTTGCTGAACTGAATGCTCGTTTCGAAGCCGGTTTCGACCCGGCTCAAAACATATCCGCGGATGCACACGAACTCGTGCGGCCTCGCGGTGCCAGCGGCATTCGTCTCCTTCGACTGGAGACGAACCGAACCCTGAAGGAAGCGGTCGCCCGGCTTCGGTGCGTTCAGCCTCCGCCGCATTATTTCGCGTACACGTTCTTGTATACGACGCCATTCTTCATGACAAAGCTGACGCGCTCGAGCACAGAGATGTCCCGCAGCGGATCGCCGGGGACTGCGATCACATCGGCGTAGAAGCCCGGCTTGAGCTGGCCGATTACGTCCTGCTTGCCAAGAAGGCGCGCACCGTTCAACAGGCTGGCGCGGAGCACATCGGCGGCGGGCATTCCGTACTTCACCATCAACTCAAACTCGCGCGCCTGAGTGCCGTGCGGAAAGGGGCCAACATCGGAACCTACCGCCATGGGAACGCCTGCCGCGAGTTGCTTGCGGAACTCCTCGGCATGGAAGGCCAGCAGGGCGCGCTCACGCTCGGCAGCGGGGGGCGAATCGGCATGGGCAGCGAAGTACTCGGAGACGGCAAAGGTGGGCACAGCGTAGATTTGCTTCTCGTGCATGATGCGCATGGTCTCGGGGCTGAGCTGGTAGGCGTGATCGATGGAGGCGACACCGGCCTGGACCGCGTAGAGAGCTCCGGGCTCGCCGGTACAATGGACACCCACGCGCTTGCCCACGCGCGCGGTTTCCTGGACGCCGGCTTCGAGCTGAGCCTCGGTGTACTGGTAGGGCGTGGTGAATTTGCCATCGGCCAAACGGTCGGCGCCGGTTTCATAAATCTTGATGAAGTCCGCCCCCTCCTTGAGCTGTTGCCGTATCACGGAGACCAGTTCGCCGGCATTGTTGGCATACGTGGCATTGGAGGAGATGTGCTCGGCGGGATTGAAGTGGATGGCGTCTTCATGGCCCCCGAGAATGCTGATCGCGTTGCCGCTGACGCTCATGCGCGGGCCGGGAATCAGTCCGGAGTCGATGGCGTTGCGCACGGCGGAGTCCGCCGAACCCGCGCCCTCGGTTCCCATGTCGCGCTCCGCGGTGAAACCCCCCATCAGATCCTCGCGGGCCGCGATCTCGGCGAGGATTGTGCGCTCGGGTACGGACTCGACCACAGTCTGCAGGTCCTCCGCTCCAGGATGGAGGAAGAGATGGACGTGGACATCAATGAGCCCAGGCATCAGGGTTGCCGTGCCCAGATCGATCACCGTAGCGCCATCGGGACGCGCGACCGAGGACCCAACTTCAACAATGCGATTGCCGCGTACCAGCATCTCCCCGGGACTGACCAGCGTGCCATGCTCCACATCGAGGATGTGGGTTGCGTGGAGCACGACATTATCGCCAGCGGGAGCGGAGGAAGATTGAGCCTGGAGTGCATGTACGCTGGCGAGAGCCAGCATGAACACGAATGCTGTGGCGGCGGGGCGCAAGGGTTGGAACATGCGCCAAATAGTAGCACGCCGCGCCGCCAGCCCCCGCTCCAGCGCTTTGCGGCGCATCCTCACTCGTAGTGCAACGGCTTGATGGGATCGAGGTGGGCGGCCTTCCACGCCGGGCTATAAGTCGAAAGGACTTTTTGAGGGACCCTCCTTCAAAATAGGCAGCACTCACTCGCTTGTGAAAATAACGTAAGAGGCTTATTTTCAGAATTGATCGCAGTTGCCGGGCCAAACTTTAACCTGCCATTTACCAAGGTCCCCATGGAAGCGGAGAGCAAACAGACCGGGATGGCCGCTGCCAGCGCGAGTTCCGCCCCCTCGCACGTCGGGGCATTTTCTTGAAACATTCATATCTGTGTGACATACCATTAACAACGGGCGAATATGGTCCTGTGTTCCGATAAAATTCGGATTCGCGCAGCGGAGGACGATAGACTTATGAATCTGCACGAGAGCCCTCTGTCTCTACTTTTTCTTACCCACGTCGCTGAATCCGTCATTCCACGACGCCGCAGGATGTTTTCTTTATTGCAGGCGATCGGCAGCATGGTAATCATCTTGGCAAGCTGCCTGGCACTAACCGCCCAGAATGTGGTATTGACGGGTTCGCTCGGCGGTCGCGTCACCGATGCGAGCGGAGCCGTGGTGCCGGGGGCGTCGGTGGTGGTGCGGAACCTGGCGACTGGCGTGGAACAAAGGGCCGAGACCAACCACGACGGACTCTACCGCTTTCCCGTGGTCATGCCGGGTACGTATTCCGTCAATGCAAATCGCAAGGGCTTTCGAGACGTTCAGACCCTGGTGCGAGTACTGGTAGGAAATACCACGTCGCAGGACATCCGCATGCAGGTGGGCGCGAGCGCGGACACGGTGAAGGTCATCGGCGAAGCGCCGCTGCTGCGGCCCGAAGAATCTTCCAGCAGCACGGTCATCGACCGTTCTCTAATCGAAGACTTGCCGCTCAACGGACGAAAATACAGCAACTTTGTGGTGCTCACGCCGAATACCAGCTATGACGGCGACACCGGCCTGATCAGTATTGCCGGACAGCAAGGTGGAGAAGATTCGGGATACGCGAACGGAAACGGTTCGACCTACTTCAGCGTCGATGGCTCCAACGCCACCCACAACTCTTTCGCCGACATCGTCGGCCGCAATCGCATCCCTTACCTGTTTGGCGAAGATTCAATCCAGGAGTTTCAAGTCACCGTCAGCCCCTACACTGCCATTTATGGCGGCGGAGCCGGCTTCGTGACCGCCATCACGCGCTCGGGCGGGAACGCGTTCCATGGCAGCGCGTTCTATTACAACCGCAACGACGTGTTTGAGGCCAACGACGCCCTCGATATAGCCGCCGGCAATCCCAAACCGCAGGATGATTTGCAGCAATTCGGCGCCGCTGTCGGTGGTCCCATCCTGCGCAACCGTTTATGGTTCTTCGCCGATTACGAGCAGCAACTGCACAACAATCCAATTGCCGTCATCAATCCCGCTTTGCAGACGAACCCTTCGAACTTGGGCGCCTTCGTGCTCGCTAATTTTTTCCCGCCGAACACGCTAACGCAGGCCCCGCCCCTGCCTGCACCCAGCGGACTTTTGCCGGTACCAAACCTCGATACCCAACCCCAGCTCCCCGGCGATCAGTATTACCAGGTCTACCTCCAGCAAATTTCGAACACCATCAACGCGCTGAACTCCAATTTCGGAATCAAATCCAGAAACGGCAACGATTGGGTGATCACTCCCCGCTTGGACTTTCAGCCCACCCATCGAGATGGCCTCTTTCTCACCGTCAATTACAACCGGTTCAATTCGCCCGGAGGCGTCATCCTTGACCCCACGGTCGGCAACTACGGCACGCAAACTCTGGCCAACGCCTATGTCCGTACCTTCCAGACCACGGTGGGGTGGACCCACACATTCTCCTCCACGCTGCTGAACGAATTCCACGCCGGCACTTCGCAAGATAACGAACTCGCGACCCCAACCGGTTTGGCTGGGAACACGCCGACCATAGTTCTCGATAGCCCCGCCGCTTTCATTCTTGGCAACGCTCCTTTCTCGATCGGAAAAGTCTTCGAACGACAGTATTCCGTGTCCGACCGTTTCGATTACGTGATCGGCAAACACACCTTGCAATTCGGTTTCGATTTCAACCGCACTCGGGATGCGGATACCAATGATGGCGGCGCCGATCCGAACGAGGCTATCGACTTTGGGTCGCCGCTCGGCCTCTACGAATTTCCGAATTTGGAAGCCTTTGCCCTCGGCGAGTACGTCAATTTCAATCAGGCTGTGGGCAACCCGACTTTTGCGTTTTCCGTGCCCTACTACGGATTCTACGTGCAGGACACTTTCCGCGCGTTGCCGAAGTTGACGCTGGAAATGGGCTTGCGCGAAGACTTCCAGGTCTACCCGCGGCCCGCCGAGAATCCCGCCTTCCCGTTGACCGGCCAGTATCCCAATCAGTTTCGGCGTCTCGCCCCGCGCTTCGGATTTGCCTGGCAGCCGCACTCCAGGACCGTCGTGCGCGGAGGCTTCGGCCTCTTCTATACCAACATGAACGGCCTGAATTACCGCAACGCCGTGGTCTCCAACGGCCTGCCTTCGCAGCAGGTGGAGGCGAACTCCAGCTACACACCTGGCAACGAGCCGGGCAATCCTCAACAAACCTACCCGGTGTTTCCAACCGTTCTCAAACCCAATGACCCGCTGTTCGCCGCTTCCACCGACATTTCTCTGGTTTCTCCGCAGTTCCGCGTGCCCTATATCGAGCAGGCAAGCCTGCAAATCGAACACGAAATCGCTGAGAACACCACCTTAACCCTCGGCACCATGTGGAATCACGGCGTGCACCTGATTTCCGGCACCGCCTACGACGCGAACCTCGAACCGCTGCAAGGCACGACGACTTACATCTTCCCCAGCGGTAAAACTGTCGTCCTGCCAAATATGGATAGCGGCCTGCTTACCGACGGTCGCATCAGTTCGCAATTCGGCCAGATCCAGGAACTCATCAGCCCGGGGCAAAACTATTACAACTCTTTGTTCGTGCAGGTGCAGCACCGCCTGTCCGCCTGTCGCAAGGTTTTGAGCTGCAATTTGGCTACACCTGGGCCAAGAGCATCATGCTCGATGGCATGGATTTCAGCAATCAGTTCGACTTCAGCAATACCCATGCCCCGTCGTTGTTGGATCAGCGGCACCGGTTTACCCTCGCGGCAGTCTATCGGCCCCGGATGGAACAACTGACCACGTCCGACACCGGACGCAAATTGCTCTCCAGTTGGACCCTGAGCACCGTCATGGAGTTCTCTTCCGGCCGCCCCTACGCGGGTCTATTGGGCACGGCGCCCAGCGGCGACAACCTCAACGACACCGCCTTCAACCAGGACACCGCAGCCTCCGCCGGAGGTATCGACGGCGCTGGCCCCACCCCCGGCATCGGGCTGAATTCTTTCTACGGCCCCTGGCTGGAGCGCATTGACCTTGGCTTGTCTCGCAGTTTTGAAATCCGCGAAGGTAAGGAACTGCAAATCCAGGTGCAGGCTTTCAATCTGTTCAACCACGCCAACTACTACGTGCAAAACGGAGACGGCATCAACCAGATTCAATACAACCCCATCGGCAGTACCTGCGGCGATGGCATCCACGCGAATCAGCAGTGTTATCTGGTGCCCAACTCGGGCCCGGGCAATTTCGGAGCCCTCCAGGAAATTAGCCCCGACGGCCTTCCCCGGTCGTTGCAGTTTTCTGCACGATTTACGTTTTAGGTGGCTAGCCGTGAGAATTCTCGTCATAGAAGACGAAGTCAAGACCGCCAAGTTCCTCCAGAAGGGGCTGGGAGAGGCAGGGTTCGTCGTCGATGTTGCGCTCGATGGATTGGATGGCCTGCACCTCGCGCAGGAATTGCAATTCGATCTCATCATTCTCGACGTAATGCTCCCCGGTCTGGATGGCTGGCAGATTCTCAGTCGCTTGCGCCAGGAAGGCCGTCGCGCCCTGGTGCTTTTTCTCACCGCTCGCGATGCCGTACATGAGCGCGTGCGAGGGTTTGAACTGGGCGCCGACGATTATCTGGTAAAGCCCTTCGCCTTTTCCGAATTGCTGGCACGGGTACGTTCGCTGCTGCGCCGGGGGCCTCAGCGCGGGCAAGATGCGCTGCGCTTGGCCGACCTTGAGATCGACCTATTGCGCCAGCGCGCCACGCGCGCCGGTCAGCGGTTGGAGCTGACTTCCAAAGAATTTCTTCTTTTATCTCTGCTGGCGCGACGCGCGGGCGAAGTGCTCTCGCGAACCCTGATCGCCGAATCGGTCTGGGACATGAACTTTGACAGCGACACCAATGTCGTGGACGTCAATGTGCGCCGACTGCGCAGCAAAGTGGACGATCCTTTCCCGCTCAAGCTCATCCACACCGTCAGGGGCGCCGGCTATGTCCTGGAATCCAGCCAGTAGGCTGGCGCCGCACTTTCGCTTATGGGGTACCTTGGCCTTTCGTTTAACGGCTGGCTACGCGCTGGCCGGCTTGTTTCTGGTTTTCTGCGCCACCGCCAGTCTCTATTTAGTGCTGGTGGGTGAGCTGGAAAAAAGCACCGACCTGTTCCTCGCCGACAAGGTGCACGTGCTGCGGACCATGTTGCGCGAGAGACCCGACGACTGGGACGCACTGCGCGAAGAAATTGAGCTGGAATCGGCCGCGCGGCGCTACGAGCAATTCTATATTCGCCTGCTGGATCAACGAAACACACTGCTGTTAATGACGCCAGGCATGGCCGATCAATTGGACCTCGAGCAATTAGCCAGTCAAACCCAAAGCCGCCCGGATCGCACCATTCGCATGAAAGGCAAGTCCGGCCAGGGCTTTCGCGTGACCAGCGCAGAGGCTCCGGTCGGTTCCCTGGCAAATCAAAATTACACCCTTCAGATTGCGATAGATATCTCGCAAAAAGAGGCGTTGCTGGCGCGCTATCGGTTTTGGTTCTGGGCCATCCTGCTGGCAACCTTCGTGGTTTTTCCTTTGGTCGGATACCAGGTTGCACGACACGGCATCCGCCCCGTAGAGGAAATCGCTACGACCGCCCGCCACATCAGTTCCAAAAACTTGCGCGAACGCATTCTTCCGGACGGCTATCCGTTCGAACTGGCATCGCTGGCCGGCACCTTCAACCAGATGCTCGACCGCTTGGAAGAGTCTTTCGAGCGCATTTCGAGATTCTCGGCCGACATTGCGCACGACCTGCGCACGCCCGTCAATAACATTCGCGGCGAGGCCGAAGTTGCCTTGGCCCGCGCCCGCACCGCCGACGAATATCGCGATGTGATCGAGTCTTGCCTCGAAGAAGCCGTGCGACTCTCCGATCTCATCGGCGACCTCCTGTTTCTGGCGCGTGCCGAGAGTCCCTTGACCCATTTGCGCCGCGAGCCCGTGGATGTGGGCAAGTTGCTGGGCGGAGTGCGCGAATACTACGAAGCCTCGGCTGCCGATGGCGGAATCTCGCTCACCACTACGGTTGGCCGCGACCCAGTCATTGCTGAACTTGACCGTACGCTTTTGCAAAGGGCAGTGGGCAACCTGGTCTCGAATGCTCTGGCCCACACGCCACCGGGCGGAGCGGTGGTGTTGAGAACAAGCGCTGATGTTGCGAACACCGATGTTTCGAAGCATGATTTTTCGAGCCGTGATTTTTCAAACCGTGACTCTTCAAACCGTGACTCTACTTCCACGATTCGCATCGAAGTCTCCGATACCGGCGTCGGTATTCCACCCGAAGCTCTGCCCAGGGTTTTTGATCGCTTCTTCCGCGTCGACTCCTCGCGTTCCCAACATTCCGGCGGCACCGGCTTGGGGCTGGCGATCGTGCAGAGCATTGCGCTGCTGCACGGCGGCAAAGTGGAGATCTCGAGCCAGCCGGGACAAGGCACCAGGGTCACGCTCCACATGCCAGTGTCTTCGTCGGGTCGTTAGTCGCTGGTCGTTAGTCGATAGTCGTTGGTCGATAGTCGTTAGTCGATAGCAAACAAGCCGCGAACAAGTCGATCTGCGAACGACCAGCGACGAAGGACGAGGGACGAACGACGAACGACGAACGACCAACGACCTCCTCCGCGAGATCACAAAAAGGCAGTCTTCACCGCATGCTGTCGCGGCATTTCCGGCATCTCAGCATTGACTTCCATAGCCAATGAATTGCACTTCCCTCTGCACAAAACTGCGCTTTTCGCAGCCCGACGAAGCTCCTGACAGCATGGATTTTTGCTCCTTGTTTTTGGGTGGCGCAGCGGTTTACCGCTCTTGCTCCTCGTTTTTGGGTGGCGCAGCGGTTTACCGCTCTTGCTCTCGTTTTTGGGTGGCGCAGCGGTTTACCGCTCTTGCTCCTTGTTTTTGGGTGGCGCAGCGGTTTACCGCTGCGATAAACGCCTTATTTTCAGTGCCGGCTTTAGCCGCTGAGGGAGCGACGCGGCGAGCAACCGAGTTTTTCAGCAGCCTGTTAGGTCGCCTACTCTGGGCAAACTGCCCTTGCGACAGCTTTGACTGGGCGTAGATCGGGTTGGCAGTTCGACTGCACTGGACTTTTTGCAAGGGCGACCCTATTGTGGATCGGTCCCGTGCCTGAGGCCTGGGTCAGCCTAGTCTGGATCAGCCTAATCTGGATCAGCCTAGTCTGGATCAGCCAAGTCCGGATCAGCCAAGTCCGGATGAGCCTAGACCTGGTCTCATAAATGGTTTTGGGTAGGGCACAGCTTCAGCCGTGCCGTTCAGAACCGATAACAACACGGGCTTTAGCCCCTGAGGGCCTGGATCAGCCTACCGTAACCATATGGCGAACGCAGCGATGAACCACCGTCAGCGTTGGAAAGTCATCCCGTTTCTGCTCGCCTTGGTTACGACATGCCTTGCGGCACAGACCGCCCAGGTGATAGCGGTTTCAGAAAAAAATGCCGTCCATCCTGGCGCCTCCACCGTCACTACACGGGAGCAAGCCGCAGCGCCTGCGCTCAAAGACAATTCGCGAACCCCAACTCAAGCCGGCAGCGGGCAAGATGGAGCAATCCGCAAGGCAATTATTATTGGGTTTGTGGGAGGCTTCGTTAAACACGATGACGCGAGGCATCCTGAAGTGCAGTTTGCCGCCTACCTTCGCGACCGTTACCCTTCCGCCCATGCCGAAGTGTTTTCCAACCACAATGGGCAAAAAGCTTTCCGCGAAGTTTTACGTCTTCTGGACTCCAACCATAGCGGGGCACCCACAGCCGCGGAAAAGGACCAGGCCGCAATCATCATCTACGGGCACAGTTGGGGCGCTTCCGAGACTGTCTGGCTAGCCCGCAAGTTGGAACAGAACAATATCCCCGTACTGCTCACCATCCAGGTGGACATCGTCGCCAAACCTGGCCAGAGCGGTTCCACGATTCCACCGAATGTAGCCCAGGCAGTCAACTTCTACCAATCCAAAGGTCCGATTCATGGACGGTCGGAAATTTTCGCGGCCGATCCGGCGCGCACCAGGATTCTTGGAAATATTCAAATGAAGTACGATGGCCATCCCATCAACTGCGATAACTATCCGTGGTTTCCGAGGGTTCTTAACCGGCCGCACCACGAAATCGAGAATGATCCGCGAGTGTGGGACCAGGCTGCATCCCTGATCGATTCGGATTTGTCGGATGGAGAATCAAAAGCGAAACCGTCCTCTCCTTCCCAGTCGCCGTTCTTCAGTTTCCTCCATGACCGCCCCTGACCAGCCGGTGATCGTCAGCTGGCAATGAAAAATAGACGTCGGCGACCGCCCGCTCCCCGCAGAAGAGCCATAGGAAATCTTTTTACCGCAGCTTAACAATAGTGTTACAATTCCCCGCTAAAGTTCTCGTACCTTGGAGGCGACCGCTTGATTCAAGTTCCAAGGTATAGGAGGGTATTCAAATGAGGCGAGCGGTAGTTTTGGCGATACTGGCATTCGCGGTTCCGATTGCAGCTTGGGCGGACGGCATTAGCCTCACAAACCAGGGTGGCACGGTTTCTTTTTCGGACATGACGGGAACCAACGGCTTGGGGACGATCGGATCAACCACCCTCTCTTCGAAGGGATCGCAACTCACCAGTTGGAACCAATATTCAGGGCACCTTGGCAGTGTCACTTACTCGACCGGCGCTCTGATGAACGGCTCAGTCTCGGGTGGCGGGGAGTTTGCCGCGGGCGGAATCTTTGACATCGTCGGCACTGGCAAATGGGCAAGCGGCTTAACCGGTTTGAAATGCGGCAAAGGCTGCGATCTCTTCACCGGCACTTTCAGCAGCACGGTTGACTGGACCTTGGTCAGCTCGTCTAAACAATCCGAGTCCTTTACTCTCACCGGTCAGATCGACGGCACGCTGTATACCGGCCGTTCCGTGTATGGAACAACCACGCAGGACATCACCATCGACAATAAGGGACAGCTCGACAAGGGTATTGGACATATTCACGGGGGCAATACAGGCTTCCCCACGCCGGAGCCTGGAACTCTGGGCCTTCTGGGAGCGGGGCTTGTGGCTGCCGGGGGAATGTTCTATCGCAAAGTTTCCAAGAGGTAGTCTGGATTTGTTTGTTGGTTCGCCTAAAACACA
>JBEKED010000061.1:0-14245 GCA_050014035.1 Terriglobales bacterium
GAAGCAGACCCAGCCTTGAACTTTCTTGCCGCCCCCGCAAACAGCCCATTCTGGGTTGGCTTACCACTCGGTTCAAACTCGGGTTGGTCTAATGCCTTTGGATCTATGCCACTTTTCCGCCGTAGGTCGTGTCCTTCATAGATGATGATGCGTCCGTCTTCTTCGATCCTGTCCTCATACGGCGCGCCTAACCTCCGGCTCATCAAAATCAAGCTCTCGTCATTCCTAAGACGATAGTTCATC
This sequence comes from Terriglobales bacterium, assembly GCA_050014035.1. Classification (GTDB taxonomy): domain Bacteria; phylum Acidobacteriota; class Terriglobia; order Terriglobales; family Acidobacteriaceae; genus Acidiflorens. Next base: position 244 of record JBEKED010000061.1, read on the forward strand.
CCACGTTGGAGACTCACTCCAAACGGAGCACACATCTCTAGATAGGAGATAACGTCGCCTGGGCTTAGCATCAGGACCTGAGGTTTACTCTACACCGGCAGTTCTTCCTGCATCCATCCCCCCGCCGCCTCGAGCTTAGGCTCGGCGGCGAGATCCAGAACCAGCTTCTCCAGCACCAGCCGCTTCCCCGGAGGATTTGACCGCAGCGCCAGATCGGCCTTAGCGACCAGCCGAATCGCCCGCGTCAACTCTCGCTTCGACTTATACCGCCGAGCTTGCCGGATGATATCGTCAGCCGCAAACGGAGGCACGCGAAACCCCTGCCACAACGCCGCCCAAAGCATGCGCTGGTCGCGCACGTTGCGTTCCAGAATGACCAGCATCTGCCGAAAGGTCTTGGCCAGCATGTAGAGATGCCCAATGGCAGCCTCTTCCCCGTCGCCCGTCGATAGCAGCGCGTCAAGAACCGCCAGCGCGCGCACGCGGTCTTTGGAAGAAATCGCGTCCGTCAACTCATATAGTGACCGTTGCTTCGCCGCCAGCACCATGGTCTCGACGTCGCCCAGCGTAATTTTTTTCTTTTCGCCGACGTAGAGAATCAGCTTCTCCAGTTCGTTCGAGACCATCATCATGTCGCCGCCTAGCGCATCGACTAACTCGCGTGCCCCGTCGGCGTCCATCTTGACCGCGCGCGTGGTGCAATACTCGCTAATCCAGCGGACGGCTTCACCCTCTTCCACGCGAGACAATTCGACAATGCCGCAGAACGGCCCCAAATCTTCGCGAATCTTCTGATAACCATCCTTGTCCGTCATCTCCATGCGCCGGGCGTCGGCGGGAATGCTGATGTGGTCGGCAACAAAAACGACGAGCGCATCCGGATTGGGATTCTTGCAATAAGCTTCGATCGCTCCAATCTTCTCAGCATTCGAGCTTGACCCGCGTCCAAACAAAGTCTTAACGCCGCGCACAAAGAACACCTGAAACGGCGCCATCAACGACGGCGTGCGGGCGCGATCCAGAACTTCATTGAGCGAAGTCTCGGCCAGGTCGAACTCAAACAATCCGAAGTCGCGCGAGTCGGGAGCGACCAGGTGCTCCAGAATGGCATCGCGGCAGCGCTTGCGAAAAAACGCCTCGTCGCCGACCAGCACATACGCGGGCTTCAGCTTGCGCGATTCGAGCTCCGAGAAAAAGCGGTCGGCCTGGCTGAAGGCGCGCATTAGAAATCCTCCAACATCAGTACGCCTCCAGAATATTCGCTACTAGCGTATGCGCGAAATCCCGCGACAGCCGATCGACCGCCGGAGAATCTTCCTGAAAGAAACTCGGCAGGTCGCTCGAGATTTCGTACTGCTCGTGAAACAGATAAGAAGGATTCTCGAAAATCACTTTGCCCTGCCGGTCGGTCAGCGTCACCTGCACGCTCACCGTAACCAAAGCGCTCACGGCACGCCCGGTGGTGGAGTCATAAACCAGCGGACTGGCCGACGCCGACAAAACCGTCGCCTTCAGCACCGCATCGGCGTCGCCAGCGTCATGGATCACATGGTACTGCGTGCGGGCATTGAATTCGCGTACCACGGCATCGGTGAGCAGTTGCTCGACGCGAAAGGTCCGGCTTTGGCTCACGAAGCCCGGAATCGCAATCGTGTGGATATTCTGCGGTAGCTCGGCCGCGCTTCCGGCAGTGTGATAGCCGCAACCAGCGGAAGCCAAAGCCAGCCCCAGCGCTCCCGCAGCCGCCCAACGCTGAGTCGCCCACCGCATCGCCGCCAAAACGCTCACTGAATCTGACCTCGCGGACGCGATGCCGTCATGGTCTCCGCGCACTCCACCGCGCTCAAAGCTGCCACGCGCAAATTATCGGTAGTTGCCCAAAGCCATACGCCGTTTTTGTGATTCGCATCCGGAGAGACCGCGACCAGAACATCCCCCTGCCCTGCCGCACTGACGCTAGTGGGCAGATCTTCTGCGCTGCTCACCACCACGTGCTCTCCCGCCAATGCTTCCGACAAATCCGCCACCGAAACCGGCTTTTCCATCTCCAGATAAACCGAAAACCCGTGTCCGTGAAAAACCGGCGCCTGCAACACTTGCAGCGAGAGCTCGGGCGCTCCACGGGCAATCTGCCCGTAGTGCGTTCGAATTCGTTGCGCCACCGCGTCCAACGACAATTCCGATTTCGGCCCGTAGCCCGCCACCATGTTGAAAGCCACCTGGATGTCGAACACATTCTTCGGCAGCTCCTGGAAGGAAAGCAGATTCACGGTCTGCTCATGCAGTTCGTCCATCGCCTTCTGGCCATTCTCCGAAGCCGGCTGAAAGACGGTCGCAACCATGCGCTGAATCTTGCCCGCCTTCTCGCCGCGCAGGGCAAGCAGCGCCAGAACCGTAGCCGCGGGATGCGCCACCACCACCGGCCCCGGCTGCAACTCCGGAGCAATGGGCTGGCCCGTCTGGCGCTCGATCCAAGGCGAGCGGATCGATGCCCCGGCCTCATCTTCCAACGCAAACGAAAGGTCCACGATGGTATTTCCCAAGTCGCGAGCCGCCTTCCAGTTGTTGCGGGTCGAGCGCGAGTCGGAAGCGAAGAAAGTAAAGTCCGCGCGCTCGAACTGCTCTGAGCGGATACTCTGGATGAAGTTCATCTCATCGCCCACCGCCTCCAGTTGACCAAGAGACTCGTCGTCATCGAGCAACCGGACATCGGCGACGGGAAAATTCCGCTGGCGCAGAATCTCGGCGACCTCTTTACCCTTGAGCGACGCGGCGCCGACAATCACCACCCGAAAAAGATTCGTGCCGCGGAGATCGGCCTGCGACCCAGCGGATTTCGAAACGGCAGTCTTGGAAGTCGAACTCATGGAGTCTGAGATGCCTCCCGATACGCCGGAGGTGCAGGCGGGTTCTTGCGGCGAAAGATCCACTGCAGCCGCCACAAAACGCCGGAAGCCATGTAGAGAATTGCGATAATAAAAAGCACCGGACGGGAGAAATACCAAACCGACGCAAGTACCACGGCAATCAGCACGATCAGGCGGAAGGGGCGGCGCGAACGGAAATTAATGTCCTTGAAGCTGTAAAAACGCCACGTGCTAACCATCAGATACCCGATCACGACCACCATCATCAACCAGCTCACCGCCGTTACCCACGAAGTCAGCGGCTCGCCCGCGGCGAAATGGACGACCGCTGCAATCACCCCTGCGCCCGCCGGAATCGGCATACCGACAAAATATTTCTTCCCCGGACGCCCCGGATTCGAAGGCTGCGGATTCTTCGCGATGTTGAAGCGCGCCAGACGGCTCGCGCCGGCGATCAGGAAAGCAAAGCAGGCCACCGACCCCAGCTCCGTAATTTTCTGGCGCAGGGCAGGAGCAATGATTAAAGGCAAAAGATGAAATCCCCACATCCACGCCAGCAGCGCCGGAGCAACACCAAAAGTGATCACGTCGGCCAGCGAATCCAGTTCCCTGCCAAAATCGCTGGCCGTATTGGTCATGCGCGCAATGCGCCCGTCGAGACCGTCGAACAATACTGCAAAACCAATGGCATCGGCCGCGAAGTCAAGATGCCACGGCTCACTCGTGCTGCCATGGACGGTCTGCAGAATGGCGTAGAACCCAGCAGCGATATTCGCCGTGGTAAAGAGCGAAGGCAGAATGTACATGCCCTTGCGCATTTTCCCGCGGCGATGGTCCGTTTCGCGACGCTGCGGCGTTATATCTTCCATAGTCTTATCTCTGCTCGACTACCGTGTGGAAGCGGGGCTTTGCCCCGCTTGGACGGGGCGAAGCCCCGTCTCTACACCAGAAACCGGCTGCCGAACCGGCAATAAAGCCAATACCGTCGCCCCACCCTTGACGCGGTCGCCCGGCTTCACTTGAATCGCTGCGTCGTGATCGAACAGAACGTCCACGCGCGAACCAAACTTAATGAGCCCCACCCGCTCGCCGCGAGCGACCCGGTCTCCCACTTTAAAATTGAAAACGATGCGGCGCGCAATCAACCCGGCAATCTGCTTGAAGATCACGACCCGCCCCTCACCTTCCACGGTAACGATATTCTGTTCATTCTCTTCCGCCGAATGCCCCGACATGGCATTGAGAAACTTGCCCCGCTGGTAGCGTACCTCGCGAATCACACCCGCTATCGGCGAGCGGTTCACGTGCACATCGAAGACGCTAAGAAAAATGCTGATCCGGTTCCGCGGCGCTCCGTCCGCAGTCACCAGCGAAACATCCGTCACCTTCCCGTCTCCGGGAGACACCACCGCTCCGGGTACGGTGGGAATCTGCCGCTCAGGATCACGAAAAAACCACAGAAAGAACGCAGCCAGCAGCACCACCGGAACGGCAAAAGGCCAAGCCGCCAGCCAAACAATCAAGCCCGCAGCCACAAGCGAGCCCAGACCATAAAAGTACCCGTCGCGAACCATGGGAGTTCGAGATGATTATAGAGCGAGGCGGAAAAATTCAACATAACTGCAATAAAAAAGGCGCTTAGAAGCGCCCATTAACAAGACAGGCATTACCTGCTTTGGTTCGCGACCTTCATGTGCAGGCCCAATTTCTCAGGCCATCTGACCCCGGGCAGTCTAGGCCGACTGCCGCTGGAACTGCGTTTCCAGACTTTGCATCTGGTCTTTGAGGCGCAGCTTCAACTTCTTCAGCCGCACTTCCTCTAGTTTTTCGTCTTCGGTGAGATATCGTTTCTGGGTGAGGGATTCCAGCCGTTGGGAGTATTGCGAGTGCTCCTGAACCAGTCGCTGGAACTCGTCATGACTGGTCAGGAGTTGCTCTCTTGGAGTCAGCATCCTTGCTAGACCTCCTGCTGTTTGTTACTACACTGTTAAAAAATAGCACAGGGATCGACAGGGTTCAATGAGATTTCATAGTTAGATTTCCACCACTGGCCAGTGACCGAGAGAATGCGGAGTTGCACAGAAAATAGTGCAGAATCTTGCAGCTTTTCCGGTCGGATTCGAGGCGAAGATCCTCCAGGCTAAGACCAGCGAGGCAAATATCAACCCTTAGCGGTCGAAGCGCAGCGTGTACAGAATCGCGTCTTCTACCGGATCCGCATAATACGACCGCCGTCGCCCAACCTCACGAAAACCGCGCTTTTCGTAAAGACCGCGAGCCGCGAGATTCGATTCCCGCACTTCGAGCAAGATCGCCGTGGCAGCCTGGTTCCGCGCCCGTTTCATCAAGGCCTTGATCAATTCACTGCCGATCCCGCGCCGACGCCACTGAGCAGCCACTACCACGTTCTCAATTTCCCACTCGCCCACCACCGCCTGCGCGCTGATAAATCCGCAAAGCCTGTCTGCTTCCCCGGCGACGAGAACGATTCCACTGCCCATCAGTTGCTTGTACTGCTCCGCCGTCCAGTGGGCCGCGCCAGTCGTCTGCCGCTCCAGAGCGAGAATGGCGCCCAGGTCATTGAACTCCGCAATTCTGATGGCCATGGTCATGGAGAGTCTCAACGATCGCGTAAAACTCCGCTAATGCGTACGACTCTTCAGCGCGCTGGCTTCGAGAAGATCTCGGCATCCGAACGCCTAAGGTAGTTGGCTTCCAGTGCTTCGGGACGAACCGTGTCGCCCCTCTGCAGATGCTCCCAACCCAACTGGGCGAGCACGCCGCTGTTCGGGTAAGCAATCAGCTCAACCTGGATTCCCGCAGCGCGCACCTTCTCAGCCAACGCGGCATCGGGCGTAACGATTGCCTTAAGCCGAGCGTCTGGATAGTTGGCTTCCGCAATAAGCTCGTCTAAGCTCAGCAGGCGTTCGCTGTGCATCCGGACCCGCGCACCAGGGTTCGTGGCTACTTTCAAGTCGAACTCGTAGTCGCCGGCATACACGTCGCCCCGCCCCGCATCGAGCAAGGCAAGAACGCGCCCGCGAGCCACGCCGCTGCGCGCCACCACTTCCAGCGCGGAGACGGCGACGATAGGCTTCTGCAAGGCCTCGCCCAACGCTTTCACCGCAGCCAGACCCACCCGCAGCCCCGTAAACGATCCCGGGCCGGACGCGACGATCAATCCGCCCAGATCGCGCTTGTTGCACCCGTGTTTTTCAAGCAGAAGTGCAATCTGCGGCACCAACTGCGCCGAAAACGCTCCGCCCGCGAGCGGCAGAACCTCCAGCACGTCGACTTCACTTCGACCCTCCGCCGCGCGAGCCAAAGCCAGACTGCCGTTCTTCCCGGTAGTGTCGACCGCAAGGACAACCATTTGGTAATTTTGTAATCTGATAATTTGGTGATTTGAAAACACTCGGATCTTAAATTACCAAATTACCCGATTACCAAATTACAAAATCACCTTCAGTGTCCTCGCTCCACCAGCTCCAGCAACACGCCCCCCGTGCTCTGCGGATGCACAAACACATACCGATGCCCACCCGCGCCCGTCTTGATCTCATTCGATACGAGGCGCACGCCATCGCTCTGCAACTTTGCAACGGCTGCCCCCAGATCCGGAACGCGAATACAAACGTGATGCAAGCCCTCGCCGCGCTTGGCGATGAACTTAGCAATGGCGGAATCGTTCGAAGTCGCTTCCAGCAGCTCCAGCCGGCTCTCGCCCACCGGAACCATCACCAGCCGGACTTTTTCCTGCTCCACGGTTTCTTCGGCAGAAACGCTCAGCCCCAGCTTCTCGTAAATAGACTTAGCCGCCGCCAGCGACTTCACCGCAATACCGAGATGATCAATCTGAAACATTCTGCAACTCCTCACAAAACGTAAGAATCACGTGGGCCCGGACGCATTCGTCCGGGCAGGTGAGCGCAGCTCGCCAAAGTCGCGGAGCTTCGCTCCGCGGGGCGGACGAATGCGTCCGCCCCTACGTGTTTGTTGCTAGCCCGCCGACAATCGCCTCCACCAGCGAATATGGATCGCGCTTGTGCTCGGCAATCTCAGCGGCGTAGCGCTCGAGCCTTCCACTGTCCATCTGATCCCGCGCCTTTTCCAGCATGGCATCGCGCAGCATCTCGATCAGCCGCAATTGCCAATTCTCAACATTCTTCTTGAAGACCAGATTCTCCTTCTTCAAAAACGCCTCGTAGTCGGCAATCGTTTTCGCCAACTCCGCAACTCCCACACCCTCGCTGGCAACGGTCTTCACAATCGGAGGAGTCCAGTTCCAACGAGCGTGCCGTGTGGCCAGCGATTGCATAGCGCGAATCTCGCGTTCCACTCGTTCCGCTCCCTCGCGATCGCTCTTGTTGATAACAAAAATATCCGCGATTTCCATGATCCCCGCTTTGATCGTCTGCACATCGTCGCCCATGCCCGGCACCAGAATCACAACGGTAACGTCCGCCAGCCGCACGATGTCCACTTCATCCTGCCCGACGCCCACCGTTTCAATCATGACCAGGTCGCGCCCCGACGCATCAAGCACGGTCGCAGCATCCGCGGTAGCGCGCGCCAGCCCGCCCAGCGATCCGCGCGTAGCCATGCTGCGAATGTAAATTCCCGGATCGCTATAGTGATCCTGCATGCGGATGCGGTCGCCCAGAATCGCTCCCCCCGTATAAGGACTGGTAGGGTCGACCGCGATGATGCCCACGGTCTGATTCTCTTTGCGATAGTGTTTAGCCAGCTGATCGACCAGCGTACTCTTGCCCGCACCGGGCGGCCCGGTCATGCCAATAACGCGGGCCTTCCCCGTATGCGGAAATAGAGCCTTGAGCAGATCCGACCACCCGGCAGCGCGGTTCTCAACGGTGGAGATAGCGCGAGCCAGCGCCCGCGGGTCGCCAGAGCGCAGCTTTGCAATCCAATCCTGGGCAATGATATTCAAACTGCCAGTGTAAAGCAGCGATGGGACAAGCGGAAACCAATGTTCGCCTCAGCTCCCGTTCACCATCGAATTCGAGAGGGGCAAAGGAAATCAGGAGTTCTATGAGAGCACCGTCGATCCGGCCCGGACCGACACCGCGCAATTCTTGGTGAACCGCCGGATGCCCCACTCCCGGGCGCTTTTTGCGTAAGAGTGGGATTCCACGGCAGCCTCGATCTAATGCTTTTGCATTTGATTTTTACACCTTGATCGCCGTCGGATGCTTAGGCTGATAGAGCCCGACCTTCCCGCCGCCGGGCAGCGTAATCGTTGTCAGGCTGCCCCAGCGCTCTTCTTTCACCGGACCGCACTTCACTTTCTTATCTGTTAGCGACTTCATCGTAGCCTTCAGGTCGTCGCACATGAAGTACAGTTCGTGCAGGTCGTTCTTCTCCGAAGGATGAAACGCAGCCTCCGCCGGTGGCAACGCAAAAATCAGCCAGCCGTGACCAGCGTCCACCGCCGGAAACTTGAGCACATCACGAAAGAAAGCGCGATCGCTTTCCGCATCCTTGCTGTAAACGATGACGTGAGCTCCGTTGATCATCTTTCACCTCGCGAAAAAGCAAACCTTATTCTATTACTTGTCATCCCGAGCGGAGCGAGGGATCTGCATTTTGCGGCGGACTGCAGATCCCTCGCTCCGCTCGGGATGACAAAATTTGAGGGGTGAGCGCTGCTAGTCCTTCAGCAACTGCCGAGCAATCACCAGTCGCTGAATCTCGCTGGTCCCTTCGCCAATCGTGCACAGCTTCACGTCGCGATAGAACTTCTCCGCCGGATAGTCCTTGATGAACCCATATCCACCATGAATCTGCACCCCTTCGTTGGCGCATTTCACGGCCACTTCGCTGGCATAGAGCTTGGCCATCGACGATTCCAGCGTGGTCTTCATTCCGGCATCTTTCATCGCCGCGGCGCGGAACGTCAGCAGCTTTGCCGCTTCGATTTCCGTAGCCATGTCGGCCAGTTTCCACTGGATTGCCTGAAACTCCGAGATCGCCTTGCCAAACTGTTCTCGCTCTTTCGAGTACTTCAAAGCCGCGCCATAAGCGCCCTCAGCCATGCCGAGCGAGAGCGCCGCAATCGAGATGCGTCCCCCATCGAGTACGCGCATAGCGTCGATGAAGCCGTCGCCTTCCTTGCCCAGCAGGTTCTCATCCGGCACGAAACAATCTTCAAAGATCAACTCGGAAGTATCGCTGGCGCGCAGCCCAAGTTTGTTCTCTTTTTTCCCGGCGCGGAATCCCTTGGCATCTTTCTCCACTATGAACGCCGAAAGTCCGTGCGTATGGGCCGCGCGATCCGTCACTGCCAGCACAACCAGTACATCCGCATAGCGACCATTGGTGATGAAAGTCTTGGTGCCGTTGAGCACCCATCCGCCTTTTGCCCGCGCCGCCACCATGCGCGCGCTGCCCGCATCCGATCCCGCCGAAGGCTCGGTCAGCCCCCACGCGCCGATGTACTCCCCGCTGGCCAGCTTCGGCACATACCTCTTCTTCTGGGTTTCATTTCCCGCCAGAAAGATGTGGTTCGAACATAGCGACGTGTGCGCCGCCACAATGATGCCGACCGACCCATCCACGCGAGAGAGTTCTGCAACGGCCGTAACGTACTCCACGTAGCCCATGCCTGCTCCGCCATATTCGGGCGGGAAGATCGTGCCCATCAGGCCAAGCTTGCCCAGTTCCTTGATCGTCGCCAGCGGAAACTCGCCCGCCTCATCCCACTTCATCACGTGCGGTGCAATCTCACGTTCCGCAAATTCGCGCACGCTCTTCTTGAGATGCAATTGCTCGTCGTTTAACTGAAAGTCCAAGAATCCTCCACCGGTCTCCTCTCCGTCTCACCTGAGGATTTGTCATCCCGACTAAGACTTGTCAATCCCGAGCGGAGCGAGGGATCCGCAGTTCATGGTGATTGGGTCGCCGCGCGGGGATGCGCAAAAGTCTGCCGCCCAAGTTTTCATTTAAGCACGGCAGTCGGCAATCCATGAAATGCGCGAACCGACCGGTTGGCTTGGCATTCCACTCAAGATAGCGCCGCCGGGCTTGGTCCGACACTGCCGCCTGAAACGCTAAACGCCCAACGGACACTATCTCTTAGGAGGTTCTTTTGCTTCCCCAAGACTCGTTTCCGGGGTATACTCTCGTTGCATATCGGAGTTGCTGGGTTCTCGATCTTCCCCTCGACAACCTGAGGCGAACTGCCTTGGTCATTTGTCGTTCGTTCGACCGAGGCGCGCTCCCCCGCCGGCTCTCCGAATCCGGGCAATCTTGATGGATGAGCGCGACCATAAAGGTAAAGGGAATGATGACGATAGCCCGACGCTGCCGGGGACGCGTTTGCCCGACGACGTAGTGGGCGCTGCCGCGTTGACGCCTCCACCGCTTTCCAAACCCCCCTTATCCGACGTTCCCACCCTGCCACATGGAACCGCGATTCCGGGCGTGACCCAGGCGCTTCCCTACGCGCGTCAGACTTCGCCCGGAGCGCCCTCGGCCGTAAGCAACATCGCCGCTTTTCAGGGATTGCAGCCCGGCGTGCTCTTCGGCGGACGCTACGAGATCCTGGGCGTGCTCGGGCAGGGCGGTATGGGCGCGGTCTACAAAGCCCGCGATCGCGAACTCGACCGCCTGATCGCGCTCAAAGTCATTCGTCCCGAACTGGCAACCGACCCAGCTATTCTGGCCCGCTTCAAGCAGGAACTCATTCTTTCCCGCAACATTACGCATAAAAACGTGGTCCGCATTTTCGATCTGGGTGAGGCTGAAGGCATCCGCTTCATCAGCATGGAATACCTTGACGGCGAAGATCTGCGCACCATCTTGCGCCGGGAGGGAAAGTTCCAGCCCAAGGATGCGATCTCTGTTGTAGAGCAGGTTTGTCGCGCCCTCGATGCCGCCCATTCCGAAGGCGTGATCCATCGCGACTTGAAGCCACAGAACATCATGCGCGATAGGAACGGCCGCATCGTAGTGATGGACTTCGGTCTGGCGCGCTCGCTCGGCGATTCCGGCATGACCCAGACCGGCGCCATCGTCGGCACCATGGAATACATGTCGCCCGAGCAGGCTCTGGGCACCACGCTGGACCAGCGCTCCGACATTTTCAGCGTCGGCCTCATCTTCTTCGAGTTGCTCACCGGAAAGGCTCCCTACAAGGCTGACACGGCCATTGCCAGCCTCATGAAGCGCACGCGCGAAGATGCACAATCGGCTTCTGACGTAGATGCCTCCGTCCCCAAATCGCTGAGCGCCATCGTGAGCCGCTGCCTGGAGCGCGAACCGGCCAACCGCTATCACTCCGCGGTTGAATTGTTGCAGCAATTGACCACGTGGGAAGCGAACCCCAACGTAAGCGCCGAAACGCTCTCCCAGATGATTCCGCATCCCATCATCCGTCGCTCGCGCTTCAGCCTCGATCTGCCGGGCAAGAGTTGGATGTGGATTGCCGGAGCCGTGCTCGTCGTTGTGCTCGCGATCTTTGCCGGACGCACGCTGCTCACGCACGCGCCCTCGTCATCCGGCGAGTTGGCGCAAGGTATCCCCTCCCTCAAACAGGGGCAATATCTCGCCATCCTTCCCCTGAAACAGGTGGGCGACCAGAAGACCCTGGGCTATGTCGCTGACGGCATTCAGGAAGCTCTCACGGCCAAGCTATTTCAATTGAAGGAAATCCACTTGGCGTCCGGAGACGCGGTGGATAAAGCGGTCAGCAAGAATCTACCGCTTGACAAGCTTGCCCGCGAACTGGGCGTGAACCTGATCCTGCAGGGCAGTGTGCAGGGCAATAGCGACCAACTCCGCGTCACCCTCAGTCTTGAAGATGCTTCGACTGGCAAACGCGTCTGGACCCAGGAATTCCCCGGTGCGGCCGGCGATGTGCTCGCGCTCGAAGACCAGATCTACGGCAACGTAGCGAGCGCCCTCGCGCTCAAGCCGACCGACGAAGAGCAGGCCCGCGTCGGCGCCCACCCCACCGAGAACGTGAAGGCGTACGATCTCTATCTGCAAGGGCGCAACACCCTGCGCAACGGTCATAGTCAGGATGCCTTCAAGCAGGCCGTTGGATTATTCGAACAGGCCATCGACAAGGATCCAAACTTCGCTCTCGCCTACACCGGCCTCGCGGACTCCAGCCTCTTCATGTACAACATGACCAAAGAGAGTATTTGGGCTCAGAAAGCCACTCTGGCCGCCCAGCAGGGCGAGCGCCTCTCCAACAACCTGCCCGAAGTTCATCTCTCGCTGGGCAGCGTCTACTCCGCGACGGGAAAAAACACCGAAGCCGTCACCGAACTGAAAAAGGCACTGGAATTGGCGCCGAACTCGGACGAGGCTTATCGAAATCTGGGTGATGCTTACAACCGCAGCGGTCAGACTGAGGAAGCTATCGCCGCCTACCAGAAAGCGGTCGCCGCCAACCCCTACAATTGGATGAATCACATTTCCCTCGGAGATGACTATTGGGGACTCGGCGACAACGCGAAAGCTCTCCCTGAGTTTCAGAAGGTGACAGAACTCGCTCCCGATAATCCGATTGGCTTCCTGAATATCGGCTCCGTGTATCTGCGCGAAGGCAAGTGGGCTGAATCCATTCCTCAATTTCAGAAGTCAATCGCGCTTTCCCCCCGCGCGGACACGTACTCCGACCTCGGCACCGCGTACTTTTTCCTGAAGAACTACGACCAGGCGACCAAGATGTACGAAAAGGCGGTCGAAATGACCCCGAACAACGAAGAACTTCTGGGCAATCTCGGCGATGCTTACCGCTGGTCTGGACATTCCGATCAAGCCGCCGCTGCCTACAGTAAAGCCATCTCGCTGGCCTTCCAGGAACTTCAGGTAAACCCAAGCTCCGCCTCTATCATGGGTGACCTTGGGCTGCTTTATGCCAAGAAGGGGGACGCCACGAACGCGCTGCAGTACACTAATCAAGCGCGCGCCAGAAAGCCCGACGATTTGCAGTTGATTTATTCCGAGGCCCAGGTCAAAACGCTGATCGGAAAACCGGACGAAGCGTTGAAGTCGCTGAAACTGGCACTGGAGAAGGGCTATCCCGCGCAGGAGGTGGGCAATGACCCGGAGCTTCAGAAGCTCCAGGCCCTGCCGCAATTCTCACAATTGATCAACCAGTACTCCAAGAAGAGCCGCTAGGAGTTCCAGCGGTTCTTCCAAATCTTCCGACGTGTGATCAACCCCAAACCGGTGACCACCAGCGCAATCGTGCCCGGCTCCGGAGTCGCACTAAGCCTGCTGCTGCCATGCCCGTTAAATTGCAGCCCACCCGGCCAGCAACTTCCCTTGACACAGGAGAACGTGATCGAGAAGTTCGCCCCGTTCGGAATTCCCTTGTCGTGCCACAGAGCATTCCCAGAGTTACTCAGCAGTATCTCCACCGATCCGTTCTTCAGAGTCTCGGTAGTACAGCTCGAAAATAGCTGCGAGTGGCAGCTTATATCGCCCGCAGGAACTCCCTTTTCGATCAGGGTCATCGAATTCCAGTTGATTCCGCTCTCGTTTGTGAAATACAAAGTTCCCGATCCGCTTGCCGGCACCGTGAAGCTGAAGTTCGCGCCCACACCCATGCACTGCGGACATTTCCCCTTGATAAGTTCGCCGCCACCACCGCCAGCGCCCCCAATAAGTACCTTGGGATCTTGGATACCGTCGCCGAAGGCCATTGCCGTTCCCACCACGAGCAGCAATGCAACTGCACACGCCTGAAAGATTTTCATCGAAACCATCCTGTTCGCCAAAGGATACGATTGGGCACTTTTTCACCCAACCTCGGGAGAGTGTTCGCAAGTTAGCTTGTTTAACATTCGTGGTCAAGCGAAAATCGTTATTTTTCCTAGGAAATCTGCGGTTGGCGTGCAAACTATTGCGCATCACTTGAAGTGTGCAAGCTTATGCACTTGTCGGCACAGCACTCTTCACATGCCGGCCGACAAAAAAAGCCGGAGCCCGAAGGCCCCGGCTGTCCAGTTGGTTGTGTGCCCGGATAAAAAGCAGGTCTTTAGGTGTCAGGTCTTAGGTGTCAGGTGTCGGCGGATCTTCGAAGCTTTTCCTGAGACCTGACACCTGCCGTTCTATGCACTCCTTCGTGGCCGCACCGTCAAGTCTCGCACTTGCGCCAGAAT
>JBEKED010000062.1:0-17952 GCA_050014035.1 Terriglobales bacterium
CATAGTTTCGCCCTCTAGCGGCGGCACCGGTGGCAGCTTCATCAGCCTGCCCTGGGAGGGGAATACGAATGCCAAGCTGGTGTCATTCGGGGTCGTGCCGGCTACGCTCACGTTGGGCTGTCCAACGGGCACGGCGCAGGTGGGGGTTGCTTACAGCTCGGCACTGGTAGCCAGCGGTGGAGTCGCTCCCTACACGTTCTCAATCATTAGCGGTTCGTTGCCTCCGGGCTTGACGCTCAACGCTTCGACCGGCGCGATCACGGGTACGCCGACCACGGCCGGGACGTATAACTTCACGGCCCAGGTCGTGGACTCGCAGGGCAACACCGCTACTTCCAGTTGCAGCATCGTGGTTTCGCCGTCCACGCTCACGCTGAGCTGTCCAACCGGGACGGCGCAAGTGGGCTTTGCGTATAGCTCTGCACTGGTCGCCAGCGGCGGAGTTGCTCCCTACACATTCTCGATCATTAGCGGCTCGCTGCCGCCGGGCTTGACCCTCAATGCCTCGACCGGCGCGATCACAGGTACGCCGACTACGGCCGGGACGTATAACTTCACAGCGCAGGTCGTGGACTCGAAGGGCAACACAGCCAGCGCCAGTTGCAGCATCGTGGTCACGCCGGCCGCACTCACGCTGAGCTGTCCAACCGGCACGGGGCAAGTGGGGGTTGGCTACAGCTCGGCACTAATGGCCAGCGGCGGAGTCGCTCCCTACACGTTCTCGATCGTCAGCGGGTCACTGCCTCCGGGCTTGACGCTCAACACCTCGACCGGGGCGATCACGGGCACGCCGACCACGGCGGGGACGTATAACTTCACGGCCCAGGTCGTGGATTCGAAGGGCAACACAGCCACTGCCAGTTGCAGCGTCGTGGTCTCGTCGACGGCGCTTACGCTGAGCTGTCCAACTGGGACAGCGCAACTTGGAGTTGCGTATAGCTCAGCACTGGTAGCTAGTGGCGGAGTTGCTCCCTATACATTCTCGATCATCAGCGGGTCGCTGCCACCGGGGTTGACACTCAACGCCTCGACCGGCGCGATCACGGGCACGCCGAACACAGCGGGCACGTATAACTTCACAGCGCAGGTGGTGGACTCGAAGGGCAACACAGCCAGCGCCAGTTGCAGCATCGTGGTCTCGATGCAGACGCTTTCGCTGACCTGTCCAATCGGGACCGCGCAAGTGGGGGTTGCGTACAGCTCGGCACTGGTAGCTACGGGCGGGAACGCGCCGTACACGTTCTCGATAATCAGCGGTTCGCTACCTCCAGGACTTTCGCTTAACTCATCGACAGGGGCGATTACGGGTACGCCGACCACGGCTGGCATGTTCAACTTTACCGCCCGGGTCATGGACTCGCAGGGCAACACGGCCACGACAGGTTGCGGCATTGTGGTCTCAACACTGGCGATCACCGTGACCTGTCCAACCAACACCGCGCAAGTGGGGGTTGCGTACAGTTCGGCAATCGCAGCCACGGGTGGAGTCGCGCCGTACACGTTCTCGTTGATCGGCGGCT
Organism: Terriglobales bacterium; assembly: GCA_050014035.1. Taxonomy (GTDB): domain Bacteria; phylum Acidobacteriota; class Terriglobia; order Terriglobales; family Acidobacteriaceae; genus Acidiflorens. The sequence continues at coordinate 1,521 of JBEKED010000062.1, forward strand.
TCCTGCCTCCAGGCTTGACACTGAACCCATCGACTGGGGCGGTAACAGGCACGCCGACGACCGGGGGAACGTTTAGCTTTACCGTTCAGGTCGTAGACTCACAGGGCAACACGGCCACTGCGAGCTGCGGTATCGTCGTCTCTTCAGTCACGCTCGTGCTGAGCTGTCCGACCGGCACGGCCCAAGTGGGGGTGGCGTACAGCTCGGCACTGGTAGCCACGGGCGGAGTCGCGCCTTACACGTTCTCGTTGATCAGCGGCTCGCTGCCTCCAGGCTTGACGCTGAACCCATCGACTGGGGCGATCACAGGCACGCCGACGACCGGGGGCACGTACAACTTTACTGCCAAGGTCGCGGACTCTCAGGGCAACACAGCGACCGCCAGTTGCTCCATCACGGTCTTCATCCCGACGGCACTCACGTTGAGCTGTCCAGCTGGCACGGCGCAGGTGGGCATTGCCTATAGTTCGGCGCTCAGTGCTATGGGCGGAGTGCCGGGGTACAAGTTCGCGATCATCAACGGTTCGCTGCCTTCGGGCTTGACGCTCAACACCTCGACCGGCGCGATCACGGGAGCGCCGACCACGACGGGCACGTATAACTTCACCGCCCAGGTCGTGGATTCACAAGGCAACACGACCACGGCCAGTTGCAGCATTGTGGTCGCCAGTGCGACGGCCAGCCCTTCCACTACCAGTTTGGCGCTTGCGCCTTCGAGCGTCCCCTTGGGTTCCTCCGGGCCGGTGGTGATGACGGCGACAGTCACCCCGACCTCGGGCGGCGGTACGCCCACCGGAACTGTCACGTTCTTCAATGGTCCAACTCAGGTGGGGACAGCTACGCTGAGCGGCGGAGTGGGGACATTCAACTACAACCCCAGCAGCCTGGCGGTGGGGATCTACTCAATAACAGCCGTTTACGGCGGCGACAGCACGTTCGCCCCTTCAACCTCATCGCCGCAGACACTCGCCATTAGTCAGACTGGACCGTTTGCCTATGTGGCCAACAACAGCAGTAATACCGTCTCGGTGATTAACATTCCGACGGGGCAGGTGGTAAACAATATACCGGTGGGATCTGGGCCTGTGGGAACCGCTATCTCTCCCGACCAGACACAGGTCTACGTCACCAACAATCAGGGAAACAGTGTGTCGGTGATTAATGCCGCGAGCGGCACTGTAGTGGCCACTATTCCAGTCCAGTCATCGCCCTTTGGCGTAGCGTTCACTCCAGACGGAACTCAGGCCTACATAGTGAACGGATCCTCCAACACGGTTTCGGTGATCAACACGGCCACGCAGACGGTGGTGGCCACCGTGCCGGTACAAAACAGCCCGGTGGGAGTGGCAATGGCGCCCACGTCGAACGGGACCTTTGCCTATGTTGCTAATTCCGGGTCGAACACGGTTTCGGTCATCGCCGTAACAAGTAACCCCACAGTGGTGCAAACGATTCCGGTAGGTACCGGGCCTCGTTGGGTAACCGTGAGTCCGAACAGCGCGTTGGCATATGTCGAGAATGCGGGAAGCAACAACGTCTCGGTGATTTCCGTTGCCAGCAATAAGGTGACGTCGACCATTCCGGTTGGAACCAGTCCCTTCGGCGCCGACTTTACTCCGGACAACAGCACGGTTTATGTGGCGAACAGCGGATCGAATACCGTCTCGGTGATCGACACTCAATCTGGCACCGTGATCTATACGGTCACTGGTTTGAATAACCCGGTCCGGGTGGCGTTCACCATGGACGGCTCTTCCGCTTACGTCACCAACCTGAATGCAAACACGGTTTCGGTGATCGACACTCAATCGATCCCACCCAAGGTGGTGGCTACGGTGGCTGGTTTCAATGCTCCGACCGGTGTTGCGATTGCCTCGGCGCCTCAAATGACGCTCCAGATCACTCAGCCATTGAGTTCTACCCAGCCGAACCCGTTCAATTTTGGATCTAACACCTATACGGTGCAGTATCCAGCGGGCACACAGTTCTCCAACGTGAGCATGACCGTTACGGCGGTCGAGATTACGCAGGCGCAGTTTCAGCAGCGTGTCAAAGGTACTAAGTTTGCTAATGCCAGCTGCATCGTCTATGGAGGCGGGGCAGGCAACTGCATCGATGAGCAAGTGGCCTGCTATCTAAATGGCAGTCCGGTTTCGTGTCCCAGTGAAGGCACGCCCTCAATCGCAGTGCAGACGAACTTTACCACCGAGCAAGGGATCACCAATCCCGGTTATCTGACCACTCCGATCGGCCAGAATGAGTGGAAAGACATCTTCACCGGATTTTCCGATATCACCGTGAAAGGGAAGACACAAGGTTTCTCGGAATTTATAGCGGTCAATCTGGGCGCCACCGACCCGCAAGGCTCGGCTAACTTCGAGTTGCTAAAGCCGAAGCTTCCGAGGAATTATGAGTACGGCGTGCTGATTCCGATTGAATTTAAATTGACTTCAGTGGCCAACGGAAAACCGGTCAACCATGCCAAGGCGGGCCTTTCTGTGGTTATGATTGCAGACGCGAAAGGGAATCCGACCGACGTGGTGATTTATGAAAAAACGAGGGCATTCGAGGAGATAGCGCCAGGTTTGTATAAACATGATCTTGCCGCCGGGTTAGGTGCCGGCACTTACGCCATCACCATTTATGGAGAGTCGTTCCCTGCGTATCAGGGACAGTTCAAGATTCTCCACTAATGAGTTGGCCACAGATAGTAAGTGGTGTTCGGAAAGCAGGCGACGGCGTCAACGTGTACGCATCAGTTGAACCATCAATTTGGCACTCAACCGGTTCCGGTCCGCCGGAACCACTGCTTTTCTATAATCAGAGTGGGCATTGATGCCATGCTGAAGCTGTTCGCATTCCTCTTTGTCTGCGCTGCTTCCGTCGCTGATGTTTGCGCGCAACAGTCAATCCTCATTCTTGATCGGGCCCCCTCGGCGGAGTCTGTCGAATCCGTCGGCCTGACCAAACAGAGCGATGCCTTTATCGCAGACGATTTCGTAATCGGCGCCGGGAAAGAAGACTGGGTCATCGATCGCATTCGTCTCTGGAGCGTCGCCGATCCTAACGCGCCATCGCCCCGCGCCCTCGGCGATCTCGTCAAGAAAATCAGCCTCCTCGGTGGGATCGCACCCGATCTACCCAAACCCAACCAACCGCCGGGCGCAGATTGCGATTGCCACAACCTGCCAGTCCTGAAATCCACAAGCATCGAGCCCGGCTCCAATACCGGCGGCAATCGAGACGTTGAGATAACCAGAGGCGCGCATATCCACGGATCGCCGACCTGGCAAATTGACTTCAGCGATCTCAGGTGGTCCGTCCCTAGCGGAGTGCGTATTCAATTTGGCGTCTTCGCCGAATCCAACTCCGGCTGCGCCTGGTACAACCTCGCAACCCCATCAGACGCCGCCGAGCAACTGCGCGTCTTTTCCAGTACTGGAAAATTCGAGAAGGCCTTCACGTCGCCCTCTCCGGCCCGAATCAACGTACAGGTCTGGGGACATCTGCTCGCGCGCATCTCTATCCGTCCAACCGGCCAAAAGCTGCAGGTAATTTTATGGAACGCGCCTTTTCTCGGCGCCGAGCAAGTCGATCGCACCAGCCTTCACTTTGGCCCGGACAAGGCCGTGCCGGAGAGCACGGAGGTAGAAGACGTCCAGCATAGCGGCCAGCCAGCGCTGGTCATGCTCTTCCAACCGGCTGCAAGCGGAATCACACCGAGAAGCGTCAACGCTTGTTTGACGGGGAAGCGGCAGGACGGCGCACCCTTCGAGGCTTGCGATTTGCTGTCCCATTGATAGTCACCAAGGTGGGAGCGCCGACGCAATTCGCACGATCGCAGCAAATCGCACCGAAACCGCGAGAGACATGCAGTTACGCGTTGTAACTGCTGTTTTGCCTAACTAAATTCACTAGATAACGTGCTGGCGGCAGTCTTCAGTTCGGATTTCGCCAGCCGTAAACGTACGATTCGTCGTTCCAGCCGTAGCAGTCCAACTCATCGGGCAACGAAATCCGGGTACAGTGAGAATGGTTGTAAACGATTGAAAGAATGGAGCCGACGATCAGACTTGAACTGATGACCTGCCGATTACGAATCGGCTGCTCTACCAACTGAGCTACGTCGGCCCTTGGTAAACAATCTACTTAACGGCGGAACGGCGCTTGGCCTTTGCCCATTCCTTGCCCACGGCCCTTTCCAATTTGCGCATCGCGGCCTGGGTTTCCGAGCGATCAACGACGATCTAATTCGCCTGAGTTGTGGACACGTCCGCATGTCGCAACATGTCTTGAATGATTTTAGCAGGAACGTCGAGGCGATAGAGGTTGCTTGCAAGGCCCTCCGGAAACCGTGCCAGCCTTTCCAGTCGCCATTGAGCGCGGGCGTTTGCAGAATTTATTTCGCGTGCTCTTCCAGCACGGCAGCCATGCGGGTCTGATAACCGCGGCCTCCGGCTTTGTACGCCTTGACCGTGCTTTCTTCCAGGCGCAGAGCGATCAGAACCTTGCGCGGCTTCTTCTGCGGGCCACGCTGGCCGCGTTTGCGCTTCTCCGAATGTGCGGCGAGATCGGGAAAGACATCGGACGCCGGTTTGGCCTTGGCAAACATGGCGTCGGTCCACTCCGGGTTTTCCTTGTCGATCATTTCAGGATCGGGCTTTTTCTTCATAGCGTTTTACCTCCGTCTTGTGGGCGCGGCGCAGGCTGATAACCCGTACCGTCGCGCCCGATTTGGTGAAGACCAGAGCATGAAGGCGGCTGCCAATATAACCAATGGCGAAAAAGCGGGTTTCGCCGTGGCGGCTGGACGGTGCGATCATGGCCGTGGTCCAATCGAATTCGTCGGCAAGCGTGAACGGCAGGCCCCTTTCCCTGATGTTCTTCGCATTTTTCGCCAGGTCGAACTCGATTCCCATCATTTAATTGTATATACAAATAAATACGAAGTCAACAGTAATCCGCAGGGTCTTCGATCACGAATTGTTACAAAACGGCAATGGTTTTAGGTTTGTGCTGGCGTTCTCCGAGGCAGAGCGGATCGTGAGCAGGATTGATATAGTGTGCGGGAAGGCGGACTGCGATGCCAAGAACTATTTACTGCACTAAATGCGGTCGTCGTATTGGATCGCGTTGATGAGCGGTATAGTATCCATTATCCTGACGATCATTGGAATCGCGAGAGAGGGAAGGCTCTCCCCCAAATATTCTGGATCGCTGCCGCAGTTTGTTTCTTCATTTGTAGCCGGCGTGTGTGGACTTCAGAACACCGGGCACGTCTTCAAGCGGAAAATAGATTTCAAGAATTAACCATCCCACTTAATTTCTGATTCTTGTGTCATTCTTATTTCCTTATTTCATTGACTACGCGGCAAGTGCCAGCGCCTGGTACTCCTCATCGGATTGCGCGGGCAGTAGCACCCACAGCGTGTAGATGCCGAGCGCCGTACCCACCGGAACACTGAGCAGGGTGATGAAGCCGACTACCAGGGCAAGCGTTCGCGCCCAGGCTTCCCGCTGCAGCAAGCCCCAACCGGCCAGGAAGCCAGCGGCGGCTTTCGCCAGGATCAACCACCCGATGATGCTGATCACAGGTCGCAGCCAAACCGTGAATTCAGGCGGTGGACCGTCCGCAGTATGAAGGATGTGGCCGAAGACGTGGCCGACCATGATCTGCGCGACCATCATCACCGCCGCTCCCATCACCACTTGCAGTGCCGAGTAGGCCATCCAGAGAATGCCGAGCAGCCGGACATGTTCACGAACCCGGCTGCGCCGCAGCTCGACGAGTCGAAGCGCCGGTTTGCCGCAGCGTCCGCAGCGTGGGTCTCCCGATTGCAACTGTGCACCGCATTGATTGCAGAACATAGCCTAGCCTCCGGAACTGCACAAACTCGACTGCACCAATCTTCTGTCAGTGATACGGATGCGAGCCCTGAAGAGTTTCAAATCGTTCTCCGTTCCCAGTCGGGCAAAGAAGCTTCGAGTATTTCACTGAAAACTGATAGCTGATGGCTGACAACTGCTTCTGCAAAACGAAAAGGCCACCCGGCAACTTGGGCGGCCTTTTCTTTCAAGGGAGAATAGTCCCAACGGAGGTTTCATCCATCAGAACTTTCTGCGGGAATCTTATGAGTCTTAAAAGCGCAGTGTCAAGCAAAATCTATGACTTAAATAGTCTTATTTTCAATAACTTACACAATGCGTCCACAAGTCGGCAAACGCGACCAAAATGACACGAAACTCCGAGGTGTCGACCCTAACGACCTTCGATTGAGTCACTTAGCGCTCGCGGCGCGCTGGACGGGGATGGTCTTCTAAATGCAACGAGATGATTTCCATTGCCTCCCGCCGATCGAACACGGAATCTGGGAAAAGCCGTTTTACGAGCAGTCGCAAACCCCCAAACGCAACCCCTGCGACCAACGCCAGGCCCACCACAATTCCGCAAAGCACAATCGCGTTGAACAGAAAGTTCGCCAGATTATCTTTTTTGCTGACGTAGGTGTTCTCGTTCCACGTGACATCGGCGTCGTAGCTGATGGATGACATCAGCGAACGCGCTTCGCGTTTAGAAAGAGGCCCCCCCGCGATCACCACGATTGGACCCGTGCGGGCGTCGAAGAACGGTCCCACATCGACGATGGAGGCCACTCCCGGTTGCTGCTGCGGGACTTGATGCGAGGCGTCGATCTGGCGCAACCGTTCCGCCGCAATCTGCGGCGTCGGATATTCGATCAGCATCAGCGTGGCATCGCCCGCCGCCGCGGCATACGTGCCCAGCACAACTTCCGCGCCCGATTTGAAATCGACCATCGCAGCCGGCAGGGGCGACCCAATCCGATTGAGCGCGATCGGGCCCAGGACATATTTCGTAGTGTTCTTTTCCAGATTGCCTTCGCCACTCCGAGCAGATGTCGCCTTTGGCAGATAGCCCGGCAGTGAAGGTGGTTTGTTCTTGCCGCCCTCCGCTTGCGGAAGCAGTCCAGCCAGTTGCCGCAGTTGCGATGCCGACATTACGCTCATTCGGTCGAAGACCGCATCCACCAGCACATTCCCCTGATAGAACAGCACGCGGTTATTCAGAAAAGCGCCCTGCCCGCCAATGGTTTCCTGCTCCATGTCAGGAGAACAGTAATAAGTGAAAGCGCCGTAAGCGCCGCTGGCATCTTCGAACACTGCTGCCCTGATGGTGAGATTGCGCCCGTCGTCGCGAGTGTAGGCTGCCTTCTCCAACCGCACGAACCCGTACTCCTTCAAAACTGCGGCATTCGCGGCATCGGCGGCTACGGGATCGTCGCTTCGCGAAATGTCGCCCTTGGCCTGCCAGCCGGCAAACTCAGTGGGAAGCACTGGAGAAGAGGCATTCGTTGGAGAACCCGAGTTGGGAGAAACAGGGACCTGCTTAGGCGGATCCGCAGCAAAAGCCGCGGCGCAAAAAAGAAAAGAAGATAGGAGAAACAAGCAACCCTGTCGCAAGAATTTCATCCGAAAGAAGGCGCACTAAGCCTGAGAGATTAGACTACAGGCAGGCGAAGAAAGTTTCCAACCCTGGAGTGCTGGCAATGGAGGAACGGGCGTCCCCAACCAGCCAAGCCGAGCCCAGCTCGGCCCGATCCACGGACCCCCGAAAAGTTGACTCAATGCCGCCTAGAAGGGCGCAGCCGCTAAAATCAACCGGATGCGACAGTGACAGACAGGAGCACAGCGTGAAAGCAGCTTGGCAGCGCCACATGCGAAGGTTTATGAATCTCTGGCCGCCGTTTCTAGGCGCGGGCATCCGGGTGAAACGCCAAAGCCCCGACTGGACCGAGATCGATGTGGAGATGAAGCTTCATTGGTGGAACCGGAATTACGTAGGCACCCACTACGGAGGTTCGCTCTACTCCATGGCCGACCCGTTTTTCATGGTTATGCTGATCCAGAATCTGGGGAAGGCTTACATCGTCTGGGACAAATCGGCCAGCATCCGCTTCAAAAAGCCAGGACGCGGAACGGTTTCCGCCAGCTTCCGCTTGTCGCAAGAGCAGATCGGCGAAATCAAGCAAGCTCTGACTTCCCAGGAAAAAATCGAGCGCGTGTTTACGGTTGAGGTGAAAGACGAATCCGGCAATGTCATTGCCCAGATCGAGAAGTTACTGCACATCCGAAGAAAAGACAGAACTTCGAGCTAAGTCAGGGCCGAAAAGGAGCTGCATCAACGCATTACCCCAAAATCAAGCGCAAGATCGACCTTTTCCCGCAGGCTGCTAGAACTGGTCTCATAAATACTTCTCCGGGCAAACGGTCCGGCCCTCAGGGGCTAAAGCCCGTGTTGTTATCGGTCCTGAACGGCACGGCTGAAGCCGTGCCCTACCCAAAACGATTTATGAGACCAGTTCTAGAGTGTGAAAGCCAATTGCTGGGAGTTGGCGCGGTTCTATTGGCCTTCAGGTTTGTCGATCTTACTCGCCACTTTCACCCCGCTCAAGCCGTTGACGTACTTGGAGACGCCCCGGTAAAGCGATTCGGCAATGCGCTGGCGATGCTCGGAGGTTTCGAGCTTGCGCTCGTCGGTCGGGTTCGACACAAACGAAATCTCGGCCAGAATCGATGGCATGTTCGCGCCGATCAGCACAATAAAGGGAGCCTTCTTGATTCCGCGATTGCGGACGCCCGCATTGTTCAGCGCCAGTCCTCCGTAGAGCGACTCCTGCACGTCGCCGGCAAACTCGCGCGATTCGTCGATCTTCTCTTTCAGCGCGATCTTCTTCACCAGATCCTGCAGTTCGTAAATCGATTTTTCCGAGACCGCGTTTTCGCGCGCCGCCACTTCCAGCGCTTCCGGAGACGAGGTGAAATTCAAGTAGTAGGTTTCGACGCCGCGAGCATCCGCATCGCGACTCGAATTGGCATGAATCGAGATGAACAAATCCGCCCGCTCGCGATTCGCAATCGCTGTGCGAGTTTCGAGCGGAATGAAAGTATCATCCTGCCGCGTGTAAATCACTTCGGCGCCGAGTCGCGATTCCAGCAACCGGCCTAGACGCTTGGCCACGTCCAGCACCACATCTTTTTCCAGCAACCCGTTCGGACCAATCGTCCCCGTATCATGCCCGCCGTGCCCGGCATCAATGACAATCTTCCCAATCTTCAGCCCCAGCGCACGAGTCAAAGATCTGTCGCCCGCAGCAGTGGGACGCGCCTCGCGAGAGGTTTCGCGAGATTCGAGACTTGCATCCGAATGCAGATCTGCGGTGTCAGAGGCGGATGCCGAAGCAGTTGATCGCGACTTTTTCCGGCGCGACGCAGACGGCAAAGATGAAGAGGAAGAGGAAGGGAAAGACGATTCCCGTGCGGCCACCGTCGGCGGAGTCGCGTCCTTCGCATCGTCCCCGGAGTCCGAGTCCGCGTCCGCTGCAACGATCGTCTTCGGAATTCTGCGCGTCGTTCCCCCGTGGGTCGAATCCTTGACCTCAACCGTAGTCTTAGTTACGCCGCTGCCGCGCGCAACTTTCCCGGAGTTGGGCGATTTAGATTCCGCGCCAGCATCCGCGGCGGGTAAATCCGTCTCGACCAATCCTTTCCCGGAGTTGTCGGCGTTCGTCTTGGCTTGCGTAGGAAGGGTTTGCGTGGGGATGGGCGCCTCGCCGGTCCTGCCGGGCGGCAACGCCCGGCTCTCCACTGCGCTGGAGTCGTCATCCGCGTCCGAGGGATCGCTATCCTTAGCCAAATGCCCCTCGCTCCGAGCCGCGTACGCCGTCATCCGCTTTTCTTTCCCTTTAACATCCTTGCCATGAACATCAATGATCAGCCGGTAAGGGTCGGGCAACAGGAAAGCGTCATAGCTCGCCAGGTTGTCCACTTCGAGCACTATGCGCGTGCGACCCGGCTGAAACTCCGCAACCCGGATTTTTTTCAGAAAGCCATCGTCAACGTCGAAAGTTTTCCCGACCAGCGTGGATGCCAGTTTGGTGCCGCGCAAATCGAAAAATATCCGATCCGGATTGGAGATGCGCTGCGAGCCGAACTTCACTTCCTGCTCCACGTCAATGGCGACGCGAGTGTAGTCGGGGGTGGACCAGTGGCGAACTCCGGTCACACGCGGCAACCCGCTGCGGCGAGCGTTGGCGGCATTCGCGGATTCACCCGAGTCCGCGGAAGGGAAGTCTCCGCTGGCGTCGCTGTCGGCAGAGTTGTTACCGGCGCTGTTACCAGAATGAGACCGTTGCTTGCGCGCCGTCTTCTGCACCGGGCGTTCCATTTCCTCCGCCGCAGCGTCGATTTCCTTCACTGCGGCGCGGGCATCGTCGGCCAGTCGGTTGCGCGGATAGCGATGCAGAAAATCCGTGAACGTAGTCCGCGCCTCTTCCGGATCGTTAAGATCGTCCTTGTAAATTTCGCCAATCGTAAACAGCGCATCGAAGCGGTATTTGCTGCCCGGATATTGCTTGCGCAGGAAGCGATACTCGTCGATCGCGCCACGCAGAATCTTGTTATCGTCGAAGCGCCGCCCCATCTCGACCATGAGTTCGGCAGTTGCCACCACGCTGGGGTCCGCCTTCGAGGACGCCGGAGCGCTGAAGTACACCCGGCGGTAAGAATCGATCACCCGCTGATATTCGCGCCGAGTCCGCTCGCCCAAGGGACGCCCGTTCAAAGCCTCCCGCATGCGATCCGCTTTGGCAAATTGCTGACGAGCCCAGGCGTCGTTGTAATGGACGTTGTGATGAACCCGAGCCGATGCAGAAACCAGCGGCAGCAACACGCAGAAGAACGCGACGCCAAAGCAAAAGGCGCGCCCGCCTCGACTGAGGCCCGTGCGAGTTAGGGTCGTAGAAGCCTGGGTCTGCATTGCTATTGAATCATTTAGTCATTGAGTCATTTAATCATTGCTTCAATGATTCAATCACTCAATGATTCAATGCTCACAACCCAACCTGGGATGCGAAGTTGCGAGCTTATTGCGTATTGCTGATGTAGAGCACGCCCCTGGCATCCCGCTCGACCCGCACCGGTTCCTGTTTGAACGGGTTATGTGCCACGTTGCCAATAACATACGAATCCGTAGCCTCTCCACCGTGATACAGGCTAGTGATTCGCCGGACGTAATCCTGCGTCTCCCGGAAATGCGGAACCCCCGCACTCCGCGCCACCGCTCCCGACCCGGCGTTATAAGCGGCCAGACTCAGGCGAACGTTGCCGCCATAGCTATCCAACAGTTTCCTTAGATGCCGCACTCCCGCATCCACGTTCTGTTCCGGGTCAAAAGGATTGGCCACGTTGAGCGACCGCGCCGTCGCCGGCATCAACTGCATCAGCCCCATCGCTCCCTTGCGCGACACCGCATTGGGATTGAAATTGGATTCCACCTTGACCACCGACCGCACCAGGCTCGGATCGACGTGATGCCGCGCTGCCGCCGCGTCAATTGCGGCGTCGATATCCTGTTGCGTAAACCCATTGCTAACCGCCTGGTGGGGCTGCGATTTGCCGTCGAGATAAGTGTTGACTTCCGAAGCCGCCGTGCGCGCTGCCCGCATCACCGCTCCATTCGTCGGCACCGGCTTGAAGCGATGTTCGGTAGAACTCCAATAAACCAGCGGAGAGCGCGTCGGCGCAGAAGTCTCCCGTGAATCCGAAGAAAAAGAGGAAGAGGCTGCGTCACCGCTGCGACCATCCCCGTTCACATAAACCTTGCGTCCGGATTCGTCGGTAGTCGAAGTGATAGCCCCGCTTCTTTCGCCCGACTCGGCCCAGGCCGCCATCGGCGTAAACAGCATGGAATGAAAGGAGATCGCGGTTAAGCTAGCCATCAGCGCGATTTGCAGGCGTCGCAGCATACGGGTTCAATCTCGGCAAAACCAGCCAAAAGACACACTTGCATTAGGGCCAACCCTACCCGCCAACCTGCCGAAGAATCCAGAACCAGAGTACCGTCAGTATAGGGTGCGCCGCCGACGACAGCAATCTCTCCAAAGGGCGTAGAACCACTGGAGTAATCTGCGCAAGTGACTGAAAGGACTTGATTTTATGAAACGAGTCTGGTGTGGGAAACCGCACGCCGACCAACCGGAGGGCAACCAGGTAACATTACTGAGAACTGACAACTGACAGCTGAGAACTGTCCTACCCCCCAATATGCACCATCGTCCGCGAAGCCGGAACGAATCCCGGCTCCCCAATATGGTGCCGCTCTTCTTTCTTCTCCACCACTTTCACAATGAACTCGGTAAGCTTCTCATCCGTCGCGCCGCGCCGCATCAACTCATGCAGGTCGTGATCCCACACCGAAAACAAACAAGTCCGCAGCTTCCCATCCGATGTAATCCGGATCCGGCTGCAGTGTCCACAAAACGGATGCGACACCGGCGCAATAATTCCAATCTCGCCCACTCCGTCCCGGAAGCGATACCGGCGCGCGGTTTCGCTGCGCCCGCGCCCAATCTCCTCGAGCGGCAAATATTCCGACATGAATTCGATAAACCGCACCACCACCCGTTCTTCCCGCGCAAACATTCCAAACGGAATCACCTGGTCTTCATTGAACCCGCGCAGCAGCACGCAATTGATCTTCACCGGATCAAGCCCCGACTGCCGCGAAGCGCGCACTCCCGCCAGCACACTCTCATATCCATTGGGCACGCGCGTAATGCGGGCAAAGCGCTCCGGATCCACCGCATCCATGCTGACCGTAACCCGATCCAGTCCCGCCGCTTTCAGCGGACGAGCTATCTCCGCCAGTAGATGCCCGTTCGTAGTCAGCGCAATTTCAGGCTTCTCTCCATCCAACGTTCGCAGCCGAGCCAGGTCGCGAACGAACTCGACAATTCCCTTGCGCAGCAAAGGCTCGCCGCCAGTCAGTCGAATCTTAGTAATGCCAAGCCCGACCAGAATCCGCGCCATCCGCAAATAGTCGTCGAACGGAAGCTCCGCATAGGCCGCGCCATTCGTCCCCGTCCGGCAATAAACGCACCGATAGTTGCAGCGGTCCGTAATCGAAATCCGCAGATCGTGAATCGAACGCCCGAAATGGTCAGTAAGCGGCATGAAGCTTTACGCGATTTCACAACAGGAAACAAGCAGGCAGGAGTGATCCAGCAAGCGTTTCCTTTCCAAACACGGGAGGCGCGGACGTTTCCATCCCCATCCTCGAATCGCACCCCCACAAGGCGCAATTCACGTCCCCGCCGCCAGAGAATCCTTGAGGCCACGGAGATCGGAAACAAGACCACCATTATAGATGCAGAAGCCAAGTTCGCGAACCTGCGGGTAGAGAAGTGCTTGCGTAGGGACCGCTGCTAGATGCAACTCCGATTCGCGGGCGAGGCGAACGCCCCCAGCCAGAGCGCCCCGCAGCCGACAACACTGTTAAACTTTCCTCATGAAAGCTCTGGTCATCACTCGATTCGGCGGTCCCGAGGTTCTGGAAATCCAGCAAGTCCCCGACGCCCATCCCACGCCCGAGCAGCGCCTGGTGAAAGTGGAAGCAGGGGGCTTGAACTTCGCCGATCTTATGACCACTCACGGAGGATACGCCGGCACTCCCAAGCCTCCGCTCACCGCCGGCCGCGAATTCGCCGGCATCGAACTAGCCGCCAACGGAGAGCCCACTCGCCGCCGCGTCATGGGCTACACGCAATGGGCCGCCTTCGCGGAAAAAACCGTGGCCAATCGCAACCTCCTCTGGCCCGTCCCCGAAAGTTGGACCGCCGAACAAGCCGCAGCCTTCCCGGTAAATTTCTTCACCGCCTACTTCGCCTACTGGAAGGCCGGTTTGCTGGTTCAGAAACACGATTGGGAAAACGATAAGCCCGCCCGCGTCCTGATTCACGCCGTAGCCGGAGGAGTTGGCACCGCCGCCGTACAAATGGGAAAAATTCTCGGTATCGAAACCTATGGCACGTCTTCCTCCGACGACAAGCTGGCGAAAGTGCGCGAGCTGGGTTTGCAACACGGCATTAACTACAAGCAGCGGGATTATGTGGAAGCCATCAAAGAGCTGACGCAAGGCGAAGGTGTCGACGCAGTTTTCGAAATGCTGGGCGGCGAGCACGTAGCCAAAAGCGTTAAGTGCCTTCGCGATTTCGGACGCGTCATCGTCTACGGCGCGGCCACCGGTCAAACTCCGCTGCTTGATACGCGCGTTCTTTACGCGAAAGGCGCCAGCGTTCACGGCCTCTGGCTCTCTTATCTAAGCGCCAACCGCCCGCTCATGGAAACCGCATGGAAGCAGCTTTCCGAATGGCTGGCAGCGGGCAAACTGAATCCCGTGATCGGAAAAGTCTATCCGCTAGAGCAAGCCCGCGAAGCCTACACGCTCATGCAGCAAGGCAAAAACTACGGCAAGATAGTGCTGAAGATTAGTTAGCCGCTCGGGTTTATGCAACTCCTTTAAAAAGCGCTGGTGAAGAACAAGACGTGGATGTTTTGTCTTGAGTCGGAACGATGTCGAAGAACTGCAGATCCCTCACTTCGTTCGGGATGACAAGTTGTTACAGGAGTTGTTAGGGACGACCCGTCCGCTAACCCGCCCACCGCACGTACGTCTAATAGATATGTTGGCAAAATGCTTGAGGCAAAGAGATTTCGCGCAAAGGCCAGCGCCTGTGCCGTTCATTTTCGGACAGCGCTGTACGGAAGCAACCAGCCGATGCCGTTAGGGCAACGCGCATCACACTCGCACAGCATGATTTGCGAGGGTTCTCCTTTGGCAGCAAAAGTGCCATAACTAAAAACATGGTTCGAAAAAATAAACGGGAACCAACTCAAACCGAGATTCGTATCCTGTAACGAACCAGCAGTGAGGTGGACGAGACCAACTTCGATCCACTTACAAATTCTCAGAGTGACGGGACTGGCTCACGCCTGGTTTTGGCGGCCCTGCATGAGCGCAGTCCGGCAAAAAGAACGAGTTTGAGGCCCGCGCCTTTTTGCGTCACCCTGACACGCAGCATTGTAGGACTTCGCGCGAAAAACGCAAGCCGCAATTGCGCGCACTCGCACCACCACCCGCCGCCCCTAACGTCCCGGCCAGAAAACCGGGTAGAAAGCGAAGGAGCAAATGAGATTGAACAACGTGGCAAAGACGGTTGTGCTCGGCCTGGCCGTGCTGCTGGCGACGAGTGCGTTCGCAAGTAATAAGGGTTCGTTTCAGGCGCGGGAAGCGTTCGAAGTCAACGGCCAGCAACTAGCCCCCGGCGACTATCAACTGCGCTGGGATGGCACGGGTTCGAACGTAGAAGTAACCTTTTTGAAAGGCAACAGGGAAGTAGCGAAAACCGCGGCCAAGGTGATAACCCTCGACAAAGCCTACGATCACGACTCGACGGTCGTCGATCGTTCCGGCGGTAAAGCAACAGTTTCCGAACTGCGCTTCGCCGGCAAAAAGTACGCCTTGGCCCTCACCCCCACCGAGAAAGCCGAAATGGCCGGAGGCAAGTAACTTACTAACTCCTGGAAGGAAAGTAAGAAAGGGAGCACTTCGGTGCTCCCTTTTTCTATGCAGGTCACCGCGCTCGTTGCGCGAACAGCAGAACTGGACTATAGTTTTTTCGGTCAAAGTTCGAGCAAACGATTTGAGGGGCTGCCAATGAAAAGAGCACTCGCATTGATGCTAGCGTGCCTGTTCGCATTTGACTTTGTTGCGTATGCTGGCTTGGGCAGCGACAAGACTGCATATGTCGGGGGTACCGAAAATCAGATTAAGGATGGCGCAGAAGGAACGTCCTCCGCTAAAGACGATAAGCGCTTCGTTTTCGAGTACAAGGGCGGAAAACTGGAAATTCCGTACGACGAAGTAAACGACCTGGAATACGGTCAGAAGGCTGGCCGCAGACTTGGGCTTGCGTTAGTTATTAGCCCGTGGCTTCTCCTTTCCAAAAAAAGGAAGCACTTCCTGACTATAGGGTGGAAAGACGAACAAGACGGTCAACATGCTGCGGTTCTTGAACTGGGAAAGTCGATTGTTAGGACTATCCTTGCCACGCTGGAGGCCAGGACTGGAAAGAAGATCGAGTACCAGGATGACGAGGCCCGAAAGAGCGGATTAGGAGGTTCCTAGTATGCTGGTTGTCTTGTTGACGGCAGGACTTCTCCTTCAAGCAAACCCAAGTACCCAGGAAACGAAGCCCGCGGCAACGGCTCAAGCCGCGCCAGTCCCGAGCGGCGATACCGATATAGATCCCGCCGAATTACTGAAGGTAAAGCGTATCTTCGTAGACAGCTTCGGGGACGACAAGATCTCAAAAGAACTCCAGTCGATGATTGTCTCGGCTCTGGTGGCAAGCAAGCGATTTAAAGTCACGGAGAACCGCGAGCGGGCAGACGCAATCCTGAAGGGCGTTGCTCTGGAGAAAACCTCCCAGGAACTACATGCGTATGGCGAGAGCACGTCGGTTGGCGCCGCCAGCGGTGGGTCCCATGGGGAGGTCAATGGCACCGTCGTAAACGG
>JBEKED010000063.1:0-13965 GCA_050014035.1 Terriglobales bacterium
AAACGCAGGATTCATGTGGGTAAAACGGCGATTTGCACAATCACAATCTGGCGTGACGATGGAACGAACCCGCGGATTCCGCTGCCAGAAACCGCACAAAACCGCGCACAAAACCGCATAGATACTGGAGATTTCGCAGTCCGTCGCAGCCGAGTGCACAATTTTCGCGTCACCCCGCTGTGCACGGCCTGCACTCGATTGAGGAATAAGAAGTTACAGACGCATGTTTTTCGTTGACGTAAAAAACAAGAGTGGTAAAACCATAATCGTTCTTTGACACGTTCTGAAGTTTTTCCGGTTGGTGCAGCGTCCGGGGCTCAAGCGAAGTCACTCAGACAACCGCGAGGTCAGTCTGGGAGGGCAAGTAAGGGTCTATAGCTAAGCGCTGGTCGAGAAGAACAGGAGCCACTGTTGAAGGCAGGATAGAGTCCCGAGGCGTTGAACTGGTTTATCCGGTTGGCGGTGAGCCCGGAGCCCAAGCAAGGATCGGCTTACAATGAACCCGCAAGGGAGTTGTAGGAATAAGGTCAGCAAGGGTCTAAACGCGAGCTACTGGCCGAGACGAATGAGTACAACATCACCTCGGGACTCTCTATTTGTGCGCGAGGTTTGTGGAGCCACGAGAGTCCCTGCCCGTCCATGACCGCGTAGGAGCGGACGCATTCGTCCGTCCAAGCCGAGCAAAGCTCGGCCGCCAACCGCTGCCAGTCCCCTGAAATTCGCAACCTAACATAGTCTGTCATCCTGAGCGGCGCGAAGTGGCCGCCTCATGTCGTCGCGTCGATATACGCATCGATCACGCCGGTGAATGTAATTGGACTGGTTTCCGGAAGGCAGTACTGCGGATGCGGCTCCCAGGATTGAAAGAAAACGTAATCGGGTTGGCCTCCGTTTTCCCCCTGATAGATTTCAAAACGTGCTATCGCCTTGCTGGTCCACTCCGCGTCGGTAGTATCCTGCATATCGCCGATATAGATGATGCCGAATTGCAGCCCGCTTTGGCGAATCGCCCCTTCCAGTTGCTTGACCAGCGACGGCCACTCCGGATTGCTGAAATCGATATCTGCGAAGAAAAACGGGAACGGCGCCCCGGTGACCGTCTGATAGGTCTGGTGCCACTGCACAATGGCCGTCACCACGTTGGGTGTGTACGCGCTGGCGATGATGGGCTCGACATCCCCAACCGCCGCGTTAGGGTAGATGGTCTTAACCAACTGAACATACTGCCCCACCTCCGTCGCCACTTGCGTCACCGAGAAGTGACACGATTGCGGATTGTTCACCACCGTGCCAAAAAAATAGGGCTCATCGACCTTAATGAACAGCACCTGGGCGTTGAGCGCCTGCAATCGCTGCAAATAGGCAAGGGTGAAATCCTGCACCGTCTGCCCGTACGGCACATAGCCTTCAACCCCCGAACCGCAGGTAGCAAGCGCCTGCAGCGCCGGCGCCTCGATCTCAATCCCGATATTGTGCGCGTTGAGAAACGAAACAACCCCCTGCAACTCCGCATCCGTGGCGGCTGTGATCCATCCCGCGTAGAGCCCGAAAGCCTGCGTCTTTGCCATAGCCCGCGGCCACGGCGCATTCGCCTGGAACAACGAAAGAAAATCCACCGACCCGCCCACTTCCTGCCCGCCCGGCCACGCCGAAGCCGATGGCAGCGGTTGGAACCAAATGCGCGCCGATGACTGGAAAGAGTCGCCCGCTCGGCCTCCCGAACTACAACCCGCGGCGCAGCCGAGTGCCAGTGCAATGCCCGCAAACATCAGAAGCAGGCGTTTGCGCGACCCAGATCCAACAGGATTTCGTTGTTCCCTTTTCGGTTGCCAAGTCTTGCGCATCTTGAACACCTCCTGATTGGATATCGCAGTCATACGGCCGTAAGCCGCCCAACTCAACTTACTGAGGCGGACAGGTCAGCGCCGGCGTGGCCGTGATGGTTGCGCCTCCAGTCGGCGGGACGACCTGTGAACATTGATAGAGCGGATTGAACGGATTGCACAGGGGATCTCCATTATTGTTGGGTGGATACCCATTCACCGGCGCACAGCTTTGGGGTGGGACTCCGTTTCGCTCTTCGCCCACATTATTCATGGCTATACTGGAACCCAGGCCTGCGGCAGAAATGTAGTTCCCGTGCAACTGACTGTTGCTGATCGTCATTTGACCGCCGTCCACAGCCTGTATGGTTTGCGACCAGATCTGCGTGTTGCTGATATTCAGAACCGCGCCCGGACCACCCGCTTCCGTGACGGCGAGTTGAAGAATCGAGTTCGACAGATTGACGAGCCCGTTACTCAACACGCCAAGCTCGTTTACGTTCGAGTTAGTTACTGTTACTGGAAAGTTGTTACTTTGACTTACATAGAGTTGCCACGAGAAGGGGCCGAGATTCACGTTGTTCAATTGCAAGTTACGTCCTTGATCGGTGAATTGCTGAGTAATATCGTTCCCGCCAGTTAGACCAGTTATATTTACTGGCCCGGTGCTGTTTTCCACATAGTAGCCGATAACGACTCCTGCATCGTTACCGCCGGATTGGCCATTACCGTTTACAATCATGGTCGAATTAGGATAGGAAATTAACCCCAGCTGACCCGCGCTCGACGAAATGTTCACGGAATACGCGATTCCGCTGCCGGGACCGAAACTGAGGTCAAAGTTGCCCTGAGCATCCAGTGCCGGTATATTCACGGTGCCCGAGCTGCCGGACGCGAATTCCAGCCACACCGCGGCAAAACCAGATTCCGAAATTGAGATTTTCGCCGCGTCAACTGCGTAGATCTCGGTCGGCAGGTTTTGCGAATTGCTCACGTTCAGGGTTGACTGGCCGTTGAAATCCCCGAGCAGCCAACTCCCGCTGTTTGTATCTAAAGTCGAATTTGTAAAATCAACTATAGATGAGTCATTCGCCACGACCGCCATGGAGAAATTATTTTCCTTCGTCCCATTAGTGACGAAATTCGAATTGTTCAATGTCAATTGTGAGTTACCATTCAATACTATTAAATACTGGCTATAGTTAGTTTGCGGAAAAGTCAGGCCTCCGTTCATGACAGTAAGTTGCGAGTTACCAGCGAGGACGATGTTGCCGTTGACAGTGAGTACGCCTTTCGTCATCGTGAGCGCCGCCGATCCGGAGAGGTTGATGTTGCCCGTAACGTCGCAATCTCCTGCAAGGTTGATAGCGCTGGCCGAGGAAGTGAGGCCCGAGGCGGGGCAAACTCCATTGCTCACGCTTCCGTTTCCCGTGCCGCAGGCGGGCAAGCATAAAACCAAGCATAAAACCAAGCATGAAACTATAAGCGCGTCGTACCCCAGCCCGGACTGCGACTCCCTTATCGATCGTCGAACCTGCAGCATGCAAGTGCGCCTCATGCAACATCGCTCCCCAGATCGAGTGCTCACGACGGTTTGCGCCGTAGTTCCATCAGTTTGTTCTGCTGCTCCTCCGTGAGCTGGTTCTTGATGCGCACCAGCAAAGAAATCTGCGCCTTTTTGATCTCGCGTTCCCGGTTCAGCACCTGATCGACCTGAGCCAGGACTGCGCTCTCATCCACCGGCCGAGCCTTCAGCAACTGGACCAGCTTCTCCGTTTCCGACTGCATGTCCCACTGCATGTCCAGAAACTTGGCCTGCGCCTTCTGGATCGCCTCTTTGATCGCCTTGGACTGGCCTTCGCTCAGGTTTATATCCTGCCGATACTTCATCACCAGTTCAGGCGGAAACAGGTTCTGGGCTATGGGATCGTCGGCGCCCTGCGGCGCTTGTGCCCAGCATGCGGCGGCAAGAAAGATCGATAAGAACGACAGCAGATAGCATTTCAAGAGCGTTCCTCCTTAATGCAAACCTTGTTTCTTAACCTGCAGATGTTTTTGTTCCGCCTTCCGAGCTTCGGTGTAGTCGCGCCACACTCCGATTGCAGGCACAGTCCGCAGGAATTCCTGTCCTGACGTTTGCAGCAGGAAGTCCGTGGGCGCTCTCCACTCTGTGATGGAAGCGACGGGCGCGCCATTTCGCCCCGGCTTCGGTGGCCCGAACCTCACCAAGACGAGAGCGGCCACAATGGTTACTAGGCACACTGCCATGACCAAAACCTTCTCCGCCGACCTCCAGCGCCTCGCTCCAGCCCCGCTCCACGCTGGGACCGCAAATTCCGGAGCCTGCGCCTCCTCTTCTTTCCGCAGCGCCGCAAAGCGCACGCGAAGATCGTCATCCCGAAAGTCGCGGTCGTGATCATCGCTTCTTTTATCGCGTATCATGTTTTCCCTCTGCTTCGGCAAGGGTTTGGCGAAGCCGCGCCTTGCCTCGCTCAAAGTGAGTGCGCGCCGTTCCCAGCGAAATTTTCAGCACCCCAGAGGCTTCCTCCACCGTCAAGTCCTGATAGAAAACCAGGTGCAACACTTCCCTTTGCCGACCAGGCAGCCCAGCCAGGGCCTCAAGCAGCGAGCGGCTGCTCTCGGACCCGCCGGCCAATGCTTCTGGATCAGGCGCCGGCAGCGGCGCCGGTCGGCGGGTCACCCACCGGCCCAGGATCTGGTCGCGCAACCAGCGCCGCCGCCGTTGCTCTGATGCCGTGCGCCGGATTACGCCGAAGAACCAAGTTCGCAAGCTGGAATTCCCATCGAATCTAGCCGTCCCTTCCATCGCTTTTACATACGCTGTCTGCAAGACGTCCTCTGCCTCTTCTCGCCGGTGATCGCAACACCAAAGCGCCCAGCCGAAGCTGGCAGGGTGCAGCCGCCCGAGTTCACGCTGGAAATCGGTTTGCTTCATGCCGTCCCGGGCTTACCCCGCGCTCGGATCAACTCCGTACTATGAGTCTTCCGTACTATGAGTGTTCCGAGAGAAGAGCTTATATGACATGACCGCGCGATGCTCGGGCCCCATCCGCGATACATAGCAAAAGACACGCAAGAGCCTTCGTGCAACTTCGTGGTTTCAGGCTTTTTTCGGGTGCGTCGTCAAATTGAACCGATAGTTGATTGCGGCCGCTAGCGTCAAACCGCTTCAACTGATGGCTGACGGCTGAGAGCTGCCAGCTATTACAGAGGAATATTCCCGTGCTTCTTAGGCGGGTTCTTATCCCGCTTAGTCTGTAGCATCTCCAGCGCCTGAATCACCTTCTTGCGCGTCTCGCGCGGCTGGATGACCGCATCCACAAATCCGCGGTCGGCCGCCACGTACGGATTGGCCAGCGTGTCGCGGAATTCTTCGATCTTCTGCTGGCGCGCGGCTTCGCGATTCTCCGCATGATCCAGTTCGCGCTTGTAGACGATATCTACCGCGCCTTCCGGTCCCATCACCGCGATCTCCGCGCTCGGCCAGGCGTAGTTCACATCTGTACGTATATGCTTGGACGCCATGACGCAATAGGCTCCGCCGTAAGCCTTGCGCGTGATCACGGTGATTTTAGGCACGGTGGCTTCCGCAAATGCATACAGCAACTTTGCGCCATGCCGGATAATCCCACCGTACTCCTGCTGCGTGCCAGGTAGAAATCCAGGCACATCCTCAAACGTCACCAGCGGAATATTGAAGCAGTCGCAGAAGCGCACGAAACGCGCGCCCTTCACCGAGGCGTTAATGTCGAGCGTTCCGGCCAGCATCGCAGGCTGATTGGCGACGATCCCAACCGGTCGTCCGTTGAGTCGCGCAAATCCCACGACAATGTTCTTGGCATAGTGCTCGTGAATTTCAAAAAAATAACCGTCGTCCACCACCGTCTGAATCACGTCTTTCATGTCATACGGCATGTTCGATTGGTCGGGAACGAGCGTATCCAGCTTCGCGTCCAGCCGATCGATGGGATCGGTGCAGGCCTTGCGCGGCGGGTCCTCCAGATTGTTAGACGGAATAAAGCTCAGCAACTCGCGCACCATCGACAGACATTCCGCGTCATCGCGGCACAGGAAGTGCGCAACTCCGGACGTCTCGTTGTGCGTGTGCGCCCCGCCCAGTTGATCCTTGGTGACTTCTTCATGAGTGACGGTTTTAATCACATCGGGACCGGTAATAAACATGTAAGAAGTCTGATCCACCATCAGAATGAAATCGGTGATGGCCGGCGAGTAAACGGCGCCCCCCGCGCACGGTCCCATGATGGCCGAGATCTGCGGCACCACTCCGCTATAAAGTGTGTTGCGCAAAAAGATTTCAGCGTAGCCGGCCAGCGACATCACGCCTTCCTGAATACGCGCCCCGCCCGAATCATTCAGGCCGATCACGGGAGCGCCCATTTTGGCCGCCAGATCCATGATCTTGACGATCTTCAAAGCGTTCGCTTCGGAGAGCGAACCGCCGAACACGGTGAAATCCTGCGCGAAGACATAGACCAGACGCCCTTCCACGCGTCCGTATCCGGTGATAAATCCGTCTCCGTAGTATTTCTGCTGCTCCATTCCGAAGTTGTGGCAACGATGCGTGACCAGCTTGTCGGTCTCCTCGAAGGTGCCCTCGTCGAGCAGAAATTCCACGCGCTCGCGGGCCGACATCTTGCCCTCTTTGTGCTGGCGCTCGCGCCGTTGCGCGCCGCCGCCTTCTAGCGCCAACTGGTCTCGCTTCTTCAGTTCGGCAATTTTCTCTTCGAGTTTCATAGGCAGACATTATAGGCGAGCGGGAACGCCGGAGTGTGACCACTGACACGAAGGGGTGTGATGCCAGAGCGTCGTTCGCTGAAGGCGCTGTTCGTCGACGAGCAGCTCCTTACGCGCGCAAGCTAGCGGAGTCGAACAGATTCAGAAATTCGATTTTCTTCTCTGGCGGCAGAAATGATGCCTCAAACGAATTGCGAGCCAGTTCGCGCAGATGTTCGTCCGTGAAACCAAACGCCTCCTGTACCAGCGCATACTCCCCGACGAGCGAGGTGCGGAACATGGCAGGATCGTCGCTATTGATCGTGAGCATCAGCCCCTGGTCGAAGTAGCGCCGCACCGGATGCTGCGCTAGTTCGGCGCAGCACCCCGTCCGCAGATTGCTGGTCACGCAGATTTCCAGCGGAACCTGGCGCTCGGCCAGCTCTTCGATCAATTCCGGATCTTGCCCGGCAGTGAGGCCATGGCCAATGCGTTCCGCCTTGAGATTCAGCGCGCCCCAAATCGATTCGGGACCAGCGCTTTCACCGGCATGCGCTGTCAGATGGAGACCGTGCTCCGCGGCGTGAGCGTAAACTCCCGCAAACCACTCGGGAGGACCGGCCAACTCATCGCCGCCAATACCGAAGGCAACCACGTTGCGCTCCCGAAACTGTATTGCGAGATCGAGCACGCTCTGCGCCTTCTCCGCGCCAAACTGCCGGATAGCATCGAAAATCCACACCAGCGAAATGCCGAAGTCCTTCTCGCCGCGCACGCGTCCGCGTTCCATCCCCTCAAATATCGCCGCGAAATCCTGCTTGCGCCAGAGGCAGACGCCAACCGAGACAATCACCTCGGCATGCAGAACATTCTGCGCTCTCAGCCGCTCCATCAGCCGATAGGTAATTAACTCGTAATCTTCCGGAGTGCGCAGGTGTCCGGTTACATCCTTGAAAGCCGAAAGGAAACCCTTGAAATCGGCGTAGTTGTAAAGTTGCTCCACTTCGGTTAGAGAAGCACCTTCCATCTGATGACGCTGACGCAGTTCGAGCAGCGTTGGCGGATCGATCGCCCCCTCAAGATGCAGATGGAGTTCGGCCTTGGGCAGCGAGAGGATAAAGCTGGACGGCTCCGAAGGCATGCAACGATTCTAAAGCAATCTGGCCATCTGACCATCGGGTCATCGCGAGATGGCCCGATGACTCGATGGCCAGATCACCCGATGCTCTTCTTGAACTCGCTATGATGACGACTGTAGAAGATGTAAATCACCAATCCGAGTGCCAGCCAAATCACAAACCGCAGCCAGGTGATCAGAGTAAGCCCCAACATCAGTCCGCCGCAAAGAACCACCGAAATCAGCGGAAACCACGGCACAAACGGCACGCGGAACGCGCGCTTGCGATCGGGCTGATTGCGTCGCAGCAGAATGACTCCCAACGAAACCAGCACGAAGGCAAACAGCGTTCCGATGTTGGCCAGGTCGGCGGCATCTCCAATATCCACCAGCCCGGCCGGGATTCCCACGGCAAAACAGGCGATCCAAGTAGACCAGTACGGCGTCTTATATTTCGGATGCACGGCGGAAAATAATTTCGGCAAGAGGCCATCGCGCGACATGGCATACCAGATGCGCGCTTGGCCGTACTGAAATACCAGCAACGACGAGATCATCCCCGTCAGCGCGCCGATCACGATCACCGACCGGAACAGCGGGTGCACTCCCAGATATTTCATCGCGTAGGCGACGGGCGCTTCGGCGGCTTCTCCCGACACAAAGGTCGTGTACTTCATCATGCCGAGCAGCACCAAAGCAACGCCAACATAAAGCAGCGTGCAAACAATGAGCGACATAATGATCCCGAAGGGCAAATCTTTTTGCGGATTGCGCGATTCCTCCGCCGCGGTGGAAACCGAATCGAAGCCGATATAAGTAAAGAAAACGATCGCCCCTCCCGTCACAATTCCGGCAAATCCGGAGGGCGCAAAGGGCGTCCAGTTCGCGGGCTTCACCAGCATTCCGCCCACCACGAGAAAAGTCAGAATCGCGCCGATCTTGATCGCGACCATAATGTTATTCGTCTCGGCCGATTCTTTTACGCCGCGCACCAGCAGCAGCGTGAGTATGAATACGATCAGGAAGCCCGGCAGGTTAAAGTATGCACCCGTCCACTGTCCCGAGGCCCAAACCGGACTCGCCCATTTGTCGGGCAGGTTGATACCGAACGCCGCGAATTGCGCCTTGGTATAACCGGCAAAGCCGACCGCCACAGCGACGTTTGAGACCACGTATTCAAGAATCAGGTCCCAGCCAATAATCCAGGCAAAAATTTCGCCGAGCGTAGCGTAGGAATATGTATACGCGCTGCCGGCAATGGGAATCATCGACGCGAGTTCGGCGTAACACAATCCGGCAAAACTGCACGCAATCGCCACCAGAAAAAACGAAATGGCAATCGAAGGCCCGGCGGGCGGACGTCCGTGCATGAGCGCCCCGGCCGCGCTCCCGGTGCGCAGAAGATTCACAATCACGTCAAGCGCCTGCGCGTGCAGGATGGACGGCGCCTGGAAATATTCTCCTGCCGCCGCCGTACCCGTGAGCACAAAGATTCCCGACCCGATGATCGCGCCGATGCCGAGCGCCGTCAGCGACCACGGGCCGAGCGTCTTGCTGAGCCTCGTTTCCGGGTGCTCCGAGTCCGATATCAGTTTGTCGATAGACTTACAACAGAACGCTTGACTGTTGGAAGTACGAATAACGCCGACCGCGACGCCTGGCTCAGGGGATGATTGCGACAAGACTTGGCTGTCTCCTCACAACTGAAGTTCGGGCATGGACGTGCGCCCATGCCCGCCGAGCTCTCAGCAGACTAACGTCTTACCGTTTCGCCTGACCGCGCGCCAGCTTTTTCACCTTGCGCTTCTTTGATCCACGGGCGTAATCGCGGGGCTTCTTGGGCTTTTCCGCTTTGTCTTTCTTGCGGGATGCTCGTTTGACTTTCTTCCGCTCTTCTTTGGTTAGCTTCTTGGTATTTGCCATCAGTACGATTCTCTTCTCTCTTCGTGTAGATTAATTTCGAAATCCTAAATTTTTGTCATCCCGAGCAGAGCGAGGGATCTGCAGTCCTCGACCGTAAAGAGACTCGCTTCCGCCTTACGCCTTCTCCAACTGCGCGTACCGCTCCACCAACTTCTTCAAACCGAAGCGAGGGAATTGTACCGTAATCTTGGCGTCTGCCCCATCTCCTTCGCGCTGATACACCGTTCCTTCCCCATATTTCGGGTGCTTCACCTTCTGCCCCGGACGAAACCCGCGCCTGCCCGAGGGTTCTTCCGCGCGCATTTTCGGAACGCTAAACTTCTTGCCCCGCGAAGCAAAGAACTCGGCAATGTTGTCGATCGAGTTGTAACTCTGCAGCGATGGTACAGCTTTCGGTTTGACCCGAGCCGGATCCCACGCAGCACTCTGATCTTCGTCCTCGTAAGAATAGTGCGGCTCGTGTGGCGCGGGCGCCCCCGCCCGCGAAAAGCCTGCAGAGGAAGAAAAATTAGCAGCCGACGAAGCAGCAGAACTTCCTCGCCGCCGCGATCCGCCCAACTCCTCCACCAACTGCGGCGGAACCTCCTCCAAGAATCGCGACGGCACGCTAGCCTCCGGCATGTCCGTTCCATAACGCCGCCGATAGACAGCGCGCGACAAAATCAAAGTGTCCATGGCGCGCGTCATGCCGACATAGCACAAGCGCCGTTCCTCTTCGATCGCATCCGGCTCAAGCATCGTCCGCGAATGCGGAAACAGCCCTTCTTCCATTCCTGCCAGCACCACCAGCGGAAACTCCAGCCCCTTGGCCGCGTGCAGCGTCATCAGCGTGATTTGCGCGTGCTCGTCATACTGGTCGGCATCGCTCACCAATGCGGCATGATCGAGAAACTCTTCCAGCGTCTCCCCGCGATCGCGCGAATCCATGGCCGCGTTCACCAGTTCGCGCAAGTTCTCGATGCGCGAGTACGCTTCCGGCGTGTCTTCCTCTTCTAGTTGCTTGATGTATCTGGTGCGATCGATCAAAAACTTGAGCAGTTCAGCCGTATTAGCCGTCGCCCCCGGAGCGCGAAAACCGTCGACAGCCTCATCAACGGGCTGGTCAGCGACCTCGTCGATGGGGAGACGGCCGTCCTCGCCCGTCCCCACGCTCTCGGCCGAATCGTGGGCAGCAAAATCAAAACTGAAGTTACCAGGATCGAAATCAGTGTCGCTCTCCTCCGCCCGCGTAGGGGCGGACGCATTCGTCCGCCCCGCCGGGCGCACCGGGGTCCCCGTCAAGCCCGGTGTTGGCTTGACGGGGTGGAGCAGCGAGGCAACGTTCTCGTCGGACGCAACCGCAGCAGTCTCATCCACCCGCTCCACAAACGTCCCCGCCAGCATCGCGCGCCCGTCGTCGATCAGATCGCGAAAGCTGTTCAACGCCGCCAAAGCCCGCGCCGGCAACAACTGCCGGTTGATCGCCTCGCCCACCGCGCCCCACATCGACAATCCCGTCTCCAGCGCCAACCGCTCGATCATCTCAATCGTCGTCTTACCAATCCCGCGCACCGGAGTATTGATCACCCGCAGCAGCGAAACCGAATCGTCCGGGTTCTGGATCACTTTCAAGTACGAAATCAGATCCTTGATCTCAGCGCGTTCATAAAACGAAAAACCGCCCACCACGTGATACTTCAACTGGTAGCGCCGCATCGCCTCTTCAAACAGCCGCGATTGCGAGTTCGTGCGATAGAGCACAGCCGCGCGCGCCGTCTCGCCATTTTCGCCAGCCGCGCGCACATAGCGGTTGATCGTATCGGCCGCAAACAGCGCCTCGTTCTCGCCATCCGGAGCCTCGTAGTACCCAACCTTCGCCCCGCCCTGCCGCGACGTCCAAAGATTCTTGCCCTTGCGCCGGACGTTGTTCGCGACTACGACCGACGCCGCCTCCAGAATGTTCTGCGTTGAACGGTAGTTCTGCTCCAGCCGCACAATCTTCGCTTCCGGAAAGTCGCGCTCAAACTCCAGAATGTTGCGAATGTCGGCTCCGCGCCACGAGTAGATCGACTGATCTTCATCGCCCACCGCGCAAACGTTGTGCCCGTCGCCCGCCAGCAGCCGCATCAACTCGTACTGCGGACGGTTCGTATCCTGATATTCATCGACCAGCAAATATCGAAAACGCCGGTTGTAGTATTCGCGCACCCCCGCCACCGACTTGAGCAGGCGCGCGGCTTCGAGCAACAGATCGTCGAAGTCCATGGCGTTGGCCTTGCGCAGCTCCTTACGATACTCCTCAAAAATGTGCGCAATCTTTTCCGTCTTCGGATCGCCCGATTGCAAATAAATTTCCTGCGGATCGAGCATGTGATTTTTGGCCCACGAAATCCGCGAAAGCACATTGCGAGGCGTCAGTTGCTTGTCGTCGAGCCCCAGCCGCCGCATGACACCCTTGACCACCTGCTGCTGATCGCTTTCGTCGTAAATGACAAAGTTCTTAGTGAGCCCGATCGGCGGCTGTCCCGGCACAGTAGAAGGAATCCGCAAAGCCTCAATATCCCGCCGCAGCACCCGCACACAGAAAGAATGAAAAGTAGAAATCACCGGCTTGGCCACGCTAAGCCCACCGACCAGCCTATCGACGCGTTCGGCCATTTCCGACGAGGCCTTGTTAGTAAAAGTCACCGCAAGAATCGATTCCGGCATCACCCCCATCTTCTCGATGAGATAGGCAATGCGAAACGTGATGACGCGCGTTTTCCCGCTGCCCGCCCCGGCTAGAATCAGCACCGGCCCCTCGGTAGTCTCGACGGCTTCGCGTTGTTGCGGATTTAACTCGTCCAGAAACGACAAAAGAGAATGGCTCCGACGTGCGAATGATTGGATTTTACAGGAAGGGTGTGTGCGTGGCGACATTGTGTGCAGCTAGCACAATTCACCAACTCATACGAAAGTACTTTTCATTTTTTCCATTTGTTTACAATAAGTTAACGAATACTCTATTATACTCACGCTATAATGATTAGCGAACATAATGTTCTGAATGTGTAGTCTGCATTGTACCGGGTGGAAACCAAATGAACACCGTGAATGAGCAAGCGAAGAAAATTGGGGCCGATGACATCCGCGAGTACAGTGCAAAAACGTTTGTCATACCGGCACGCGAGAGGGGTCAAGAAAGGTTTTCTATTCGAGTCGGGGACGTAGTCCGTGAACTGAGACTGTATCGGAGCATACCTGCTGTTTGCAGTGCCCTTAAGACGAAAAAGTTCCGGAGAGCCAATGGCCTGAGGTTGGTCGATGAGACCGGGCCCAAGTCTGGTTTGAGCACGACAACGGTGTTTACTTACGAATTTGTCGATCCAGAACGTCCGGCAGAGCCCAGCGTTGATGCCTGGTCTCGTCTACGCGGGGCCCTGAAAGAGGTTTTCGCCGAACTGGGAGGAGGCGAGGCTTATCTTCAAGCTGAGCGGAGCAAGTTTTACGCTGCCGAGGACCGCAAAGAGGAGCGCAAATGAGTCGCGTGTATTGGGATAGCATGCTGTTCATTTATTGGCTTGAGGATCATCCGCAGTACGCGAAGCAAGTTGATGCGATTCATTCGCGGATGAAGCAGCGTCAGGATCGACTCCTCACCGGCGCCTTCACTTTTGGGGAGGTGCTCGCAGGAACCTACCGCAAAGGACGCACAGAACTGGCAGATCAGTTTCGCACGCTGTTGAGAGGTGTTGTTGCAGAAATAGTGCCCTTCACCGTCGAAACGGCAGAACACTACGCGCGAATTCGCGGCACGCTCGGCACCACCCCTGCGGACGCTATTCATCTCGCGAGTGCGGCCCAGGCTGGCACCGACCTCTTCTTGACGAACGACAAAAGTCTTGTCGGGAAAATCGTACCGGGAATTCAGTTCATCGCGATGCTCGATACCCAAATACTTTAACCCCACAAACCTGCCTGCTAAAAGACACTTAATTCCCACTGAAAGGAGCGGAATTCGGCGAGCCTGGCGAAATCCCGTTCGTTCGCCGTAATCACCGTCGCTCCCATTCGCGCGGCGCTCATTGCGATCAGTGCATCGTTCGCCAGACGTCCCTGCCCGATCTTGTCGTATCCGTATCTCGCCGCCAAACGCGCCAGCACTCGTCCCGCTTCGGTCCAGTCGCCGAGGTTCGGAACCAATATCCGTTTCATCCGGTCGAATTCGCGCTCCATCCGTTCCAGCGATAGTAAAATGGGCCCGATGCGCCCGCATAGAGTTCTTCCAGCACGACGGCACTGAGCCAAAGCGGAGTATCGATCGACGACCGTCGCAGCGCAAGGACCGCCTCGTCCCCTCGCCGCATTGCCGAAATGTAGACGGAAGAA
>JBEKED010000064.1:0-13785 GCA_050014035.1 Terriglobales bacterium
GATTGCGGGTGAACCCTACGCCGGTGCCGGAGGTTTCGCCGAGGTTTCCGAAGACCATGGCCTGCACGTTGACGGCGGTGCCAAGCATGTCATCGATGTTGTTAATGCGGCGATAGTGCTTGGCCCGATCGTTTTGCCAGGAGCGGAATACGGCATCACGCGCCATGACGAGTTGTTCGTTTGCATCCTGCGGAAAGTCGCGCTTGGCGTGCTTTTTGACGGCTTTCTTGTATTCGACGATGACCTCTTCCAGGGCCTCGGCGTCGAGTTCGGTGTCGAGCTTGGCCTTCTTCTGCTTCTTCTTGGCGTCGAAGATCTCGTCGAAAACCGATTTCTCGATGTCGAGGACCACGTTGCCGAACATCTGAATCAGGCGGCGATACGAGTCGTAGGCGAAACGCGGATTGTTGCTGCGCTTCGCGAGCGCTTCAACGCTGGTGTCGTTCAGACCGAGGTTGAGAATTGTATCCATCATTCCGGGCATGGAAAACTTCGCCCCGGAACGCACACTGACGAGCAGCGGGTTCTCGCCCTTGCCCAACTTCTGGCCCTGGAGACTTTCGAGCTTGGACAGCGCTTCTTCCATCTGGCGGTCTACGTCTTTCGACACCGCGTTGCGGCGCATGTACTCGCGGCAGGCCTCCGTCTGAATGGTGAAGCCGGGAGGCACAGGAAGGCCAGCGTTAGTCATCTCCGCCAGGCCCGCGCCTTTACCGCCGAGAACGTCCTTCATCTTGCCATTGCCATCGGCCTTGCCGCCGCCGAAGAAGTAGACGTACTTTGTCGCTGTCGGCTTCGTTTCCGTGGGTTTCGCTGCGACGGTTTCGGTATCGGGGAGAGTCGTCGTTGCCATATGGAGTCCTCTTTTTCTATTTCGTTGATTCCTTGCCTTCGGTCACGATCTCGGAGAAATCGGCGATAGTGGAGAATTCCTTCACCACGGTCTGGAGCAGAGCTAGGCGATTGGCGCGAAGATTGTCATCGTCCACCATGACCATGACCTTATCGAAAAATTTGTCGATCGCGGGACGCAACTTTGCGATCTCGAGCAACGCTCCTTCATAGTCGCGCGACGCGCACAGCTTTTCGACGGTCGCTGCCGTCCGCGGGATGAGCGCGGCGAGCTCTTTTTCGGATTCCTCGCGGAGTCCCGCCAGATCGACGCGTATCGCAATAATGTTAGTCTTCTCAACTGCCTGGCGCAGAATATTCTTCATACGCTTGAACGCACTGGAAATGGACTCGAAGTCGGCCGAGCCGCGCATTTTGGCGACGGCTTCGGCGCGCGCGGCGGCGTCCACGACATCATCGGAATCGACCGCCAGCACGGCGCTAACCACGTCATAAGCGTAGCCCCGCGCGTCCTTCAGGTAGAACTCAAGACGCTCGCGGAAAAAGCTGCGCACCGAATCAGCGTAGGCGGCGTTCGCGAACTTCTTTTCCGCCTCGGAGCCTTTGTAGCGAGCGCGTGCATCGGCCATGATTTCGGAAAGAGGCAACGGCAGGTTGTGCTCGGCAATCGTTTTCACAATTCCATTGGCCTGGCGGCGCAATGCAAAGGGATCTTTCGACCCGCTGGGAATTAGACCGAGAGCAAACATGCCGGCAATGGAGTCGGCCTTATCGGCAATGGAGAGAACGGCGCCCTCGACGGTCGCGGGCGCGCTATCTTCCATCGACTCGGGTTTGTAGTGATCGTAGATGGCGCGTGAGACTGCCAACTGCACCTCGGGATTCATCTCCTCGTCGAGTTGCTGCACGCGGGCGTCGGAGTAAAGTCCGCCGACGATTCCCTGGAGTTCCGTGAATTCCTTCACCAGTTCCGTGGTGAGATCGGTTTTTGCCAGGAGCGCGGCTTTGTGAATCACTCCGGGGCGAATCGATATGCCGCTCTGCTTCACGGTCTCAGCAAGCGAACTGGCCAGGTGCTGCACGCGCATCGTCTTGTCGTAGTAGCTGCCCAGATCTTTCTGGAACGTGACGTTGCGGAGCAAATCGACACGCTGGCGCAGCGTCTGCTTCTGGTCCGTCTGCCAGAAAAAGCGGGCATCGTTGAAACGGGCGCGCAGTACGCGTTCGTTGCCGTGGCGGATCAATCCATCGGAGTCAGTCTCGGTGTTGAGCACGGCCAAAAAATGTGGCAGTAGCTTTCCGTTGGCATCTTCGATGGCGAAATATTTCTGGTGATCGCGCATCACCGTGACCAGCACCTCTTCTGGCAGGTCAAGAAATTCAGGATCGAAGCTGCCGAGAATGACGGAAGGAAATTCGGTCAGATTGACTACGGTCGCAACCAGCGGCCGGTCTTCGCGCCAGCGCGCTCCGGAGATGGTGCGCGTAGCCGCGTCGAGCGCCTTGCGGATGACTTGCTCGCGCTCGGCGGCGCCCAGAACTTTCGCGCCGCGCAGGGCTTCCACATAGGCATTGGGATTGGAAATAACTACAGGTCGGCTGCCGCCAATGATGCGGTGCCCCCGCGATTTGTTACCAGCTGGAATGCCGAACAGTTCCAGCGGCACGACCTCGCCATCCAGCATTGCCACCAGCCAGCGCACGGGACGCACGAATAATTCTCCGCGCTTGCGCCAGTACATGTTCTTGGGCCAGTAAAGCGTAGAAATTTCTTTGGGAAGAGTCTCGGCTAGAATCTCGGCGGCGCCGCGTCCTTTTCGCGTTACTGTCGCGGCCAGGTATTCTCCCTTGGGAGTGGCGACTTTCTCCAGCTTGCTCACATCCATGCCCACTTTTTTGGCAAAAGCATGAGCGGCCGGAGTGGGCTGGCCATCCTTGTATGCGACCTGGGCTGAAGGTCCGTTTACCTTCTCGGTGACGTCGGGCTGAGAATCGGGAATGCCCGACGCCAGAACGGCCAGACGGCGCGGCGTGTCGAGATGCGCGATCACTCCGCCGGGGTCGAGTCGCTCGCGCTGGAGCAGGGCGCTCACGCGCTCCTGCAGTTCGTGCGAGGCAGCGTCGATCATCCGCGCCGGAATCTCTTCGCATCCGATTTCTAGCAAGAAGTCAGGCATTCGACAATCTCATCCATGTTCTCAAATGCACTGCAAAGTAAATGTGAGCCTCATCACAGGCGAACTATGTCGATCAGCGCGGGCTAGAATCTTTACCACAGGGGACACAGTTGTCCACAGGGGAACCCTCATCCCACCGGGGCCAGCTTGCCTTTCTTTTCTTTTGCTCCGGGCTTTGGACCTGAGTCATCGCTTCCCCTTTTTTTTTCTGCCGCGTATTGCTGATCCATCCAGGCTTTGGCTATGGCCACGGCTAACGCGCGCACCCTCGCAATTACTCCGACTCTCTCGGTCACCGAAATCGCGCCTCGGGCATCCAGAATGTTGAAGTAGTGTGAGCACTTCAGGCACAGATCGTAGGCGCCCAGCAGCGGGAAGCGCGACCGCTCGCGCGCGATGCCGTCATCTTCCGCTTTAGCTTTATCCTTACTTAGCGCGGCGTAGCGGTCGATTAATTTCTTGCACTCAGCCTCGCAGAGTTCGAAATGCTTCCATGCGCTTGGCACATCGGCCGCTTCAAAGTTGTATACCGAGAATTGCTGCTCGTCGGCCAGGCGCACTTCCCCGTACTTCACTTCCCTGCCGGTTTCCGGGTCGCGAGCCCAAACGATGTCGTAGATCGAATCCACGTCTTGCAGAAAGGCGCAGAGACGCTCCAGTCCATAGGTCAGTTCCACGGAGATGGGATCAAGGTCGACGCCGCCGCATTGCTGGAAATAGGTGAACTGCGTGACCTCAAGGCCGTCGAGCATCACCTGCCATCCGATGCCCCAAGCGCCGAGCGTTGGCGACTCCCAGTTATCTTCTTCGAACTTGATGTCGTGCTGGCGCAAGTCGATGCCGATTGCGCCGAGCGATTCAAGGTAGAGTTCCTGGATGTTCTCTGGCGGCGGCTTTAGGATGACCTGCAACTGCAGGTGCTTGAACAGACGATTGGGATTCTCTCCGTAGCGCCCGTCGGCCGGACGCCGCGACGGTTGCACATACGCGACCTTATAAGGATTCGGCCCCAGCACCCGCAGAAACGTCTCCGGAGCCATGGTTCCCGCGCCTACTTCGACGTCGTAGGGCTGCTGGATGACGGCTCCGCGTTCAGCATAAAAAGCCTGGAGCTTTAAGATGAGTTCCTGGAAGGTCAGCGAATTAGGCTTGGATGAGTTCACGTGATTGGTAAGCTTCTAGCTCTTAACGTCTCATTCGCAGGTCAGCGTCTTATCTTCATTTACGGATTTTGTCGTCCCGAATCTACCGATTTTGTCATCCCGAGCGGAGCGAGGGATCTGCAGTTCGCCGCAAAATGCAGATCCCTCGCTTCGCTCGGGATGACAATTCATAAAAAGTGCTAGCCGATCTTCTCCAGCATTCCTGCCGTCACCAACTTCTTCTCGATGTGGCGCTCCAGAATCTGGAGAAGAAACTTGCGGAGGTCTTGTCCCACCGCTTTCGGCCAGTCAATCCCGGCAAATTCGGAAACGCGCGACCGCAGCATCTGCGCCGCGATCCTTCGCGATTCCGGCGACAGCTCCGATGACGCGATCCGCTTATCGTCGAAGCAGACCAACCCGTCAGACAGCGCGTGGTAAAACGCCCGTGCGCCGTCCAGCCCCCGTCCGCAGACCACGCACTCCGTAAACTCCGGCAGGAACCCCATGAGCCGCGTCATCCACAGCTCAAAGTAAGTCAGCGGCATCCACAACTTCTCGCCACGCAACTCCTGCAGAACCGCCAGACTCAAGCGAAACACTGCATCGCTGGCCTCACGGTCGGGCATCAACTCATCGAGCAACTCGGCTACATGCGCCAAAGCCGCGGCTCGCGGATAACTCACCTCCCGAGCTAGCGGCGACTCGATCACTTCGCAAGAATCGAGCCGCGCCAACTCCTGCCGCTCACGATCGTCGTAAAAGACTCTCACATAGGTGAGAGGCTCTAGAGCGCCTCCGAAGCGGCGTCTCGATTTCATGGCCGCGCGCGCCACGCCTTTCACCTTGCCTTCCAGTCGGGTAAAGAGCGTGACCAGCAGGTCGGACTCACGCAGCGGATACGTGCGCAGAACGATTGCTTCCGACTCCTTCAACGCCATGGAAGGTGTACAGGTTAATGAATGATTGTAATGGAGAGGGCAGGCTTTTGGCTCTTAGCTTTTAGCTCTTGGCCTGAAACCTTGCGCTCTCGTCGCTTCCAGCTAAAGGCTAAGGGCTAACGGCTAAGAGCCGATTTCTACCGCCCAAAGTACTTCGCGTTGCGCTCGGTGTATTCTTTCCACTTTTCCGGCAGGTCGTCGAGCGCGAAGATGGCCGAGACGGGGCACACTGGCACGCAAGCGCCGCAGTCGATGCATTCCACGGGATCGATGTACAACATTTCTTCCGTCGCGAACTTGTCGGAGTCCTTCTTGGGATGAATGCAATCCACCGGACAGGAATCAACACAGGCTGTGTCTTTGGTTCCGATGCAGGGCTCGGCAATTACATAGGCCATAGAATCTCATGCTCCTCAGCGCATGGTGTGATGGAAGTCACATTCTAGCAAGAACGCCGGGAGAAGTCAGGTCTTAGGCGTCAGGGGTAGTGCTGCTTTCACGCTATGACCCCACTACCACCTTTCGGCCAAGCGCCGGGAACTGTATAATTCCGTTATCATTAAGAGAGTTCCAGTCGCTCACCAGATATTCGTTTAGGGGTAAATGCCGAATGGCGAATGGAAATCCGGAACCCGAAGACAAAAAGCTGATTTTGAAGAAACCCGCCCTGAAGCCTTACGTGAAGCCCACCTTCCGCGTCGAACGAGTATTTGAGACCCAGGCGTTGACCTGCGGAAAAATCAACACCCAAAACCAGTGTCATATCAACCGCAAGACTTCCTGACGGAGGACTTCCTGAACTCGTCCACGCCATCCAACACTAGCCTGCTCTCAAGAGCCATCTCCAACGCAACCGAACAATTCAGGAAACGCACGGCTCTTCACTGGAGCCCGCTCTGCGTCAACTTTACCGCGCAGTACAGGTCGGTGCCGGCCGCTCCGCAGGTGGTGGCAGTGCCGCTCGTCTCCAGAGTCGAGAAGTAAATACTCTCCGCCTGGGCAGTTCCGCTGGCATTGTTGTCGATAGCGAAGCCCGTTGTACCGCCTTGGTAGCCCGATGCGCTAGCCGTGGGCGTGTCGCTGGAACTCTTCAGTTGGGTGGTGACGTTCCACATCTGAACCACGTTCGCTCCGGTGGTCGCGCCGCTGTAGTCTCCCATGCCGACGAAAATTCGGTCTGTAGTCCCATCAAAAAACTCGGTAATCGGCGAACACAACCCGGTTTTACCGCCCGGATTTACATTCTTGTTCGCAGGCATAGCCGGAGTTGTATTCGCCACACCCGTGCTGGGGTTGAAACTAATCGCAAAGAGATCCTGCGCGGTGGTAGTCGTCGTGTCAGTGCCGCAACTATAGAGCGTAGACGCAGCGTTCTTCGGCCCGTAGTTGTAATAGTTGTTATCGAAAGCTCCATAGCCCAGGTACACATCTACACCGGTTCCGACGGCACCCAAGGGAACAAAAGTACCAGAGCCCGCCGCCAGGGTTACGGGCAACTGGATCACGGAAGTGTGGGCGGTTGCCTCCGCGTCATCCGTGGAAAATATATATAGGTAACCGTTAAAAGCGTCCAGCACCGGCGCCGAAGCGTCGTAGCCACCCACTGCGTAGGTGTATGACGCCGGATTCGCCGCCGTGAAACCCGCGGCACCCACGGTATAGGCGTACACCTTCTTCGAATCGGTAACGAAAACCTCGTTCAGCAAAGAGTCGTAAACGGGGCCGCTCATATATGCCCCCGCTCCGCCATTCACCGTAACGCAATATTCCACTGCGGGAACGGCATGGAAGATGCCTGAAATACGGTAGAGAATTCCGTTATTGGCGCTAACGTAGGCGGAATTGCTCCCATAGTCAACGTAAATGTCGGAATCGCTGTTGCTGTTCGAACTTGCTGTGCATCCGGCCACGGTTGTGTAGCTGAGGGCCACGTCGCAGGAACTGGGCGACGGAGTACAAGTTCCGCTCGATGAAAATGTGCCGGTCGGCGCGACTGCACCGGTCGTGGCATTTGTACCCTGTCCAGCCATAAAAGTCGTGACGTGGAGAACCACCGGATTTGCATTTTCGAGCCACGCCACCTGGGTCCCATCCAGCGAAAGGACCGGCGAAAGCGCCGAGCCCGACGCTCCGATCGCGTAAGAAAATAGAAACGTGGGAGCATTCCCGCACAATCCAGTGGGATTGCTGCCGGAGTAGAGATTCGTCAAGCCGACCAGATTAGCCTGCGTGCCTACCTTCGGAGCCGCGTTCACCGTGTACACGACAAAGTCGCCGCAACTGGGCGGAGCGCTCGGGTTAAAGGTGTATTTTGCTGGACTTTCTGCCAGCGCCATGCCAGCCGTCGGGCCCAGCGACACCGCCCAGTCGACCTTGGAACCGTTTGCGGTCGGACCTGGGGATTGCGCATTGCCCTCGTTCCCGGAGCCTTGTATGCGCAACTCTTCCGCATCTGCCTCGAATCCGTTTTCGTTCGATCTCGCTCCGTCCAACCCGGTGGGTGACGTTGGCTGAGTCTGCTTGCCATGCTCTCTTATGTAATGCAAAAGAATGTTATTGAGGAAGCGCGGGTCGTTGCGCACCTTCAGCATGTCGTCCACTGCGCCATTGCGGGTGTAGATGACGTGCGGAGTGCTCCAATCCTCCGGCACGCCAAAATTCGGCGTGGATGGGGCACGGATCGGCAAAGCCTCTTGCGCATACATGGCGCCGGTTACCGCCAAAAGCACGGCGACAAAGAAAATGACTGGTTGCGCACACCGGGACACCTGATCCATACGTCGATCCCTCGAAGAAATTGGCAGATTTTCGGCTATTATACGCAACCGGCCTTCCCGCCATCTAGTGACTTGTAATGACCGGCCGCAGGCTAACCGGTCTCGTAAATGGTTACGGGTAGAGCAAGGCTTTACAGCTTGCTTGAAAAACTCAGCCTTTCGGTTGCGCTTATTTGGGGTCGAGGATGCCCCATCCTTGCACTCTTGTTGCGCAAGAGCCTGCCCTGAGCGAAGCCGAAGGGGTGGGATGCCACGGAAGCGTCCACCAAGATTGTTGCATTTTGATTTTGCTTCTGCCTTTGGGTAGCGCAGCGGTTCACCGCTGCGATCAACGCCTTATTTTCAGTGCCGGCTTTAGCCGCTGCGGGAACGACACGGCGTGCAACCGGGTTTTTTCCGCAAGCTCAAGCTGTTGACCGTGCCATTCGCGGCTGATAGCGACGTGGGCTTTACAGAATGCCGAAAAACTTAGGTTTCGTATCAGGATATCGCTCTAGCGATACCGCAAACTCTTGAATCTGATTTGCCCTTTAGGGGCTGTACACCGATCGCCGAGCTTTTCAGCGATCTGTTTACCGCCGGAGCACCCGGACACGCTCCAAGCCGAACTCTACATCTCCCGCCGCCCTTCCATGGCCTTGAGCATGGTGACTTCGTCGGTG
Organism: Terriglobales bacterium; assembly: GCA_050014035.1. GTDB lineage: Bacteria > Acidobacteriota > Terriglobia > Terriglobales > Acidobacteriaceae > Acidiflorens. The sequence continues at coordinate 8,552 of JBEKED010000064.1, forward strand.
TATTCAATGTCGCTACCCACCGGAATCCCCATGGCAATCCGCGTGACCCGCACTCCCTCGCGCTTCAGTTGTTGGGCCAGGTAAGTGGCGGTGGCTTCTCCTTCCACCGTGGGATTGGTCGCGAGGATGATTTCCTCGATCTCGCCCCCGCCCACCCGGGTCAATAAATTTGCGATGCGCAACTGCTCCGGTCCCACTCCGTGCAACGGAGAAATCGACCCATGGAGCACGTGGTAGACCCCGTTAAAATGCCGCGTCTTCTCAACTGCGGCGATGTTCGTCGGCTCCTCGACCACGCACACCAGCTTCTGATTGCGCGTGGCACTGCTGCAATAGACGCAGGGATCGACGTCGGTAATGTTGTTGCAGACCGAGCACAAACGCAGCTTGGCCTTGACGTCGCGCACCGCGCAAGCAAGCGCTTCGGCGTCTTCCGCGCTCGACCGCAGAATATGAAAAGCGAGCCGCTGCGCGCTCTTGTTGCCGATTCCCGGCAGCTTCTTGAGTTCGTCGATGAGCCGGCTCATCGGCTCCGCAAAACGAGACATAGGGAAACCAATCGGGTCATCGGGTGATCGGGTGATCTAAGTTCTAAACGCACTTGCCTTGGAATTTCGATCACCTGATGGCCCGATCACCCGATGAGTCCTCCCAGGCCGCCCAGCATTCCGCCGACGCTGGACTGCATTTCTTTATCGACCTTGCGGCTGGCTTCATTCACGGCGGCCATCACCAGATCCTGCAGCATCTCGACATCTCCACTCTTGACCGCTTCGGGGTCGATCTTGATGGCAAGCACCTGCTTGCGGCCATCCATCTTGACCGTGACCGTGCCGCCCCCGGACGAGGCCTCAACCACGGTCTGCTCCATCTTCTTCTGCAGCGTTTCGTACTGCTGCTTGGCCTGCGCCATCAGTTCCTGCAAATTAAATCCAGACATAAGGAATTTTGCAATTGTTTAATTTGGTAATTTTGCAATCTAAAACCCTCCTCAAATCTTGGCTTGGCTTTGGGTTTCAAATTACCAAATTACAAAATTGCTAAATTACAAAATGTTTCTACCCTTTCTCCCGATAATCAATCACGGTGCGAATCTCTGCCCCAAACCTTTCCTTCATGCGTTGTACGATCGGATCCTGTTCGGCGCGACTGCGGGCGCTGCCGTTCGCCGCCGCCGCCCGCAGCGGAGCCGAGGCCGCCTGCGGAGATCCACCGTCCTCGACCAGCACCTTGATCGGTCTCCCCGCCTGCCCGCTGGCAGCGGCGCTAGCGATGCGTCGCGCTTCGCCAGTGAATGACATTTCGATCATCGTGGCCGACGCACCCACTCTTGCGATCAGCGAATTTCCGTTCAGTGTCCACTCCGCGCCTTCCAGAATCGAAACCAGCATTTGTTGATCGCCCAGCGCGTTGAGAACGGCATCGCGCAGAGACTCGGCATTCGTGTTGGCTCCTACTTCGGCGGCCGCTTCACTGCGTGCAACGGGCTGCGGCTCCAATTGTGGCAACAATTCAACCGCCGGCGCTGCCGATCCCATGATGACAACGTTCCCGGATTGTGTGGCGCGGGCGCCCCCGCCCGCGAACCCCGCGAACTCCCCGGCAGCCTCCGCCTTTGGGCTACCCTTGCGCGCCGAGTCAGCTGCAAACGGTGACACCGAGTTCGATCGTGCCGATGAAACACCCGCCGAGCTGACCGCCTCCGTCCGCCGAACGTCCGCTGCCGCGCGATTTACAATCCCCGGTCGCGCCGGGCCGGCCGCAGGCGTCACCTCGCTCAGCAACTGCTCGATCGGCAGCAACCGCTGCGCGTGCGCCATTTTCAGCAGTCCCAGTTCAAGGTGAAAGCGCTGCTCCTGGCGGTATCCGAGTTCTCCATGCGTGCGCAGCATGATCTGCAGATGCCGCGCCAAATCCTCTTCACTGAACAGATCGGCAATTCGTCCGACGCGGGCGCGCTCATCGGAGGAAATCTGCAGCAACGCCGAGTCCTTGCCCGCAATCTTCGCCACCGTCACGTTGCGCAGAAATCGCACCAACTGCCGCGCGAAATGCGTGGGACTATGTCCTTCGCCAATCAGTTCGTCAACCAGCACCAGAATTTTTTCACTCGAACTCTCGGCCACCGCCTGCATCACCGTTTCCAGCGCCGCCGCCGGAGCCGAGCCGATCAGGCTGCGAACCGAATCAGCCGTTAGATGGTCGGAAGTCGAAGCAATCGCCTGATCAAGAATCGAAAGCGCGTCCCGCATCGAGCCGTCGCCCGCTTCCGCCAGCAGCGCGAGCGCGTCCTCATCAGCCGGAATCTTCTCCTTAGCCACAATCTCGCGCAGTTGCCCCATGATGGCGTCGAACTTCATCGCCCGATAACTGAAGTGCTGGCAACGCGACCGGATAGTCTGTGGAATATCCTCGGGCTGCGTTGTAGCCATCATGAAAATTACGTGGCTGGGAGGCTCCTCCAGCGTTTTCAGCAGCGCATTGAACGCCGCGTCGGTAATCTGGTGCGCCTCGTCGAGAATGTAGATTTTGAAGCGATCGCGCGCCGGACGGTAGCGGGTCGCCTCGCGCAGTTCGCGAATCTCGTCGATGCCGCGATTGGTGGCGGCATCGATTTCGATCACGTCAACGGAATTTCCAGCGCGAATCTCAGTGCAGGAATCGCATACGCCGCAAGGCTCCGCTACGGGCTTCCCCGTCGTTTCATTGGTCGAGCGGCAGTTCAGCGCCATCGCCAGGATGCGCGCCACCGTGGTCTTTCCGATTCCGCGATGTCCGCTGAAGATGTAGCCGTGCGCGATGCGCTCCTGCGCGATCGCATTCTGCAGCGTGCGTGTGACGTGTTCCTGGCCGATCACCTCGGAAAATTTCTGTGGCCGGTATTTGCGCGCCAGAACCTGGTAGCTCATCGGAATCCCTGATTATACAGGCAGCTGCGAGCCCCAAGCTGCGAGCCCCGAGCAATCCCAGCGCGCGCCTGATCGCTCAAGCTCAAGCTCGTAACTCGAAGCTCGCAGCTCAACCACTTGCACACCTCCCGCAGCCGAGTTACGCTCATGCATCGCGTTCTTACCGTAAATTTTGGAGAAGTGGTCTATGCAACTGAGAATGAGCACCCGAGCGCTCGAGGGCGTGCTGGTAGTGGATTGCAGCGGCCGCCTGGTGTTTGGCGAAGAATCGGCCAGCCTGCGCGACATGGTCAAAAAGCTGCTGTCCGAAAGCCCCCAGCTGGTGATGAATCTGCGCGAAGTGAATCACATCGATAGCGGCGGCCTAGGCACGCTGGTTTCGCTCTACACTACCGCCCGCAACGCCGGCGGCGCCGTAAAACTGGCCAGCCTAAGCAAGCGCGTCGGCGATCTGCTCCAGGTCACCAAGCTGCTCACGATTTTTGAGGTGTTCGACGACGAGGAAGCCGCCGCCCGCTCCTTCAACGCCGGCTAATCCGTGTCCGTCAACTCCAGGAATAACGAATCCATGGTCGTTCCGCCCTGCACGTCTGTCAGCACCAGCGTCCGCACCGCTCCCACCGCTCCCGGATTGATCGTCTCGCTGATGATTGGCTCCATGCTCCCCGATGCCGTGACGTACACCGTAAAGCCCGGCGGGATGGGGTCGTCATTGGGGTTGTAAGCGAACGACATATATGGGCTCGCCTGCGTGTACGCCAGCCCTTGAATCGTAATCGGCAACGCCGGACCGTTGTTCGGATTCAGTTCGATGTAAACATCCACCGTGCCCGGCCCGCTAGGCGAGGCATGGATAACGCGGAAAGCAACGTCGCCCGCCGGCGGCGTGGGAATGTTGTCCGGAATCGACAACAGAACAACGTTGGCGCCGTTCGTGCCGGTTTCAAATCCCGTCGCAATCACCGTATACTCCGCTCCGCCGCGCCAGGTCACCGTGTCGCTGAAAGCTTCGGTGGTAGTGCCGGTCAGAACCCCTTCCATGGTGTCCGATCCCGACGGTATGCTGGTATAGCCCGGTTGGTTCGGCAGAACTCCGCGGAACGATATGTCAGTAAAATCCTGGGTTCCATTGACGTCGATATCCAAGGCACCGGCGTCCTGTATGGCATGGACAAAACGCAAATGCGCCTGACTGCTGTTCCCGCAGCTGGCCGCGAAAATGCTCACGGCCGCCAGGGCCAGCATCAGGGGCACGGCTTTCAACCAGCGCGACATCCTCTCTCGTTCTCCTACGGAAAGTTTAATGGTGAGCAAAAAGGATTTTAGCAGTTTGTTAGATGCCGCGTCGGGCACCGGCATTACACAGTGCTTAAAAACTCAAGTTTCGTATAAAAACTCAAGTTTCGTAATAAAAAACTCAAGTTTCGTAATAAAAAACTCAAGTTTCGTAATAAAAACACAAGTTTCGTAATAAAAACTCAAGTTTCGTAATAAGAACTCAAGTTTCGTATCAGGGCATCGCTTCAGCGATGCCGTAAGCTCTTGAAATTGAAATTCCCCTTTAGGGGCTGCACACCGAACGCCGAGTTTTCCGCAACCGATTTACCCGCTGCGGGAAGGTTCGTTCCTTTTGCGCTCCGGCGCCACGTCCGCCATCAATTCAGGTCATCCAACTCGATGAACTGTGGATTCAGTTCCTGCACCCCCTGCTGATCCGTAAGGATCAGCGTGCGAATCGACCCCTCATTGGGACCGCCGACAACAAAGGTCTGCTTAAAAAGCTGGTCCGTCGTTCCTGCCGGACACACATACACCGTGTAGCCGGCGCCCGACGTGTTATAGGCTTCCGGCAAGTACTTGCTCGTCTCCTGGTAGGCAAGGCCGCTGATCGTGGCGGGCGGCGTAAGCCCCTCCACCTGCGCCGGCTGGATGTAAATATCCACTGCGCCGCCGCTGCCGTTGGAGCCGCTGGGCGAAGCATTAATCACACGAAACTTGATGGTGCCATTGGCCGGTTCCGTGTTGTCATCAGACGGGTTCAGGATGACAACGTTGGAGCCCTCGAAGCCAGTATCAAATCCAGTCGCCACCACCGTGTACTCCGTCCCAGCGACCAGTTTAACGTTAGTTGTGCTGAAGGCCACGGTGGAGGTACCCGTCAGCAACCCGACAACGGTGTCAATGCCTGTCTGCACCGCCGTATAGCCGGTCAACGGCTGCAAGTTGCCAAATGCCACTTTGGTAAAATCCTTCGTTCCGTTGACCTCGATATCCAACGCGCTAGCGTCCTCGATGGCATGGACAAAACGCACCTGCGCTTGACCG
>JBEKED010000065.1:0-20996 GCA_050014035.1 Terriglobales bacterium
CTTTCGCCCTCGAAGAGGCATTGCGGCAGAAGGAAAAACACACGGGCGAAGTGGTGGTGGTCACGGCGGGTCCGGCGCGGGCGTTGCAGGTCCTGCGCGAGGCACTGGCCAAGGGCGCCGACCGTGCCATCCATCTGGAGGACGATGGCTTTGTCGGCCTCGATGCCTACAACACTGCCCGCGCCATTGCCGCCGCCATCAAAGATGAGAAGTTTGATCTGATCTTTACCGGCTTGCAATCGGATGATTACGGATACGCGCAAACCGGCGTGATTCTGGCGCAGATTCTGGGATGGCCGCACGCGCCCATCATTATGCAAATTGAAAAGAATGACGCGGGCATCCGCGTGAAGCGCGAACTGGAGGCTGGCTTCTTTCAGTTTGTCGATATGCCGTTGCCCGCCGTGCTGACCATCCAGTCGGGAATTAACAAGCTGCGCTATGCCACGCTGATCGGCATCAAGCAGGCCAAGAACAAGCCTCTGCGCAAAGTAACGTTGGCGGAGGTGCAGTCGGCCATGGGTGCGAATTTGCAGAAGATCGAGAAGCTGTACGCGCCGCAAAAGTCGAAGAACACAGAATTTCTGGAAGGCCCGCCGGCGGAAATCGCCAAGAAGCTGGTCGAAAAGCTGAAGAATGAACTGCGAGTAATTTGAAAAAACCAGTTCTCAGTTCTCAGTTAGAGCTGGGATCTTACTGACAATTGACAACTGAAGACTGAGAACCGATCTTATGGATACTATCCTGGTAGTGGTTGAACAGCGTGAAGGAAAACTAAACCGTGTCTCCTGGGAGACGATTACCGCCGGGCAGACGATTGCCGCTCAAACCGGATGGACGCTGGAAGCCGCGGTCGTGGGCTCCGGCGTGGCTGCAATCGCGGGCGAGGTGGCGGAGAAGAAGCTGGCCAAAGTGTATGACGTCGAGTCGCCAAAACTCGAACCCTACACTCCCGACGCGTTTGCCTATGTCCTCCAGCAATTCCTGGCAAAGCATCCAGCGAAGCTGGTTTTGATGCCGCATACCTATCAGGTGCGCGATTTTGTGCCGAAGCTGGCGACGGCGCTCGAATCCACGGCCATCAGCGACGTGATTGGAGCCAAGTACGAAGCTAGCAAACTGCTTTTTACGCGCCAGATGTTTCAGGGAAAGTTCGTGGCTGACGTAAGCTTCACGGGCACGGGGCCGTGCTTCGTCACGTTTCAGAACGGTTCCTACCGCGCGGATAAGGTCGAAGCGGGCGCAGCGCCGGCGCCGGTTGAGACGGTCAATGTCGATGTTCCCGATGGGGTGGTGCGAAACAAGCCGCAGGAAGTTTTTAAGGAATCCAAGCAAGCGGTCGATTTGACGCAGGCTGAGATTATTGTGGCGGTGGGCCGCGGCATCAAGGAGCAGAAAAATATCGACCTGGCCAAGCAATTAGCGGAGGCGCTCGGCGGCGAGCTTGCGGCGTCGCGTCCGATCTGCGACAACGGATGGTTGCCCATGGATCGTCAGGTCGGATCCTCGGGACAGACGGTCGCTCCAAAGCTCTATCTGGCGCTGGGAATCTCGGGTGCGATTCAGCATATTGTCGGCATGAAAGGCTCGCGCAGCATTGTGGCCATCAACAAAGACTCCGAGGCTCCGATATTTGAGATTGCGGATGTAGCTGTGGTCGGCAACTTGTTTGACATCGTGCCGCCGCTGATTGAGGAAGTGAAAAAGGCCAGGGCGTAAACCAACTTCTGGTCTCCACGTCTCCACCGGAAGCGTCGGATGAGTAGGGGTCCTTCGACTACGCAGAGACTTCACTTCGTGAAGTTTCTGCTCCGCTCAGGATGACAGTGCAGATGTTTCAGCGCGGGGCGAGGCAGATTCTGGGATTACTCGCCCGGCAGGAACCCGCCAACCTGCGCCACCGTCAGCCGCAGATACTTATAGGGATTCACAGGAACGTCGTTGATGCGGACTTCGTAGTGGAGATGCGGGCCGGTGGAGCGTCCGCTTTGGCCGACGTAGCCGAGCGTATCGCCGCGGTGAATGTATTGTCCGGCTGCGACGGCAAAGCTTGAGAGGTGGCCGTAGCGGGTCGAGATTCCGTGGCCGTGGTCGACCATGATGGCGCGTCCGTAGCCGCCCTCAAAGTCGGCGAAGGTGACGAGGCCGTCGGCCGGAGCGATCACGGGCGAGCCCACATTGGCGGAAATATCGACGCCCGAGTGGAACGCGCCTTCTCCGTTAAACGGATCGATACGCTCGCCGAAAGAGCCGGTAACGCGGCCTTCAACCGGCCAGAGGTTCGGAGCCGAGTTGGCGCGCATCCAGTCGGCTGTGGTGGAGTTTTTAGTCAGTCCAAGCGAGATGCCAACGCTAGCTGCGCCACTCAGGGCGGTGTGCTTCAGGGCGTAAAGCTGGTCGAGCGAAGAGTGGACCTGAGCTTCCTGAATCTGTTCGGTCGAAGCAACGACCATAGCCGGGTCGGACTTAAGTCCGTAAAGCGCCGAAACCTCGCTGGCCAGCGAGCCGAGCGATGCGACCTGAATGTCCCGTTCCTTGGCGACCTGTTCCAGCCGCGAATAGCGGTCTTTCAGTTGCTCCTGCTCGGTGCGCAGCTGGTTATAGTGCGCGACCTTTTGCAGCATCCGGGTATAGGAACTGGCGATCCCAGTCAGGCTGAGCGCAGCAATTGCCAAGCCCGCCAGCAGCACGTAAACATATTGCACGGGAATGGAGATCTTGCGAAGCTGCCCGGCTTCGTCGCGAGCCACGAAAAATATATAAAAACGTTTACGCAATAGTCTGTCTTTCGCCTGCAGATTTTACTTCGGAATCCTGCCGGAGCGGAACGGTCATGCTCGGGCTCGGAATCCTGATTCCACCAGCTGCATCAGGAGCAGTCTGGCCCTTCCATCATCCTAGGAACCAGGCAAGCCGAATGCCAATTTCTCTGCAACTGACTCATGTTGCAGCACTTGGTTCGGCAAAGTATGTGAACGACGTGTCAACGGTAGCAAACCTGATCCCGCGTGTCAACCTCACTACGACCCTTTGGACGATTACCAAGGCAGCGTAATAGCTGTGCCCTTCCGGACAGATTACCAGCGTAACTGGCCCTCAGACGCTCGCTCACCCCCACCAGCCCCAAGGCCGAGCCCACACCAGCGGTATATTGAATCGGTATGCCTCTCGCCGAAAAGCAGCTGATTCAGCAGATCCGCCGTCTTGCCCGCGGCGGGTCGTCGGTGGTGACCGGTATAGGGGACGACTGTGCCGTGCTCCGCGTTCCTCAGGGACACGAGTTGCTGGTAACTACTGACTTCACCATAGAAAACGTGCACTTTCGCCGCGACTGGCATGCTCCCGAACTGGTGGGACGCCGCTGCCTGACCCGCGGGCTCAGCGACATCGCAGCCATGGGGGGCGAACCGCGAGCGGCGTTCTTGTCGTTGGCCATTGCCGAAGACGTTCCGCAGAAGTGGGTAGATCGCTTTCTAAAGGGACTGCTTGCGCTGGCGCAAGAGCACAAAGTTCCGCTAGCCGGTGGCGATACGGCGCAGTCGGAAGGCGGCATCCAGGCTGACATCGTAGTCGTGGGCTCGGTGCCGACGGGAAAGGCAGTGCTGCGCTCGGGGGCAAAGCCCGGCCAGCAGATCTATGTGACCGGCGAGTTGGGCGGGGCCGCGGCAGCGCTGGCGCGCATGGCGGAATCGAAGTCGCGAGTAAGGTATTCCAGTCACTCAACTGGATACTCCCCTCCTGAACCCAGGTTGGGCGTAGGCCAAACCCTCCGCCGCCGCCGACTGGCTTCGGCGATGATCGACATTAGCGACGGTCTTTCCACCGACCTCGAACATATCTGCCATGAAAGCCACGTAGGCGCCGAGATCGAGGCGGAGGCGATTCCGCGGGCGCAGGTTGGGCGGACGAAAAAACGGGTCGCACTCGATCTCGCGTTGCACGGCGGAGACGACTACGAACTGCTCTTCACTTCCTCGGCCGCAGTCCCGGCGCAGATCGCGGGTGTCCGGGTGACGCGAATCGGGCGAACGGTGAGCAACCCTGGGCTGCGCGTCATCGGGGGCGATGGTAAGCCCCAACCGCTCCCCGTCAGGGGATGGGAGCACTTCAGAGGCGATTTGTAATTGGTGATTTGTGATTTGCAATTTGTCCCCCAAGGCCTTCAAGAGCGACCGCAACGCTCTAGAACCTTGAACCCTTCTCTTCGTGACTTTCGTTACCTGCCCGTAATCACTTTGAGCGGCTAGAGTAGGCTCATGAGAAAAGCGTTTTTGCTCCTGGGGTTCAGTGTCATGCTATTGCTTCCAGCCTTCGGCCAGGCGCCGGCGGCGCCTCGCGGTATCGACAACGATTTTGTGCAGAAGCAGTTTGGCAACCAGTTCACGCTGCTGCCGGAGATGGGGACTGCGGTTGGCGATCTGGACGGCGACGGTGTGGAAGACATCATCATTGCGGCGCGTTGCAAGAGTCCGATGCTCGATCAAGCCGAGCACAATTACACGGTGATGGATCCCTTCAACGATTTCTATGGTTACGGCGATCCCAAAATCACGACCACGTTCAGCGCGATGGATCCCACGCAACGCAGCCTGGTGGTGCTGATCATCTACGGTGACTTCAAGGACGGCTGGCGCGCGGAGACTCCCAAAGCGAAGTTCGTGATTGTGAACCTGCCCTATCGCGCGATCTCCATTCGCAAGATCAAGCTCCGCAAGCGGACGGTTGAAGCAGTCTACGTCGAAGAAGCCAGCGACACGGGCGACAACGCGGCTCTCTTCTTCGACGGCAAGAAATTCCGCTACGTGCCAATGGGCGGAGACATGCAGTAAGGCAGCTCTCAGCTGTCAGCTCTCAGCTCTCAGTCAAAATCAATCCGCGTCGCCTGTGTGGAGCGGACACTCCTGTCCGCTGTCTTTGACCTTGATTTTGGTTTTGACTTTGATTTTTTCGGACTAACCTATACCCGCAGGTGCCTCATCCTTGCTGTTCTGTGCGCAAGAGCCTACCCTGGAGATCCCATCCCCAACCGATGTGAGAATTCCCGCTGCTGAGTGAGAAGGGTATAGGGGTCTTTCGACTGTGCGGCTGCTTCGCTTCGCGGAGCAGCCACTTCGCTCAAGATGACAGGTTTGGGAGGGTTGGGTGAGTGGCACGAATCGCCGTTCGACGCGGCTTTTCCTCCGAATACTGCGGTGAACTCGGCATGACGCGCGGCCCTGTGGTGAAATAGAGTCAGGTCAAAAATGACAACCAGGTCAGCGGCGTTGCGCCGCAAACTTAAGGCGATGGAGCGGGACGCTCATGGATTATGGCAAATCCTGAAGGCGGTGGTGTCGACGGATCATCCTCTGCTCGCGCATCTCATTCCTATCCGGCGCTGTAATCTGGCTTGCACCTACTGCAACGAGTTCGATAATTTTTCCCAGCCCGTGCCGACCGACGAGATGTTGCGACGCGTCGATCGGCTGAAGGATCTGGGCACTTCCGTGATTACCATCAGCGGCGGCGAACCGATGCTGCATCCACAACTGGATGACATCATTCACCACATGCGGAAACGGCGGATCGTTTCAGGACTGATCACGAACGGATATCTGCTGGTTGCCGAGCGCATCCAGCGGCTGAACCGCGCGGGGTTGGAGTGGCTGCAGATTTCGATTGATAACGTCAATCCCGACGAAGTTTCGAAGAAAAGCCTGAAGGTGCTCGACCGTAAGCTGGAGTTGCTGGCCGAGCATGCCGAATTTCACGTGAACATCAATTCCGTGGTGGGCAGCGGGGTTAGCCATCCGCAGGATGCGCTCACTATCGGCAAGCGCGCTTTGGAGTTGGGATTCAGTTCGACGATTGGAATTATTCACGACGGCTCGGGGCAGGTGCAGCCCTTGAACGACGAAGAGCGGCGCGTGTACCACGAGATGAAGAACCTGGAGAAGCGGAGCTTCACGCGCGTGAATGCGTTTCAGGACAACATCGCATTGGGGCGTCCGAACCAGTGGCGGTGCCGCGCGGGCGGGCGCTATCTCTATATTTGCGAGGACGGGCTGGTGCATTACTGCTCGCAGCAGCGCGGGTATCCGGCGATTCCTTTGGAGAAATATACGCTTGCCGATTTACGCCGCGAGTTTCACACGGAGAAGCCGTGTGCGCCGCATTGCACGGTGTCGTGTGTGCACCAGGTGTCGGTGCTGGATGCCTGGCGGGCTCCGCAATGGCCGGCGACGGCGTCGGAGCCGGCGAGCGGGTTGGTGCAGATCGAGTAGCTCTCAGCTCTCAGTAACACCTTGAACCGCGGAGAACGCAGAGGGCGCGGAGAAATTCTTTCTGCTAAAAGCAATACCTCTACTTTCGCGGCGATGCTGACGGCTGGCTCCAGCAGCTTGCTTGAAAAACCCGGTGGCACGCCACGGTCGCTCCCTCGGCGGCTGAAGCCGGCGCTGAAAACCGCTGCGACACCCAAAAGCAAAATCAAAGGCAAAACCCTAGCTGGATGGTTCCGTGGAATCCCACCCTAACGTCGCAAAAAGCGCGACATTAGGATGGGGCACCCAGCGCCCCGAATAAGCGCAAACAAAATCTGGGCGGCGTGCTCGGCGGTAAAGCTTTTGATTTTACTGAGAGCTGACAGCTGAGAGCTGATTCTAGAACGTTGTTGCTACGGTGAAGCGGAAAGTCTTTCTGGGCTCGAGGAGAGTGTAGGTCGATCCCAGGGTCGAGAGCGTGGTCTTGTAGGTGTAATAGGCGGCGCCATAATTGCTCGCGAACGGGAACATGTTGGGGGTGATCGGCACGGGAGGTGCGGCGCTGCCGTCCAGGCGAAGCGGGTTGTAGGCGTAGTAAATGCGGAAGGGCGCATTGACTACGGGAAGCATGGTTTGTAGCTCGAGTCCGGTCGACATGCGCGGCACCCAGTTAGTGCCGGGAACCGGCCGGAGATTCTGCGGCAAGACTTTGGGCGAAAGAGTTGTGCCGCCCGAACACGCGTACCCAGTTTGCGGACCGAGGATTGGGCAGCCGAACAGCGTGCTTAGGAGAGTCTGGTACTGGACGGGGTTGATCTGCAACTGTGAGTCACGCACGATCGCGTTGGTGCCCAAATCGACAAAGGGAGCGATGGCTACCGGTCCGGCAATGGTGATGCGGTATTCCAGGTTGCCGTGAACGGCGAAATCGCCGCCGGGAGTGACCAGTTGCTGGTAGGGGACGGGGATATTCCAGCAGTTCGCGGTACAGGCTCCGCCGGCGCCGGTGAGCACGGGGAAGTGTGGGTTGGCGGGAACGAAGCTGCCATCGGGGTTTCTGAGCGCAACGGTCTGGGCGCTGGGCAGATAGGCGATGGGAGAAACGCTGCGGATATCGAAACCGCGGAGATCATTTTCACCGCCCAGGTAGGAGCGTTCAAAGGGTGGGGCAACGACTCCGTTATAGCCGGTGATGAACGATCCCTGCACGTTGTAACCCAGCGCATTGCGCCGCTTTTGCATGGGGAAAAACTGTTTGTACTGGACAATGGGCCGGATGGTGTAAACCGTGCCTCCGAGTCCGGCAAACTCCGCCCCGATAAACACGCTCTTGCCCTTGTGGGGCGTGTAGTAAGAATCGAGAGTGCTCATGGTGAAGCTGGGAGTGATTTTGCTTGTAATGATGCCGGCGAGCGCATTGGGGCCGCTGATGCCGCGAAAGTTGAGATTGCCGAACAAGAGCTTGGAGGAGTTGCTGAGGGCGACCAGAGATGAGCGGTCGAAAGAATAGCCAATGCCGAAGCGCTTTAACGAACGGTGCAGGGGATAACTCAAAGTCAGGCTAAAGCCGGTACTGGACTGCGAATAGTTCTGCAGGTTCTGCAAATAAGCGGAGGGCAGGTTCAGATTCTGTCCACTTAAAACGGCATACTGCCGCGCTTGATCATAGCTGGTCTTGCGGGTATAGACGTTAAAGCCAGCCTGGATGGGGCGGTCGAACAAATAGGGTTCGGTGAATCCGAACACCAGGTCGCGTTGCAGGGTGCCGAGGCTGGCCTGCACCGAAAGCGTCTCGCCCAATCCCAGAAAGTTGTTGGTGCTGTAATTGAGGCCGACGAAAGCGCCTGCCAGGCCGCTGACGCCGCCCTGCAGCCCGATGCTGTTCTTGCCCTTTTCATGGACTTTCAGCGTGAGATCGACGGTGCCGGCTTTCTCGTCGAGGTGGCGCTCGGTGGTATTGGGATCGTCGGGCTTGAGCTGGTCGAAATAGCCGAGCTGATTCAGGCGCAGCAGGCTGAATTCCCACAAACGGGAGTTGTAGATCTGGCCTTCTTCCAGGACAATTTCGCGGCGAATAACTTTGTCGCGAGTGGTGGTGTTGCCCTGGAATTCGATGCGCCGGACGTAGAACTGCTTGCCTTCGTCCACATCGATGATGAGATTCACGATCTTTTTTTCGTCATCGAACTTGGTGTCAGGGACGGAAGTGAAGTTGATGTAACCGGCTTCGCCATAGGCTTTGCGCAGGTTCTCGAGACCCTTGGCTACTTTTTCGCGGCTGAAGATCTCGCCATCCTTCATGGGGAAAAGGTTGCGCAAGGCATTCACGTTCGCAATCGCTTTGTTGTTCTTGAAGGTGATGGTGCCCAGGCGATAGCGCGCGCCTTCTTCGATGGGCATGGTGATATCGACGGATTTTCCCAGCCCGCTCTGGAGCCCGGGAACGTGGAAGCCTTCGTGTCCGGTGTCGTGGATTTCGGTTTTGGGCTCGTCGACCAGCACTTTGAAGTAGCCGCGGTTCTGGAACTCAGCGCGAACGCGCTCGGTATCTTCTTCGAGCTTGGTGGCGTCGTAGGTCTTGGCGAAGAGATTTTCCAAAAAGATGGAATGCGGGATGCCGATGGGCTTAAGGTTCTTCATGGCCGCACGCAGAGTGCGGTCATTGATATGTTTATTGCCACGGAAACGAATGTGTCCAACTTTGACCTTGGGCCCCTCTTTGACGACGAAGGTGATGCCGACTGCTGCGGGAGGAATGGGGCGGATTTCGGTGCGGATAGTGGCGAACTGACGTCCGTGCTCGGAGAGCAGTTCTTTGAGCACTACTTCGGCTCGTTTGATCTTGGTGGGATCATATTGGTTTTCCACGGAGAGTCCGACCTTGCGCTCTTTGAAGCGGTCGAGTACGTCGCTGGTGGAGACGGCATTGAGGCCGGTGTAATTGATTTCGCGGATGGTGGGGCGCTCTTTGAGGTAAATGTGCAGAATCCAGCCCTTGGGACTCTGCTCGCGCTCGAAGCGGACGTCCTCAAAGTAGCCGGTATTCCAGAGCGCGTTGAAGTCGCGTTCGATGGCGGCCGGGTCGTAGACGTCGCCCGCCTTGGTGAAGATGCGGGCTCTGACGGTATCGGCGGGAATGCGGCGATTGCCGTGCACGACGATGCCGACGACGAGATCCTGCTGGCCAAAAACGGGGGCGGCCAGGAGCGAAAACGCGAGCCAAGCGAGGAGCCGATACCAGCGGCAACTCCGCCTCCAAACTCTTGGGGAGAAAGAAGATGGAGACCTGGTGGGCGCGCTCTGCGGGCCCGTGTCGTGGCCCAGCGGCGCGCACCACGCAGGGATTACCTGATGACGGCAATGAATTGCAACTACCTCGAAAAACTAGAGTTAGGAAAACGGTAATTATACGGTAGAGAGAGAAAACCGTCCAAGGTGAGGACGCATTTCGCTCCAGGAGTCACGCTCGAAAAAGTTCTACTTCAACACAGACGGAATAAAACGTGGCCGCGTTGCCCATGTCCGTAAGTTTATCTGAGGTGAGAACATTGATATTGCGGCCGCCGGGAGCAAATCTTGCCCAATCGAGGCGCGCGGCGACGACTCCGGGCCGCACCGAACCGTTCACTTTGGAGCGGAGGACAATCTCGCCGCGAGAATTGAAAGCGCGAACCCGGTCGCCATCGCGGATGCATCGCGCTTGAGCATCGGCTGGATGCATCTCGAGATCGCCCATTCCAGGCTCCATCTGGCGGACGGAGGGGACGTTGGCGAATGAGGAGTTGAGATGATTGTCAGGCTTGCGGGCGAGGAGCTCCAACGGGAAGCCCGCAGCTTTCGATGCAGATCCATGTCGCGATTCTTGGGGGGGAGTGAAGGCGACAACCGGATCGAGTCCCTGACGTTGCAGCGTTTGGCTGTAGAATTCGGCTTTGCCGCTGGGCGTGGGAAAGTTGCCTTCCGCGAACGGGAGGAACGGAGGGACGGTTGTTGCCGAGCTTTGCTCGGCTGGACGGACGAATGCGTCCGTCCCTACGTGGTTCGTGGTGAAATTCAGGCGGACGTGCGGGTCGCTTTCTAAGCGCTCGCGGGTGATTCCTTCGAGCCTTGGATTGGGGAAATCCAGGGCGCCGTCGATCATCTCATCTACTGTTTCGCGAAAACATTCGTCCTCAAAACCCATGCGCTCGGCGAGGGCGCGGAAGGTCTCGACATTCGACCGGCATTCGCCTAGCGGCTCCATCGCCTGATTTGAAACCTGGAGATAGTAGTGGCCGTAAGCAATTTGCAAATCTTTGTGCTCGAAAAAAGTGGTAGCGGGCAAGACGATGTCGGCATAGTCGGTGGTGTCGGTGAAAAATTGTTCATGGACCACGGTGAAAAGGTCGGGGCGCATTAAGCCGCGAACCACTTGGTTGTGGTTGGGGCAAACCGCTGCTGGATTCGAGTTGTAAACGAACAGCGCCTGAATCGGCGGCGCGGTCAGCGTGTTCAGGGCGGTGCCGAGTTGAACCATGTTGACCATGCGCGCTGGGCGGCCGAGGGATTTCTGCATCAACTCGGGCATTTTGAGGGCGTCCGAGTTCAATGCGAACGCTCCGCTGGTCGACATTTGCAGTCCGCCGCCGACTTCTTTCCACGATCCAATCAGACAAGGCAGCATGGTGACCGCGCGCATCGCCATGCCGCCGCCTTCCGAGCGCTGAATTCCGTAGTTGACGCGAATCACGGACGGGCGCACGGTGGCGCACTCGTGGGCAAGTTTGCGGATATCGTTGGCGGAGATGCCGGTCCAGTGGGCGACTTTTTCTGGCGGATACTCTTGCGCACGCTGTTTGAGCTCCGCAAAACCCACGGTGTAACGCGAGACGTAATCGGCATCGAAAAGATTTTCGTTAATGATGACGTGCATCAGGCCGAGCGCTAGCGCGGCATCGGTGCCGGGGTTGATCGGCAGATACCAATCGGCGCACTTCGCGGTGCGAGTGCGGTAAGGATCGATGACCACCAGCTTCGCGCCCTTGCGGCGAGCTTCTTCAATGAAGGGCCAGAGATGAACGTTGTTGCCGTGGATGTTCGCTCCCCAGGCGATAATGTAACGCGAATGGGCAAACTGTTCGGGCTCGGTGCCGAGCTTGATTCCGAGCACCGATTGCAGACCCACCTCGCCGGCGTCGGAGCAAATCGTCCGCTCCAATTGCGAAGCGCCGAGGCGGAAGAAGAAACGGCGATCCATGGAGCCACCGTTGAGCGCCGCGATGGTACCTCCATAGGAGTAGGGGAGGATGGCTTCGGAGCCGTGTTCGGCGATGATCTGGCGGAAGCGCTCGGCGATTAGGTCGAGCGCTTCGTCCCAGGAGATGCGCTCAAACGCCGCCTGTGTGGAGCGGGCGCCCTCGCCCGCTTGCAAGCGGCCAGATGCCGGTCCCTTACCACCCACTCGTCGCATCGGATACAGCACGCGCTCAGACGAGTACACGCGGTCCAGATACTTGGCGACTTTCGCACACAAGAATCCGCGCGTAACCGGATGCTCGGGGTCGCCCTGAATCTTCGTGGCCCGGCCGTCTTCGATGGTGATCAGCACGCCGCAGGCATCGGGGCAATCGTGCGGGCAGGCAGCGTGGACGACGCGCTTCATATCAGCGATTATAAGGTCAAACGCGTTAACCACTAAGGACACAAAGGATCACGAAGGAGAATCAAGGACTTCGGAATGCTTCGTGGAATTTCGGGCCCCGGTGGCTGGCGCGTTGAGCCTGGAAGAAGGACACGGTCCGCGCTGGTCGATCGGGCCGCGCGAAGATGGAACATCCGAGTGGCGCTCGGCTTCCGGCTTCGTGTTATTGTCTGCTGATCGCCCTTCGGAATTCTTTGCGGAAGTGACTTCGATGCGAATGCTTCTTACCTCTTTGTTGGTGGTTCTTTGTTTGAGTGTGGCGCTGCCCGCCCAGAACGGCTGTAGCGGCATGTCTCTTGGCATCGGCGCGAGCCTGAACGGATTCATCCCGTTCCCGGCCGACAATCTCTGGAACCAGAACATTGCCGGCGCGCCGGTCGATCCGAATTCGGATTCCTACATCAATTTCATCGGCGCATCGACGCCCCTGCACCCGGATTTCGGCTCGGGCCTCTACGACGGGCAGAGCATTGGAATTCCGTACATAGTGGAAAGCGGTTCGCCGTTGGTGAACATCAAATTCACGGAATACGGCCACGAAAGCGATCCCGGACCAATGCCGATTCCCTCGAACGCTCCGATCGAGGGGTATCCGCATCCCGGCGACGGCGACCGGCATGTGCTCGTGCTCGACCGTGACAACTGCTGGCTCTATGAACTGTACAATTCGCATCTACTCAAAGATGGAGACTGGAAGGCTGGATCGGGTGCCGTATGGGATTTGCTGAACGATGAGCAAAGGCCTTACACGTGGACCTCGGCCGACGCTGCCGGGCTGCCAATTTTTCCGGGACTGGCGCGCTACGACGAAGTTGCGGCGGGCGCTATTCAGCATGCGTTGCGCTACACGCTCGAATCCAGCCAGGCCGCGTTTACTCCTCCCGCGAGCCATTGGGCGGCAAACTCGACCAACCCTTACGCCGCGGTGATGGGCATGCGATTACGCCTGAAGTCGAGCTTTGACATTTCAGGATTTCCGCCGCAGTCGACGGTGATTCTTACCGCTCTGCAGCAATACGGAATGATCATGGCGGACAACGGGAGCTCGATATTCATCACCGGAGACCCCGACGATCGCTGGAACAATAACGACCTCGCGTCGCTGAAAACCGTGCCAGCCTCGGCGTTTGAAGTCGTGCTGATGAGTCCGATCTATACGCAGGGCAATATTCCGCAGGGGCCGAATCCGACGATTACGAGCTTCACGGCCAATCCGCAGACAGTGCCTCCGGGTTCGTCGGTGACGTTGAGTTGGAGCGTGACCAACGGCGAGTACAACGTCGTTTCACCGCAGCTGGGAGTGATGCGGGGAACTACGGCGACGGTGGTGCCGACGGGAACGACGACCTACACGCTCTATTCGACGAATCAGTATGGACGAAGTAAGGCGACGGTGACGGTGACGGTGCAATAAGGGCATGCGGTTCGCTCTTCAACTCGTCTCAACTGTCAGGACAATTCATAAAATGTGACTTGCATTGTGGAAGTCTGAACGGTGCAAGAGAGCGGACAGAAATGTCCGCTCGACACGGACACTACTTGAACTCCAGAACTTCTTTTTCCTTGCCCTTGCTCATCTCTTCCATTTTTTTGATTTCGTCGTCGGTGAGCTTCTGGATTTCGTCGAGGGCGCGCTTCTCGTCGTCTTCGGCAATTTTCTTGTCTTTCAGCGTTTTCTTGATGGCGTCGTTGCCGTCGCGGCGGACGTTGCGCACCGCGGTGCGATGTTCTTCAAGAATGCGGTGCAGGTGCTTGACCATATCCTTGCGGCGTTCTTCCGTGAGCGCCGGCACCGGCACGCGAATTAGTTTGCCGTCATTCATTGGATTGGGGGGCGTGAATCTGGGCGACCTGGTTGAGCGGCATTTGGGTGCCGTAGTAGTCGACCGAGACGGTGTCGAGCATGTGAACGTTGGCGCGTCCGGTGCGCGTGGCGGCCATTTCGCGGCGGAAGTCTTCCACCGCTTTATCCATTCGCGTCTTGAGTTGGGCAAAGACTTCTTTCAGGGCAGGATGAGCCATAGCTCGCAGCTCCCAAAGGTAGCGATATAGAACCGTGCATTATAAACTGCTTTTGGCTGTTAGCTTTTGGCTTTTAGCTAAAGGCCAGAGGCTAACAGCTAACAGCCATCACGCGCTGACCAGCGATCCGATTTTCTCTCCCAGCACGACGCGACGGATATTGCCCCGCTGATTCAGGTTGAAAACGATGATGGGCAGATTATTGTCTTTGCACAATGAGATCGCGGTCGAATCCATCACCTTGAGGCCCTGTTTCAGCACGTCCATGTAGGTAAGGGTCTCAAACTTTTTGGCGTCCTTCACTTTCATGGGGTCGGCGTCGTAGATGCCGTCAACTTTGGTGGCTTTGAGAATGGCGTCGGCTTTGATTTCCATGGCGCGCAGCGAAGCGGCTGTGTCGGTCGAGAAATATGGATTGCCGGTGCCGCCGGCGAAAATGACGACGCGTCCTTTTTCCAGATGGCGGATAGCGCGGCGCCGGATGAAGGGTTCGGCCACCTGGTTCATCTCGATAGCCGTCTGCACGCGGGTGAAGACGCCCTGTTTTTCGAGCGCGTCCTGCAAAGCCAGCGAGTTGATAACTGTGGCCAGCATGCCCATGTGATCGGCGGAAACGCGATCCATGTTCCTCGCCTGGTCGGCAACGCCGCGAAAGAAATTGCCGCCGCCAACGACAATCGCCATTTGGATTCCGAGGTTGTGCACATCGGCTAGTTCGGCCGCGACTTCATGAATACGCGCGGTGTCGACGCCGAAGCCTTGATCGGCCGCGAGGGCTTCGCCGGAGATTTTTAAAAGAATGCGTTTGAATATGGGAGTTGGCATGAAAAAAGCAGATCCTTCGCTTCGCTCAGGATGACAATCGGCTACAAGGAAGCATAAATCAAAAGGGGCGCCGCAGCGCCCCTCAATTATATTCGGCTGCTACTGGGCAGCCGGCGTTGCCGCCTCGCCGCCCTCGTCCGGCTTGCTGCTGACGAAAGCGACGGTAGCGGCCGCATCGCCAACTTTGAAGCGGGCGAAGCGGCGGACGGCGATGTTCTCGCCGAGTTTGCCCACCTTCGCTGCGATCAGTTGCGAGATGCTGATGGTTTGGTCCTTGATGAAGGGCTGCTCCAGCAAGCAGACTTCTTCGTAGAACTTTTCCATCTTGCCGGCGACGATCTTTTCGACCACGGGCGCCGGTTTGCCGGTGGCCGCAGCCTGGGCACGATAAATATCCTTCTCGCGCTCAAAGGCTTCCGGCGTGACATCTTCTTTGCGAACAAACTTCGGATCGCTCGCCGCAATGTGCATGGAGATGTCGTGCACCAGTTCCTTGAAGTCATCGGTGCGCGCCACGAAATCGCTTTCGCAATTGACTTCGACCAGCACGCCGATCTTTCCGCCAGCGTGAATGTAGTAACCGACGGAACCTTCGCTGGTCACACGCGCCGCCTTTTTGGCCGCGACCGAAACGCCTTTCTTGCGCAGCACAACGACCGCCTGCTCCATGTCGCCTTTCGCTTCGGTCAAGGCCTGCTTGCAATCCATCATCGGCGCTCCGGTTTTTTCGCGGAGCTCCTTTACCTGTGCAGCGGAAATATTTGCCATAGTAGTGCTCATTTTAAGTTTTCCTTCGTGAAACTTGCTGTTATAAAACTCGACCCGCGCACAGACAAGCTGCGCGGGTCAGATGTGGCGATTGCGAATTCACCAACCCAGCCCCTGAAGAGGCGTCTAATCTCGCAAGGCTTGCGGTATCGTTAAAACGATACCCTGATACGAAACTCGATACAGAAATCAATCTAGAACCGGCGCGTTTCTGCCTGTAACTCGTCGACATCTTCCGTAGCGGCCGTAGGACGCTTGCGCGTGCCTTTGCCCAGCACGTCTTCCATGCGGATCTCTTCCCCTTCGGGGCTCGCGCCATCGGCTCCCGTGGCAATGGGTTCACCCTCCGCCGCAACTCCAGAAAGCTGAGCTTCGGCGTCCTCGACTTCAGCCAAGACTTCGGGCGCAGCCACCGCCTGAATGTCCGCCATCTGCTTGTCGTCGCGGGCATGAACGCCCTCGGCAATCGACTCGGAAATCTTCGAGGTAAAAAGCCGGATTGCCCGCAGCGCGTCGTCATTGCCCGGAATCACGTAATCCACTTCGCTCGGGTCGCAGTTGGTATCGACCACGGCGACCACGGGAATACCCAGCTTGCGCGATTCGCGCACGGCAATCTGCTCTTTATTGGAATCGATGACGAAGATCGCGTCCGGCAACCGCGTCATGTTCTTGATGCCGGCAAGATTCGCCTGCAAGTGCTTGCGCTCGCGCTCGAGCTTAATAACTTCCTTTTTCGGAAGCAGATCGTACCGGCCATCCGTAGCCATTTCGTCGAGCTCTTTGAGCCGCTTTACGGATTTTTGCACGGTGACCCAGTTGGTCAGCAGGCCGCCTAGCCAGCGCTGGTTGACGTAGTACATCGAGCAGCGCTGCGCCTCTTCGGCAATCGCGTCTTGTGCCTGGCGTTTGGTACCAACGAAGAGAATGATTCTGCCTTCGGCGGCCAGATCCTGCACGAATTTGGACGCCTCCTTGAACATCTTCAGCGTCTTCTGCAGGTCGATAATGTAGATACCGTTGCGCTCACCGAAGATGTACTCCTTCATCTTCGGGTTCCACCGCTTGGTCTGGTGCCCGAAGTGAACGCCTGCTTCGAGCAACTCCTTCATCGTGATGTTTGCCAATCAACCTCCTCAGTTGGTCTGCATCCGGACACTGAAAGGCTCCGGATTGCCATTCCCGTTCACCCCATCTCAGCCGGAGGTGGGGAAATGAATTGAACACCTAAAACAGCTGTCAGCCGTCAGTTCTCAGCTGTCAGTAAGATCAGACAGCCAACCCAAATCTTTACCGCTTGCTGAACTGGAAGCGCTTTCTGGCGCCCTTTTGCCCGTACTTCTTGCGTTCTTTGGCGCGCGGGTCACGGGTTACCATGCCCTCGGCCTTGAGCTTGCCGCGCAGTTCCGCATTGAACTCCATAAGAGCGCGCGTGATGCCGAGGCGCACCGCATCGGCTTGTCCAGCGACTCCGCCGCCGCAGACGTTCGCCAGCACGTTGAACGTCGCCGCGCTATCGGTCGAGACCAGGGGCGACTTCGCGGCGATGCGCTGCGAGGGGGTCACAAAATATTCGTCGAACCCTTTGCCGTTAACCTTGAACTCGCCGCTGCCTGGACGAAGAAAAACCCGCGCGATCGCGGCCTTGCGCCGTCCGGTTCCGTAGTATTGAACTGTTTCAGCCATTAGCTCTTAGCCGTTAGCTCTTGGCTTTTCTTGCCAAGCGCTGACATTGTGCCTTTCCTCAAAATTCGAAAACCCTGTAGATCGAAATTCGTTGTTCTAGCTAAGAGCTAAAAGCTAATAGCCAAAAGCTGTTCTACGCAAACACTTTTGTTTCCGGCTTCTGCGCCTCGTGCGGGTGCTTATCGCCACGGTAAACCTTCAGCTTGGTAAACATCTGCTTGCCCAGCTTGTTTTTGGGAAGCATGCGCGACACGGCGTCTTCAATCACCAACTCCGGCTTACGGACCATGCGCTTCTTCATCTCTTCCGAGCGCAATCCGCCGGGATAACCCGTATAACGGTGATAGACCTTCTGGTCCGTCTTCATGCCGGTGATCTTGATCTTCTCGGCATTGATGATGACCACGTGGTCGCCGGTGTCGATGAATGGCGTGTACTTGGGGCTTTCTTTGCCCATCAAAATGCGGGCGACGCGCGAGGCCAGGCGGCCGAGCGGAAGTCCGCTCGCATCCACCACAAACCACTTACGCGCAATATCTCCCTCTTTAGGGAAATAGGTTGACATCGGAAATCTCCCAGAAATTAAAGAACGCAATGAAGACCGCTGAGTGCCCTGAATCAGTAATCCATCCACGCAGAACGCGCTAGGTGTTCCAGGCGGGCAGCCGCAGGACTTCCAAAGAGTCACTAGAATATCCCAGCGCCGACGCCGTTGTCAACGACTTGTGCTCGCAAGTCCTGTCTCTTTAGGACAATACCCGCCAGATCGAGCCAATCAGCCCCCGTCACGAACGCACTATTTTGTGGGTCAATTGGGCCCATCAGCGCGTTCGGAACCGATAGCGGAAGCACTCTACGACATGGTCGTTGACCATCCCGGTAGCCTGCATGAAGGCATAGCAGATGGTCGAGCCGACGAAACTGAAGCCACGCTTCTTCAAATCCTTGCTCATCGCGTCCGACTCCCGCGTGCGTGCCGGAATTTTCTGACCCAGCCGCCGGGCGTTCACCAGCGGCTTGCCGCCAACAAACTGCCAAATGTAGCGGTTGAACGACCCGAACTCCTCTTGCACGGCCAGAAATGCCCTGGCGTTGCGTTTTGCCGAGGCGATCTTCAGCCGGTTGCGGATGATTCCCTCATCCCGGAGCAACCGCTCCGTCTTCCGCCGGTCGTAGCGCGCGATTTTCTTCGCGTCGAACCCGTCGAACGCCGCGCGATAATTCTCACGCTTCCGCAGAATCGTGTCCCAGCTAAGCCCCGCTTGCGCGCCTTCCAAAATCAGGAACTCGAACAGCACCCGGTCGTCGTGTTGCGGGACGCCCCATTCGCGGTCATGATAAAGAATCGCGAGTTCGTTGCTGGGCCAGGCGCAGCGAACGACATTTTTCGCAGCTGACCTCTGATCAATTCGCAAACTCTTCCCACTCCCCGTCCCCCGATTAGAACATGTTTCAGCGGTCAATCATTCTGAAGATGCTAAAATCGTGGGTCCTTATTGAGCAGACCCTTTAAGCAAACCAAAGGAAGGTCTCTTATGAATATTCTCCGCCTGTGCGACCACGAATCCGCTACCGTTCATGCTGATGCCACGGTTGCCGAAGCCATCAAACTTATGCTGAAACGCCGCGTCGGTGCCGTCGTAGTAGTGGAGGCCAAAAATGTTGTAGGCATCTTCACCGAACGCGATGTGCTGAAGAAGCTGGCGCTCAGCAAACTCGATCCGGCTAAAACCCCGGTCAGCGAACTGATGACTACGCCGGTGGAAAGCGCCTCGATGAAAATCAGTCCCGGCGAAGCCTTGGCGATAATGTTGAAGCATCATTTTCGCCATCTGCCGGTGGTGGATTTCAAGGGGAGGCTGAAAGGTGTCCTCTCCATTCGCAATCTGCTGCACGAGCAGATGGCGGAAATGAAACGGCAACGCGATTCGCTGGAGCTTTATGTCGACAGCGAGCGCGAGGGAGAGCCCAGAGCCAGAGACGCCCGGGAGTAAGTCGGGTGCCTCACACATTCGCGAATGTGCGGGGTTTTATTCTCAGTCGTATCTTTCGTAACGAATCGCAGTTCGATCCCAACCCAGACCCTTCAGTAGCTCTCGGTTCGCCTTCACCATCTTGGCGAGACCGCAGATATAGGCGTGCATGTCGGTCCGCGCGCCGATGATTTGCGGCAGATGTTCCTGCACATATCCACGCAGTCCCGTCCATTCAGCGCTAGCGCGACTTAACGTGGGCAGAAAATGGAAGTTGGCATGGGCGGCGGCCAGATTTTCGAACTCCTCACGATAATAGATGTCCTGCTCACGGCGCGCTCCAAACAGCAGCCACAATTGGCGTCCTTGATGACGATCACTCTCAGCCAGCAGCCAATGCAGCATGGAGCGGAACGGCGCAATCCCCGTTCCCGTGGCAATAAACACGGTGTCGCGCGGCGGCGGATGCAAAATGAAATTGCCGAACGGCCCCTGAAACGTAATCTCGGCGCCGGCCTCGAGACTGCAAAGATGGTTCGACATGAATCCATCGTGCACGCGATTCAGACAGAAAGCGACGTGTCCGTTTTCAGACGGCGGCGACGCGATCGAATAGGGGCGCGTGATCTCCTCGCCCTCGGGAGTCGTGGCCTTCACCGAAAGCCATTGTCCCGGGACAAAGTTGAAATGAGTAACTCCGTTTACTTCGAGTTCAACGTGCTTGGTAAACTCGGAGAGCGGGAGAGAGCGAAGCACTCGCGCGTCGAAGGTTTTAAACTGAGCCATCGGGTAATTAGATGATGGCGGGCGGTTCGAGGACGCGTTGTACTCACGCCGAATCTACCCAATGCGGCTATGCCCCCGAGATCGGCTGCCATGACGTTTCCCGAATTGTTGCCGCCGCCCGCCGCGGCGCCGGAAAAGGGAGAAGACGCATTCGCGTTCGTGTGCGCGTTGGCGAGCGCAGAACTGACTCCGGCTTGCCGCGAACGCGTTGCAAACTGGGACTATCAGGTGCTCGATTGGAGCGAAGTGCTTTGCCTGGCGGATCGTCACGGCGTGCTTCCGCTGGTGGCGCACAGCCTGATTGAATCGGGTGGGGTTGAAAACGCCCCCGGACTTCCACCGGAAATCGAGCGCTCGCTGCGCTCTGCGTACGAAGCGAATCTGCGTCGCAGTTTGTGGTTCACCGCCGAACTGGCGCGTATTATGCGGCATTTTGAAAGCTGGCGGTTGCGGGCGCTCCCCTACAAAGGCCCAGTGCTGGCGCAAGCGCTTTACCATGATCTGGCGCTGCGAAGTTTTTCCGATCTCGACTTCCTGATTTCTTCCGCCGACTTTGAGCGCGCGAAGCAGATCCTGGCCGAAATCGGATATCGTCCCGCTGCCGAACTTCCTCGCGCTGCCGAAGGGTTTTGGCTGCGCATGGGCTACGAACGCTCGTTTGACAGCGCTGCTGGACGGAACCTCGTCGAACTGCAGTGGGCGTTGCTTCCCTACTTTTACAGCATCGATTTCCCCGTGGACGATCTGTTCGCGCGTGCGGGCCAGACGGTTGTGGGCGGTTGCGAGGTGCCGTGCCTGTCTCCCGAAGATTCTTTGCTGGCGCTCTGCCTGCATGCCGGCAAGCACCTTTGGACGCGGCTGATCTGGCTGACGGACATTGCGGAGATGGTGCGATCTCAATCGCGAACCCAGGCCATTGACTACGCGCTGCTGCTTTCCCGTGCGCGCGCAATGGGAATCATTCGCATTCTCGGCGTAAGTTTCTGGCTGGTGAAAAACGTTCTGTGGGCGGAG
>JBEKED010000066.1:0-13722 GCA_050014035.1 Terriglobales bacterium
CAAAAGAGGTTTCGACCACTTCATGATGTTCTCGGTGGATTCCGAGGAAAAGCCCAAGGTGCCCTCCGTCGGCGACGAACCACCACCCCCACCGCACTAAGCAGGAAATTCACCCACCCACCTGAGGGGAGATCACGCACTCCCGTTTCGGCCGAAACCTACCACTCCCACGCCTGGACACGGCAGCCTGTTCCAGGAGCCTTACTTTCCATGGATTTCGACCTCAAGGAACGGCGTCGCGGGTCACGCACCCTTTGGCAACTCACTTGCTTATTGAGTCAGTGGGTAGTGAACATCACAGCATCAGGGGAGGACGCTATGTGGATGAGATCATGCGCGGTATGTAAGGCAATCATGATGAAGCTCCGCTTACGCGATACCGTCTGCTGCCCCTGTGGGTGGAAGTGGGAGTGGTAAACGAAGACCCTCGCAATTGAAGCCGATCGCAACCAACAACAAAGACATTTCCACTACAGAAAGGGAACTGCCATGGCCCGAGTCATTCATTTTCGCATCCCGGAGAGCTTCCAAAGGAAAGTGGCGCAAGTCCCGCTGTCGCGGCCCGCAACGGTCATTCGGTTTTGCCGGCCGGCAAAGAAATCAGCGTAGCGCGCCTGCTTTGAATTTGTGCCGGTTCGCGCTTTCTACTGGCGATTCTCTTCGCCCACCACTGTAACCTTCGTCTCAGTCCGAAACTTCTTGTAATCGCGATAGGTCAGGTCAATATCCTCGTCATAGCTTTTGAACAGCGCCACGCGCGCGTCCAAATGCACCTGCACCCGTTTTGGCAACCAGACTTCATCGTTCACTCTGGTCAACTCCACGACAAAGTTCGTGCCTTTGTGGATCCGGGCCAGCACGAAGCCAATCGTCAGCGTATCGATGGCCGTGACGTCGAGCTTCACCCATTGCGAATCGGCTTTATCGATCCACACGCGCCCCTTGAATTTGCTCAGCATTTTCGCGTTGCGCTCCTTGGGCTCATAGCCGGGACGCGGTTCGCCTTCAATCACCCAGGCATCGCGCCCGTCGATCGCTTCCGAGCCAATCAGCCGGAAGTTGAACGCGTCGGCGACCTCGAGCACAAACTTGCGATCCTCCTCGCGCTCCTTTTCCTCGTGCTCCAGGCGCTTGCGACGGCCCTCGTCGGATTCGTTCTTGCGTTTGTCGATGATCTTCTGAATCTTGTCGTCTTCCTTTTTCGCCTCGCCGGCCGAAAGCGGTTTGTCGTCTTTTGCGGTCAGGCGCTCGACCTGTTCGCCGTAAATCTCCAGCACCTCCGAGGTTCGCGACTCGATCTTCTTCACCTTGCCATGCCCGTCGAGGTGATGCTGCTCCTCGCGTTCGAGGTAGGTGTAATCGCGTTCCCGTTTATCGTTTTCCAGGTCCTTCTCCTCGGCGCGGCGGAGAAGTTCCCGAATCTGCTCGGCGGGCACGGCGCCCGTCGCATCAGGCTTAAGATCAAGAGGCGCCGGAGGAGGAGCCTGAGTTTGCGCAAATCCGCAAGCGGCAAGCAAGAAGACGAAGGCCGCCATCCGATGAAGACACAGACCCATGCTGGACATACGAAGCGAAAAGAAATTCGGTTCCCCACATCTTCAACAAAGTTGGATGCGATGGTTCTACTTCGTGTACCTTAGTGCCCTTGGTGGTTAAAGTTTTTTCTGGGCCCGTTCCAAACACTCGGCCCGAAATAAGCGCCCATCCACCCGATGCAACCGTTTCGCCTGCTCGGCGGTGATCAGCTTGTAATGTGAAATCGTCAGTAGATACTCGGCCACGAACCATACCGGCTTCTCTGAACTCATCCACTGGAGGTGATCGAAGCGCTTCATCTGGACGGGCCGCGAGAAGGTACGCAACGTCCGCTCCCCGCGGAGATTGAAATAAATGTTGAAGTAACTCAACGCCAGCTCGCGCAGCGAGCGGTACACCGGCTCGCGAAAGCGGCATCCAGTAAAATTCGACTTGGCCACCGCTCCCCAATGCCCATCGACCTGATATATGGCCAGGACGTGGTCGGTATCGTGCTCGGCCTCGAGATCCCAAAGCAGCGGAGGATATCCAATGACGCGCAGCGCGGCCGCCGCAAACAGCGCGCCCTCGTAGCAGTGCGCCGTGTTCTCGCGCAACACGACGCGCGGCGACCAGGCGCTGTCTTCGAGGTGGTAGGGCATCGCGTCCAGAAAGCGCTGGATGCCGTAGGGAGTCTTCAGGCTGCGCAGCTTGCGGAGCTCGGCGGGGGTCAGGCCCCAGGAGTCTATGTGATTGACCATGCGGCCTTTATCTGAAAGTGTTTCACGTGAAACATTTTGTAGTGGTATTTATGTACGTATAATACTATACATATAGTCATGGCTACGAAGAAACGAAAGCAAGTTACCAAGGGGCAAAAGATCAAGGGGTGGAAGATCAAGGGGCGGAAAATTGCCCGGCTGCGGGCTGCGGCCGGCCGAAGCCCGCTTCCGCTTGAACTCTCCGAGAAATGGTCAGGATACTACAGGCCCATCAAGAAGCCGATTACCGTGCGCCTGGACGCCGATGTTCTAGCCTGGTTCCAAAAGCAGGGACGGGGCTACCAGACGCGGATCAATCAAGCGCTGCGCAAGGTGATGACGGCGGAGAGAAAAAGATCCGGGGAATGACCTCGTCGCACCGGCACCCGGCATCGCGAGAAAGACGCGAGCCCAGGATAGGCGTGCCCGGCATTGCGTACGGAATAAGTCCGGAGCGCGGAATCCCCGATCCGCGCTCCGGCACCATCAGCCCAGGAGACCAGGCCGCGGTGAACTTGTTGCCTTCGCGGGGCGCCCGCAAGAGAGTCTCCTGACGCTTAAGCTCCCTTCTGATCACGCGATCCGTCTAATTACGGCGTCACTTTGATCACCGTGCCAGCGCCGTATTCGCCGCCGTTGTTACCACCATAGGCAGCAGTGGTGTAGAGGTTACCCTTCGGGTCGAAGACCACGCCCCCCATGGGTGCGTATCCGTCCGGTTGTTGGTCGAAGTTGTAGAGGGTAGTGAGGGTGCCATCGGGAGCAAGTTCGTACACGTTGCCCAGGTTTGTGGGGCCGCCGTTCAGCGTTGTGCCGTAGAGGTTGCCCTCTTTGTCGAAGACCAACGCCCCGTACATGGGGTAAAGCCCGTCCGTGCCGTTGAACGAGTGAAGGACGGTTTCCTCGCCGGCCTTCTTGCCCTTCGCCAGCGTGTACTCGTAGATCACGCCGCAGCCTTCATTGCAGCTACTCGAGCCGCCCGCCAGCGTGCTGCCATAGAGCTTGCCGCTCTTGAACACGGGAGGACTGTAGGGACGGCTCCCGTCGGCCCCGCCGGTAAAGTTGTAGAGCACGCTGTACGCACCCGCCGCCGTAATTTCGAACAGGACGCCATATCCGTAAGCACCGCCCGCCGCGGCTACGCCATAGATATTGCCCTTCGTGTCCAGGGTCACTCCGCAGGGAGGAGTGCCCCCGTCGCTAAAGCCGGTGAAGTTGTAGAGCGTGGTCAAACCGCCGCTCCCAAACTTAAACACATTGCCGTTGCCATACTTGCCGCCCAATGTTGTGCCGTAGAGGTTACCCGCCTTGTCGAAGACCGGAGTGACATACTCTGGGTACGCCCCGTCCGTCCCTCCTTGGAAGGCATAGAGAACAGTCTCCGCGCCCTTCGTGGTTATCTCGTAAATCGTTCCGTACCCTTCGCCATCGTATAAACCGCCGTAGGGAGTCGTGCCGTAGAGATTGCCTTCCTTATCAAAAGCCAGTCCCCCCAGTGGTTCTAACCCGTCATAGGGTGGCTGGGTGTTGGCGGTGAAGGTGTGCAGAATCGTCTCTTTGCCTGTCGTCGTGCTTACCTTGTACACGATGCCGTAGCCGGTATTGCCGTCGCCGGGAGGGCCGCCGCCCTCCCAGGTAGTGCCATAGAGGGTGGTGCCCTTCAAAACCACTCCGGACTTCGGTGTGGCTCCGTCAGGGGCGCCGCTGAACTGGTAGAGCAAGGTTTCGGTTTGGGCCTGCGCCGGAATTGCGACCGCGGCCAATATCACAACAGTGGCGAGCATGGTGAGCGCGATTGCGACCATGCCCGCATACTTCACTTGCCGATAAATTGATTTCATATGAGGTCTCCTGGGAGTCAGACCGCTTCTTGTAGTTTTGGAGGAGTTGCGGTCGTAGCTATCCGCGTGCACTCTGAGGCCGAGGCGGGCGCGCGGTCAATGCTCTGGAGGCAACCCGTGCGCGACGCGTATGCAACGCGCTAGCCTACTTGTTTGCATTAAGTTAGAGAGAGTTATTGTCCGGCATCGAGAGCTGTGAGCGCGGCCCGAAAATGCTGGTTTGAAGAGATTCGTCGAGGTGTAGAATACTGAGTTCTCCCCCGCAAGCCGCGTCGTGCTATGGGCCTTGCGCAAGCGTCTCCGACGATGGTTCGCTTCGGCGTGTTTGAGGCGGACTTTCGTGCGGGCGAACTCCGCAGAAATGGAGTTAAAGTCCGCATCCAGGACTTGCCGTTTCGCGCGCTCGGTCTGCTGCTAAGTCATCCCCACCAAGTCGTCACCCGCGAAGAGCTTCGTCACGCGCTTTGGCCGGACGGCGTGTTTGTGGATTTCGATCGGGGCATCAGCAGCGCCATCAAGCGTCTACGCGACGCGCTGGGCGATTCCGCCGACAACCCACTTTTTATTGAGACCGTGGAACGCCACGGCTACCGCTGGATCGGCCCGATCATCGGTCCCATCAGCAGTCCGATCAAAGAAACGGAACCTTCGGCGGCAGCCGACGCGCGGTCCGGCGCAGTCTCGGGCCGCGACCCTGTCGCACCGCCTCGGTTGCATGGCTCGTCGCGCTGGAAATTTATCTTTATCTACGCGCTTCCGGTTTTGGCTCTGCTGTTTGCGCTGTGGATTTCCCGGCCCACCGATCGCTCGGCGAAAGCGGGAGGGAAAACACAACAACTCCCTGCCGCGTCCAGTGCGAACGTGCCGCTGCACGCCGCCAACCGCGAGGCCGAGGAGTTCTACCTTAAAGGCCGTTACTATTGGGAGAAGCGCACTCCCGACAGCCTGAACAAGGCGGTGGATTCATTCACGCAGGCTCTCATCCACGATCCCGGCTACGCGCCCGCCTATGTCGGACTCGCCGACTGCTACAACCTGTTGCGCGAATACACGGTGATGCCGGCCTCCGAGGCCTACCCGCGAGCCTTCGCCGCCGCGAAGAAAGCTGTCGAACTCGATCCTCAGTCTTCCGAGGCGCACGCTTCTCTTGCCTTCGTCTCGTTCTTCGGTATGTGGGACAGCGCGACCGCCGATGGGGAATTCCGGCGCGCGCTGGAACTGAATCCCTCGAACGCCATCGCCCATCACTGGTACGCGACTTACTTGCAGTGTCTGCGCCGCTACCCCGAATCGTTGGCGGAAATAGAGCGCGCCCAGACGCTCGAGCCCGCATCCAAGTCCATTCTCGCCGATAGGGGTGCAATTCTTTTCGACGCCGGACGCGAGCGGGACGCCGTCGCCCTGCTGCAGCAGATGGAGGGAAACGAACCCGATTTTGTTTCTCCCCACCGCTACCTGAAGGATATTTACCTGCTGACAGCGGACTACTCCCATTTTCTTGTGGAAGTCAGAACCGAAGCCGTTCTCATGCACGACAGCTCAGTTCTCGCCGTGGTAGAGGCAACCGAAAAAGGTTTTGCCGCCGGAGGCGGTGCGGGCTTGCTCAAAACCCTCCGCCAGCAGCAAATCAAGCTCTATGAGCACGGCCGGTTGTCGCCGTACTTCCTCGCGGTAACCTGCTCGCTGCAGGGGGACAAGCAAGCGGCTCTGCGTTACCTGAAGACCGCATACGATCAACATGCCGATGGCATGTACCAGATCGAAACCAATCATGGGTTCGACAACCTGCACGACGAGCCCGCCTTCCAGCAATTGGTCGCCCAAGTTGGGCTGCCACCGCTTTCGTAGAACAGGTCTCTCGTTAAACTGACGCCCACGCAAATTCTGATCTATTTCGCTGGCTCGTTGGCAGCCTCTTCTTGCTGCTCCTCCGCTTTTTGCCAGCCGGAACCGGGGTCGTAATCTTTCATCGCCTTCCCGGCCATCTCGGTCTTCTTGCCGAGATCTTTCTCGTGCACGACGCCGTCTTCGCCAACAATGAACGTCATCACGCCCGATGACCTGTACTCTGCCGGATAAGCTACGAAAGCGAAGCCTGCTGTCATTTTGCCGTCTACGAGAAAACTCTTCGCACCGCCCGGCGCACTTTTCCCCTGGCGCTCGAGAATGTGGAAATAGTAACCGCGATAGGGAGTCGGAACGCCGTTCTGGCTCTTGGCGTAACCCTCAGCTACAGCCTCCGCTACCAGCGGGCCGATCGGACTTTGGGGTTCGCCGGCGGCGGCTTTCCAGTAGAGACCGTTTTTCTGGCCTTCATCGCTGAAGATTTTCTGCGCATACTCGCCGCCGTGCTGCCCGGCATATTCCTTTTGCGCCATCACCAGTTCCTGGCAGATGCGAACGGCCGAGGCTTCATTCCGCCCAATCCGCCGGTAGAGAATTTCTTTTTCTCCCGCTTCGGTATCGAAGTACCAGACATTGCCTTTGTTCATCAGCGGAATCGGTGCGGGCCAATTGTGCGCCCCGATGTACAAGATTGTCGTCCCATCCGGTTCTTTCATCAGACGATGCATTTCGCGATATCTCATGACGAACGTCGCCCGGCTCTCGTTGTCTTCGGCCTCGTCCCCGGAGGAAACGATGCGCTTTCCTTTGGGTCCGAGGATTTCGAGCAACTTTTTTTCGTCATTGCTCTCGGCGGCGGCGACCAGCGCATTGGCCGCTTCCTGAGCCGAAGCAAATGTTTTCTGGCCCGCTTGCTGCGCCCTCGCGGGGGTGGAAAGACACGCCGCCACAAACAATGCAAAAACGATAGCCGCTAATTTCGGAGAATTGGCCCCATGAAATCCATCGAAGTTCAGTTTCGCTCGCCGCATAATGGCTCCTCCATCTCCAACTTCTCAAGCTTGCAAGACCATCGCGAAGAACATTGCGAACCCTCGATCGTAACGTCGATCGAGAGTTCGTCGGATGGGTTATTCGTATTGCGTCATTGTTGCTCGTTCGTTCGATCGCTATCAGCGATTACGATCAACGACGCCCGCCGCCGCCGCCGCGACCACCACCGCCGCCACCGTGGAACCCGCCACCACCGCCCCCGAAGCTGGCCCGTCCGCGGGACGAGTAGCTCCTCGACTCACCGCCATGATCGTAGCCGCTGAACGCGCCCGAGCGTGTGCCGCTCTCTCCGTGAGGAGCAGCGTATCCGCGAGCCGCCTGGTGATTTCCCTCGAACGGCCTGGCGCCCACTCCGCTATGGAAAGCTCCGCCGCGCGCAATTCCGCCTCGGCCGAAGTTCCCACGGTTGTAAAACGTCCGGCTGTGGGAGTAGTACCGGCCACCGCCATACGTTGCGTATCGGCCACCCCAATTGAAGCCCCAGTGTCCCCAGCCCCAACCAAAGCCGCCGTACCAGCCGATTCCAAAACCGAAACCCCAGGAGAAGAACGGACCGCCAAACCAGATTCCAGGATACGGATACCATCCCGGCCAGGCCACGATGGGATATCCGTAAATCAGCCAGGGGTCATAGGCTGGAACGTAGACCACATCGGGGTCGGCAGGCTCGATGTCAATATTCGGGCCGTCGTCCTTTATGACTTCGTGCTGCGGATCCTTGAGAGCGCCGGCGTCTCGCGCTTTGCGCCGCATCACCTGCACGGCGTCCATCACATCTTGTTGCTGGTTGTAGTACGCGTCGCCGAGAGACGACGTCCAGGAGAGGTTCTTATCCATATTTCCAAGAACGGTTGGAAATCCCGTGAGCGCCTTGACGCTTGGATCCCAAGGCTGCTGGTCCACGGCCTGGCCCAGAGCTTGGTCTTTCAAATCAGGATGGGCCTGCACCCAGCGGTCGGCCTCGACGACCTGGTCGGGGAAGGTGGACGCCGCGAGGATCTGCGCCACCAGCGAATCTGGATAGAGTGCGATCGGCGCAACCAACCGCTGCAACTGCTCGGGAGTCTGCTGCGCATAGGGCGGCGCCTGCGTGCCTTGCGGCGGCGCGGCCGATGCATCCTGATCTTGAGCCGGCGCATCTCGAGCTGACACGCTTATCGGTACGGTCGCGAACAGCAGCGCGATCGACAGTACGAATGCCAGACTCTGCTTAGCGAATCGAAGTATTTCACATGCCGGAGTTTCTCTGAAAGTATTCATATCGTAGAACCCCCTCCAAATATTTCAACACCCGAGGCCCTGATTAGTTTCTCTTATTGTACAGATGCGAGCAGACAAAGGTCGGCTGCAAATTTACGTTTGTAGACAAAACTCCACCGCCTACAGCAAAAGGTCGCCCAGTTCACGAGGACTCTCGACCAGCACGTCCGGAGGCACATCCTGCAGCGAATGCGGAGCGAAACCGTAGGTCACGCCGCACGTCCACAAGCCGGCGTTGCGCCCGGTCAGCACGTCGATCGAGGAGTCTCCAATCATCAGCGCTTCCTCGGCGGAGACGCCGGTTTCTCGCAAGAGCGTCTGCACGCCCAGCGGATCGGGCTTCTTGGTGGCAAAGCTGTTGCCACCGTAAACATGCACAAAAAAATCCCCTAAGGCCAGCGCGCGCACAATATCACGCGACGGGTTGACGGGCTTGTTGGAGAGCACGGCCATCAGCCGATGCGCGCCATTCGGCGGATCTCCACTCGACGCGTGGGCCAGGCTCGCCAGCGTTTCCGGAATGCCCTCATAAACCGTGGTGTGGTCGAGCTTGTGCAACCGGTAGTAGCCGAGAAAATAGTCCAGAGCGGCTCGGAAGGTTGCCTCGTCGTCACTGTGATTGCCATTGCCATCGGTGTCGCCGAGCGCGCGGCGGACAAGCGTAGGCGCGCCGTCTCCCACATAGCTGGCAATAAGGTTGCCGTCAAGCTCAGGACGCCCAATGTGGCGCATCGTGGCATTCACCGAGTGAATCAAATCAAGTCGAGAGTCGATCAGTGTGCCATCCAGATCAAACACCAGCAGGCGTAGGCGATGCGGATCGAAGCGGCGCAGGAAGCGAATCATGACTGTTCAGGATAAACGATTGCGTGGGTGCCGAGGGCTGAGCCGCGAGCTACGAACTGCGAGCGAACCCAAGCTTCATTGGCCTGCTCGAAGCCCGTAGCTCGCAGCTCGCAGCCGACCCTATCCCCAGATCATCCAACCCATATACAATGTTGCGGGGCTAAAGCACGGTGGGGTGAACGACAAACCATGGCCACGACCAAAGTCGATCCCAAATTGAACGAAACCAACGTTGCGAAATCGGCCAAGACCTATCAGGGACTGACCGGTCAGCAACTCATCGATTCGTACCGCATCATGTTCGCCTCGCGTCGTATCGACGACCGCGAAATCCTGCTCAAGCGGCAGCAGAAGGTATTCTTCCAGATTTCGGGAGCCGGCCATGAAGCTCTGGGCGTGGCGGCGGCGCTGGCATTGAAGCCCGCCTACGATTGGTTCTACCCCTACTATCGCGACCGCGCGCTGTGTCTTGGCCTGGGCGCGACTCCGTATGAAATGTTGCTGGGCGCAGTGGGAGCGGCCGACGATCCCAATTCCGGCGGCCGTCAGATGCCCTCGCACTGGGCCTTCAAACACCTCAACGTGGTCAGCCAGTCGTCGTGCACGGGCACGCAGATTCTTCAGGCCGTCGGATGCGCCGAAGCGGGGCGTTATTTTGCCGCACGCCCAAATTCCGCAAGCAAGGGCGATGGCGATCGTCAATTGGATTATCGTCAATTCAAGGATGTTCAATTTCACGGCGACGAGGTCACCTACGTTTCGCTCGGCGATGGAACCACCAGCGAAGGCGAATTCTGGGAGGCGTTGAATACGGCCTCCAACCGCCGCCTGCCGGTAATTTTTTGCATCGAAGATAATGGATACGCGATCTCGGTGCCGGTCGAAGTGCAGACCTCGGGCGGCAACATTTCGCGCCTCGTCTCCGGCTTCCCCAACTTCCATTTTGAAGAATTCGACGGCACCGATCCGGTAACTTCCTACGCGGCGTTTAAGCGGGCGTCGGACTATTGCCGCGCCGGGCATGGTCCCGCGTTTGTCCATGGCCATGTGATCCGCCCTTATTCTCACTCGCTCTCCGATGACGAGCGCCTTTACCGGCCCGACTCCGAACGGCAGGCCGATGCCGCGCGCGACCCGGTCCACCGCTTGCAGTTATTTCTGCTGCGCGAGGGAATTCTCGACGAAAAAGGAATCAACAAAATCGAGCGCGAAGTCGAAGAGCAGATTCAGGCTGACGCCGACCGCGCGCTCGAAGCCGCTATCCCGCAGCCGGACACGATCTACAACTTTGTGTACTCGCCCGATGTCGATCCCACTTCGGCGGCGTTCGAAACTCAGCCTACGTCGACAGCGCCCGCTCCCGAAACGGCCGGGGATGGCAAGCGCCCCGCGGCCGCGAACAAGACCATGGCCGACCTCATCAACTACACGCTGCGCGACGAGATGCGGCGCGACGAACGCGTCATCATATTCGGCGAGGATGTCGCCGATTGCAGCCGCGAAGAGTACGTCACGTCGAAGCAGGTGAAAGGCAAGGGCGGCGTTTTCAAACTGACCTCGGGATTGCAGATGGAGTTTGGCGCCGATCGCGTCTTCAATTCTCCGCTGGCCGAGGCCAACATTGTCGGCCGCGCCATTGGCATGGCAACGCGCGGATTGAAGCCGGTGGTCGAAATCCAATTCTTCGATTACATCTGGCCGGCGATGATGCAGTTGCGCGACGAGCTTCCCACCATGC
The DNA here is from genome assembly GCA_050014035.1 of Terriglobales bacterium. Classification (GTDB taxonomy): domain Bacteria; phylum Acidobacteriota; class Terriglobia; order Terriglobales; family Acidobacteriaceae; genus Acidiflorens. The sequence goes on from JBEKED010000066.1 coordinate 10,860, forward strand.
GCTGGCGCTCCAACAACGCTTTCTCGTCGCCGGCGGTGGTGCGCGTCGCCATTGGCGGCTATCTCACGGGCGGAGCCATTTACCACTCGCAATGCGGCGAGAGCATCTTCACCCATACTCCCGGAATGCGGGTTATCTTCCCTTCCAACGCGCTCGATGCCGCGGGCTTGTTGCGCACCGCCATCCGCTGCGACGATCCGGTCCTCTTTCTGGAACACAAGCGGCTTTACCGCGAAACCTACGGGCGCGCAGCCTATCCCGGCCCCAACTACATGGTTCCATTCGGCAAAGCGAAAGTGGTGCAGGCGGGAACCGATCTCACCGTGATCACCTACGGCGCGGTGGTTCCACGAGCGCTGCAGGCCGCGCAGAAGCTCGAGCGCGAGCATCAAGTCAGCGTCGAACTGATCGACTTGCGCTCGTTGAATCCGTTTGATTGGGATGCAATTGCCACGTCGGTCGAGAAAACCAACCGCGCCCTGATTGCCTACGAAGATTCGCTAAGCTGGGGATACGGCGCCGAAATCGCCGCCCGCATCGCCGACCAACTCTTCCATCATCTCGATGCGCCGGTAAAGCGCGTGGCGGCAACCGATACGTTCGTTGCCTATCAGCCAATTCTGGAAGATGCGATTCTGCCACAGTCGAGCGATCTGTTTCGGGCGATGAAAGAGCTGGCGGAATTTTGAAGTCAGCGATTAGCACTTAGCTATTGGCTATTAGCTTTTGTCTCTAAGTTCGTGGCGTAATTCTCGTGTAGAGACGGGGCTTGCCCCGTCTCCGCGGACATCTCCGCAAAGCCCCGGAGGGGCGATCGAATGTAGCCCAGCGCTTCAGCGCTGGGTAAGCTGCGATATGATCCCGAGTCCCGTAGGGACGGCTGAGCCTACCGTTTCCTCATTTTGCTCGAACCGCCTCCGCCCTTGCCGAAGTTAAATCCCCACGGCCCGCCGCCATAACAAACCAGCGCAAACGCGATTGCCGCCAGCGCCAGCGGAAATTCGAATCCGTTGCTGCCGGTGAGCCCGCTTGTATAATGCACCTTCCAAATAGCCACGCCCATTTCGATCGCGAAGGCGAGCGAGCAGAAGCGAGTGAACAGTCCCAATACGATGCCAATGCCGCCAAAAAATTCCGTGCCCGCGGAAAGATACGCCAGCCAGCGCGGCAGCCCGAGCGAGCCAACCATATCCATATGATGATGAAATCCGCCGAACACCTTGTGATAGCCGTGCGCAATCATGATTGCGCCCAGAACCAGGCGCATCACAAGCAGAGCCAAGGGTTGCAGCCGATTGAGAAAGTCCACGCCAGCCTCCAGAATCAGTTCTGAGTTCTCAGAAAAGGCTGACCTCATGCGAATCGACAGTCAATAGCGCAGGAGATGCTTGGGGGGAATGAAGACTCAGCAAGAAGAGATTTTCCTGAGACCTGGCACCTGACACCTGCTCTTCTGCTCTACCAGGTTGAATACGCCTTGCCGTCGCTGCCGATCTGGTTGGAGCCGCTGTGCACGCCGATAATGCCATCCGTGTCTTTCTGGAATGGCGACAGCTTCACGTCGTCGGCGGGCTCCACCTCCCAGGTCTTGCTGCCCGTGATGTCATCCGGAATTTCCTCCACATAACCCGCCGTCTTCAGATCATCCAGCGAGTCGGGGGCTTTTTGACGGTCCAGCGCGTACTGCCAGATCATCTGATTCAGGACCTCCAGATTGTGGCGCAGATTGTCCTCGCGCACGCGTTGCAGGCTGTGGCTGTAGATGGGCATGGCGACGCCTAACAGGATCAGCATGATGCTGATCACCACCATCATCGAGATCAGGGTAAATCCGCGCTCGCCTGCTCTAACTCGGCTGTGCATAAATATTCAGTGAGTCCAACTGGAATACGCTTCGCCGTTAAGCGAAGTCTCAGTCGATCCGCTGTGCACGCTCGCAATTCCGGGGTTATTCGGGTCCCACGGCGTGTTGTTCTCATCTTGGACTTCCGGATCGGTCACCCAGGTTGTATTGGTGCCGGTAATGTCGTCCGGAATGAACTTCAGGTATCCGGCCTGCACTAAATCGTCCAGCGACTGGGGCGCGTGGTGCTTATCGAGCGAATACTCCTGGATGACTTTATTGATCGTCGTGAGATTCTGATGAAGCTTGGCTTCCTTCGCCATAATCACATTATGGGTGTAATTCGGCACTGCGATCGCCAGCAGGATCATGATGATCGTAATGACCACCAGCATCTCGATCAGGGTGAATCCGCGATAACCCCTGCGATCGCAACCCCCGGGCTGACGCGGCAGCGCTGGAAAACCGAATCTCATCTACCAGTCCTTATACTTGCTGCCGTCCAACGCGGTTTGGTCCGACTTGGTGTACACATCGAAGACGTTTTGACCGCCCCAGGAAGTCGAGTCCTTATCGTCCTGCATGGAGCGCAGTCCCCATTCGTCCTTGGTCATGGGGTCGAGTGGAATCTTGCGGAGAAACTTCAGCTTTTTGCCGCCGACATCCTCGCCTTTCAGCAGCGTGTCGAGGTCGGGAGGATAATTTTCCGATCCCAACTTGGTGCGGAACATGCCCAAATCGGCGGCGGCTTTGTAACGATCAATGGCGTCCCGGAGCATCCACAAGTCGTAGCGCAACTCGTGCTCGCGCTCCCGCGCCACCGCGTTCTTTGCCATCGGAACCGCCATCCCTACCAGGATGGCCAGGATAGCGGTGGCCACGATCAACTCGATCAGCGTGAACCCGGTTTCGCGCGACGCACCCACCGCCCGCGCTCTTGTCAGACTCATCGACCTAACCATAACTAAAGTCCGGGTTTCCCGTTCTCACCGCTCAGTGCAATCCGGTTTGTTTTAACTG
>JBEKED010000067.1:0-13716 GCA_050014035.1 Terriglobales bacterium
AACCAGCGCTTTCCGGAAGTGGTTTCCTGCACCTGAAACAGCGCGACGTTCGATAGACGTCGCATCCGGAAAAGAAGCTGCGAAAAAAGTCGCAAATCTATCCACTTGGCCCCATTGCTCAGGAGCGAATGTTCGTACCGTATAGTCAATCTTGCGTGTTACGCCCGCTGCTTGTCGCTGTTCTGGAGACGGGGCCGTTCCCACGTCGGGCCGGGCTTTGTTGTCTGACTCGGGCAATGTGTTGACCTCCTTGTAATATTAGCAACGGAGTACAGCGTGCTGAGAAAACCCGGGGACAGACGGGACCGTTCCCTAGTTACTCGGGGACTATCGATCGAAGATTAGGACCGCAAGCAAAACGGGCGGGGGCACTCTTTGTCGCCAGCCTCGAGACCCGTCCAAACTCGCGTGTGTTGTTAGTAACCAACGTCAAGCCCAGGCTGCGGGCGTGGGCAGCGATAAACAGGTCGTTCGCTCCAATCATGGCGCCATTCCTTCTCAGCTCGGCGCGTATGCGCGCATAGTGCGGAGACGCTTCGTCGGGAAAATCCAGGACCTCGATGTAATGCAGAAAGGCGCTGAGCGCCGCTGCATCCTGCCGCCGCCGCGGAGACACTTCCACTCCGAATAAGAGTTCCGATTTCGTAATTACCGAGATGCACACATCGCTGACGGGAAGCGCGCTCAGTCGTTTGAGCACCGCATCATTGGAGCGCTTCATGATGTAGGAGCAGGTGTCTGTGTCCAGCATGTAGCGCGGCATTACGGCTCACGTTCCTGCACCGGGAGATCTTCGACACCTTCCATGAAACTCGCCGAAGCAACCGGGCCCTCAGCGAGGTAGGCAGTCCAATCAAACGGTCGCGGAGACAGGACCACTTCGCTTCCTTCTTTTCGTATAAACACTTCCTGCGTGCCGAACTGAAACTCCTTTGGCAAACGCACGGCCTGACTGCGGTTGTTCATGAAGATTTTTGCTTTGCGTTGCACGGTCCCTCCAGTGATGCCTTATGGCATATACATGTGTATATGCCATCATAGCGAGACCGGTCGATTTTTGCAAGGCGCGTGAATCACGATTTTTCTACCGTCTTAATATCCAAACTCCTCCACAGATACCAGCAAGCAATCGAGCGATAAGGAGCCCAGGGTTTAGCAATCTTCTCCATCACAGCGGGCTTCGGCCACTTGCGTTTCTTGTAATGCTTCTTGATAGCGGCTTGCACGCCGTAATCGCCGACCGGCAGAATATCCGGATGCCGCAAGGTGAACATCAGGAACATGTGCGCCGTCCAGACGCCGATGCCTTTGACCTGAGTAAGATGCGCAATCACTTCCTCTTCTGACATTTCGGACATGCCTTCGAACTCCAGCAGTCCGGCAGCGGTTTTGTCGGCGAGATCGCGCAGATACGCCGTCTTCTGCCGCGATAGACCGACGCCTCGCATTTCGGCATCGGTTAGTTTGAGAATGCCTGGCGGCGTCAGCGGGTCTCCGGCTAGAGCGGTGAAGCGGTCGAAGATGGTCGCGGCCGCCTTGCCGTTTAACTGCTGATACAGGATCGACTCGGCCAGCGCGTGAAAGGTGGGCTCGCCAAATTCCATGCGACACGGCCCGACCTGCTCGATGATCGCCGCAATTACAGGGTCGGATTTTTTCAGGTGGTTGATCGCCAGAAGATGTTTCGCCCTGGGCATCGTCGCGCTCCTAGCTGGACCGGGAGAAAGTTTAGCACAGAGGCGAACAGATGGCGAATCAAAAGAAATCGAGGGATCAGGTCATCGGGTGATCGGGCCATCTAAACCGGCCTGTTGCACTCAGATGACCCGATCACCCGATGGCCCGATGACCCGATACTCATGACGGGAAATGGAAGTGTACGTCGTGCTTGGAGGCTACTGGTGTTCCGTCGAGCGTGGCGGGCTGGTAATGCCAGCGGCGAAGCGTGGCCTCGATCTTTTCGTCGATGCCGTGGCCAATCGCTTGTACAACCTTGGTCTCAACGACGTTGCCCTGGGAGTCGATGGTCACTTCGATGACGACATCTCCTACCAGGTCCCGCGGCAGCTCGGCGCGGTCGACGGGAGGGTTCGGATACACCACGGGATAGGCAACATGGACCTCGTGACCGGAAATCGGTCCATCAATCATTCTGCCGAGCGGCGATCCTGCATGAGAATTGTGGTCGCCAGCCTCAGCATCGGCCAGTTCTGGTTGTGGCTCCGGCGCAGGCTTCTGCGCCTTAGGAGTCGGAAGTGGTCGCGGCTTGCTATGCCTTGGAAACAGCAACTTCGCAGCGTCTGGGGACGCGTCAGCATCAGCGCTCGGCGGAAAGTAGATCAGTTTGTAGGAATGAGCGCCGTCTCCGAAGGCAAGCGATGTGGCGCTCAAATCGAGCACTTTGGGATTGTGGAAGACGATCAGCGCCAAAAGGGCCAGATGCGCGGCCACCGACACTGCTACCGCGCGATTGCGCCGCAATGCCGAGGTTGGCTGAAGACTCGTGGACTCAAGACCGTTAAACACAGCACTTACTAGCTTACTCGATGGACGCCCGAAGGGAGAAACGATTTTCGCAGGCGGGCATTTCCTCCCGTTTGGTGGCAGTTTTACGGGCCGCGAGGCTACGCGCCAGCCTGTTGTGCGGCCAAGTCGCCGATTACGGGGAGCTTGAACATCTGTCCCTGATAGGCCTTGAGCACCAGAATCAGCCAGATTATGAAGCCGGCTAGACTGAACAGCGGCCACAGCACCACCGTCGCCCACCCAAGGAAAGGGATGTGGGCAATGATGGACAGGCCAATCCAGAGCACGGTCCAGGCGACCGCAAAGAAGAGGCATTGAAAGGAGTGGAAGCGGACGAATCGCTTTTTGTTGAAAGGTTCCACCACCAGAAACACAATCGCCGGAATGATGGTCACGTAAGCGAGCGCGCCGGCTACGTTATCGGCAAGTCCGGCGCCGGCCGGCGCCACAATGCTGGTGGCGTTGACAGCGCCAGCACCACACTTCGGACAGGTCGTTCCATCGGCGATCTGGGTTCCGCAGGTTGCACAAAAAGCCACGAGAGCCTCCTTGGAGTTGACAGGCACGTTATCAGAACGCTGGCTGGGGCGCAATGGCCGCAGGGTAGCGGGTTGAGCAGGTCCGCACATCTCATCTTCTGTCAGAAATCGTGTCAGAAATCGCGTGTCCGAAATCGTGTGTCCGAATCGCGGCAATCGTCTTTGCCCGATGCGCGCCCTGCCACTATCATTTGAATTGCGGATTCTGAATCCAGCGGAGCGGCAATTCGCGCCTGTTATTCTTTGTCTTTTGAAAGGCACCGATGATCACCATTGTTTCGGGACTGCCGCGGTCGGGCACATCGCTGATGATGCAAATGCTCGATGCAGGCGGGATGCCCGTGCTCTCGGACGGCGAACGCAAAGCCGATACCGACAACCCCAAGGGCTACCTGGAGTGGGAGCGCATCAAGCAGCTTCCGAAAGATCCCAGCCTGATTGCCGAAGCCGAAGGAAAAGTTGTGAAGGTAATTTCGCAACTGATTCTGTCGCTGCCCGCAGGCCACGATTACCGCATCGTTTTCATGCAGCGTCCGCTGCCTGAGGTGCTGAAGTCGCAGGACGAAATGTTGCGGCGCCGCGGTAACACGGATTCGATCGGCGACAACTCCGCGATCGAAGAGCACTTTCACCGCCACCTGGTCGAGGTCAACAAGTGGCTGGCGGGGAAAGCGAACATGCAGGTGTACCGCGTGCATTATCATCGCGTGCTGCGCGAGCCCAAGGCAGTCGCCGAAGAAATAGCCGCATTCTTACAAATGCCGCTCGATATCAACGCGATGGTCGGACAAGTGGATGGGAGTCTTTATCGCAACCGCATGAAGTAGACTAGCCCGTTCGGGCCGCTGGATGTGCGAAACCGATCTTGTTTCGGCGGCCGGGTGGCGGGTTGGTCAGTCTCTTGAGGACTTCGATGATTTTCTGAATTTTGCTGTCGTGCGTCTCCAGGTGTTCTTCCAATTCCTTGATTCTGGCGGCGACCTCTTTGTTTGCGGCCAGCATCTCTCGCAAGCGGACAAACGCACGCACGACAAATACGCTCATTTCGACAGCTTGTTCAGAGTTGAGTACCGTCGCCGCCATGATCGCGCCATGTTCCGTGAAAGCGTAAGGCAGAGAGCGCCGACCACCGCGGCCCATTTTTGAGGTCGCAAATTGCGACCTCAAAGATTGGTTCTCTTTGGAGGTAAGTTGGAACATGAAGTCCGCGGGGAATCGCCTGCGGTTGCGTTTGGTCTGCTCATTGAGACGCTTTACAGGCACAGCGTAGAGTTCCGCGAGAGCAGTATCGAGAACTACTCTTTGACGACGTAGAATCAGGATTCGGAGATCGATGGAAACCGCAGCTACTTTTTGCCGGACAGCAAATGAGGGCCGCGCTGGTTTGAGTCTCTGTGAACGGATCTGCATTTCACCATCATAGCGAGTGTGGCCGGTCGGGGCTGTGATCCGTAAACATTTGAAATGTGATGAAAAACGACACCGGGTACTGCCGGATGGTGACTCCTCAATAGTGCAGAGCAAGGTGAAGACGAAATCTTTGCGGTCGCAATTTGCGACCACAAAGACAAATCACGTAACACTCACTTCCGTATACGTGCCATATACCTGGCGCAACGCTTCGCAGACTTCGCCCACGGTGGCATAGGCACGGACGGCGTCGATGATGTAAGGCATAGTATTGGCGTCGGAAATATTGCCGTTGGAGCCCGCATTGGGAGCCTTAGCGGCGGCCTGTTTCAGCGCATCGAGGCGGCGGTCGACTTCTTCGTTCGAGCGGCGAGTGCGCAGGGCTTTCAGCTTCTTCTCTTGAGCACGCGCAACCGATTCACCGATGTAGAGAATGTGCGGCGAGCCTTCTTCGATCACGAAATCATTGACACCGACCGTGATCTTCTCGTTCGCTTCCACCGCGCGCTGGTATTGGTAGCTGGCCTCGGCAATTTCTTTTTGCGGATATCCGCGCTCGATGGCTTTGACCATGCCGCCCATCTGGTCGAGTTTCTCGAAGTAATCGAAGGCGCCGTTTTCCATGTCGAGAGTTTGCTTTTCGACGAAGTAACTGCCGCCTAGGGGATCGACAGTTTGGGCCACGCCGGACTCGAAGGCGATGATTTGCTGGGTGCGCAGTGCGATGCGCGCGGCTTCCTCAGTAGGCAAGGCAAGCGCTTCGTCGTAGGCATCGGTGTGCAGCGACTGCGTGCCCCCGAGCACCGCCGCCAAAGCCTGTAGCGCTACGCGCGCGATGTTGTTCATCGGTTGCTGCGCGGGCAACGAGACGCCGGCGGTCTGGGTGTGGAAGCGCATGAGGCGGGTGCGATCGTTTTTTGCGCCGAAACGGTCCTTCATCAGGCGATACCAGATTTTGCGGGCGGCGCGGTATTTGGCAATCTCTTCGAAAAAATCATTGTGCGCGTTGAAGAAAAAGCTGAGGCGAGGCCCGAAGTCGTCGACATCGAGGCCGCGGCGGCGCGCCCACTCAACGTACTCGACGCCGTCGTAGATGGTGAACGCGAGCTCTTGCAGCGCGGTCGAGCCAGCTTCGCGAATGTGATAGCCGCTGATGGAAATGGTGTTGAAACGCGGTGTGAATTTCGATCCAAATTCAAAGGTGTCAATCACCAGGCGCATCGACGGGGCTGGCGGATAGATGTATTCCTTCTGCGCGATGTATTCCTTCAAAATGTCGTTTTGGATGGTTCCAGAGATCTTCTTCCAGTCGGCGCCTTGTTTTTCGGCCACGACCAGATACATGGCCCAGAGCGCGCTGGCCGGTGAATTGATGGTCATCGATGTGGTGATTTTTTCGAGAGGGATGCCTTCGAACAGGATCTCCATATCTTCGAGCGAGTCGATGGCCACGCCGCACTTGCCGACTTCGCCTTCGCTATTCGGGTGATCGGAGTCATAGCCCATCAGCGTCGGCAGATCGAAGGCTACCGAGAGTCCGCCGCCGCCGTGTTCGAGCAGATATTTGTAGCGCTGGTTGGTTTCTTCGGGCGAAGCGAAGCCGGAGAACATACGCATCGTCCAAAGCTTGCCGCGGTAGCCAGTCGCGTGAATGCCGCGTGTGTAAGGCGGTTGGCCGGGGTAGCCGAGGTACTGGTCGTAGTTCCAGTCGGCGGGAAGATCAGCTTGCGTGTAGAGACGGCGGATCGGCGTATTCGAAATGGTGCTGAAGCGGGCGTGGCCGTGCTCGTCGAGGTTAGTGCCGGTAGGAGCGCCAATCGGTTTTTCGGGAGCCTTTTCGAGCGTCGGCGCCAGCGTTTTCTCGGCCCATTCTTTTTCCGACGCCGCCGGATGGCGGCCTTCAAAGACATCGCAAATCGGGCTCTCCGCTAGAGACTTGGACAGATCAGCGAGCGGCTTGTTCTCGGGCATTCGGTTCCCCACTTTGCTTTGATGATAGAGGAGGGGTCGCCGTAGCGCAAAATGCCATGACCGACCGAGCGGTTGGTGAAAGTTAAAAGGGCCGCCAGAAGACGGCCCAGGGTTCGAAAACCGCGCCCGCTAGAATACTTCACGGATGGTTAAGTCTCCTTAAAGTTGGTAGATGATTCGACGCTGATTGTTGATGAATGAGCTGCTTGTCGACACTGCCAAACTGCGTCGGAACGGCTCACCGTTCACTGCTGCGGCCCCTACCCGGAAGCTATTAGCCTCGTTTGGATCAAACCCGTTTCCCTGAGAGAAGTTGCCCGGATCTGGAAAATCGCATGTATTCCAAGCGTGGAGATGCTGGATCGCGGGCAGTTCGCGCTACTCGATGGCGGAGGAAGCGGGCGAAACCGAGCGTAAGGACTTCTGAAAAATCGGAGCCTATCGGCGCGTGACTCTGAAAATGTCGCGAACTATTTCCACTTTGCGGTCGGGATACTCGCGCTCGATCCATGCGACGAGTTGGGCTGCTGAGAACTTGCTGTCCGTTCCCACAAACATCCGTGCGTCGTCCATCAGCACCACGTGTTCTTTGACGGGACTGGAGAAAATGGCGCGCAATTCGGTCAGCAAACGGCTGAGATCGCCGGTCGCGAGATCGACTCCATAGTAGCCGGCATCGAGCCAGAAAACGGCGGGACGATCGAGTTCGGCCACGACTTGCGGCACCAGCACGCGGCTGTCACCCTCGAGAATTTTCACCTGCGGATAGTTCTTGAAGCGCTCTCGCGAGTATTCGGCCAGTTTGGGATCGAACTCGATCGAGTAAACACGATCAAATTGCTGGCAGAGAGCTGCCACCATTTCGCCGTAATAGGTGCCGGTTTCCACCAAGTACCGTAGGTTATAGCGGCGGCCGTATTCGGCGACTGTCCTTTGCTTGAGGAGATGCGGAGAGCGCACCGGCTTGCCCCTGAGCACCCACCAAAAATAGTCGGGATAATGGCCCAGAGGTTTGAATTTGATATAAACGCGCTCGCCCAGCAGACGGCGCACTAGTCGAGACATAGGCAGATTCTACTTCTGATTCTACTGTTCGCGGGCAGAATGCGTCGATCAGACGTTGGCAGTGCTTGTCGACTCATTGAGGATGGCTTGGTAATACGCGTCGGTTTCATCGACCATTCTGGCGACGAGGAATCGCTCGGTTGCGGTGCAGTGCCCTGCTTGCGCCAATTGCCGCCTCAAGTTCATGTCGCCGCTCAGTTGGCGGATTAAAGTGGCCAGAGTTGCGATGTCGCCAGCCTGGAAGAGGAGTCCGTTCTGGCCGTGAGTGATAATCTCGGGAACGCCTCCAACAGTGGCTGCGATCACGGGAACATTCGAGAGCATCGCTTCGACGATCGATAGCGGCAGACCTTCACGATGCGAGGGCAACAGCAGGATATCCGTGGCAGCGAGCACGACTGGAATGTTCGAAAGAGATTGATAGCCGCAAAACGTCACCTTCCGTTTCAGGCCGAGGGACTCGGCGAGACGTTCCAGGCGGGCGCGGACGCGATCTCTGCCCTCGCCTACGATCAGGCAGCGGTAGGGAAGATCCGGTGGAAGTAACTTGAGGGCGTTGAGCAAGTCAAAGTGTCCTTTTGCTTTCGCGATGCGGCCGATCAGGCTGAGCACGATTTCATCGGCACCTACGCCGAATGCGGCGCGGATGCGCGCGGCTTCAATGCTGCTAATTCCTTCGAACCGGCGCGGATCGACTCCATTCTGGATTGTGCGTATGCGGTCGGGTGGAACAAGAAAGCCCGTGATCAAAAGTTGCCGCAGGGAGTCGCTGACCGCGATGAGGCGGCGAAATGCCTTGTAGTTCGCTTTCTTGAACAGAGCACTGTGCCAGGGACCGTGCACAGTCACGACATAAGGGATGTGCTTCCTGCGCCAGAGTCGGTCGGCAAGGTAGGCTCCGGTCTGGTGGTGGGCGTGGACGATTTCGATTCGATGTTCGGCGACGATCTCCGTCAGGCGGCGGTGGATTTTAAGACTGTCAAACGGGTTGATGGTTTGGAAGGGTAACTCAAAATGCGCAGCGACACCGTCGGCGGGACCGCGGCGGCATCCGTCATCTATTTTGCCGGTTACCAGGACGATGGAGTGGCCTTTTGCGGCGAGGCCCTTGATCAAATCTATGGCGTGGATTTCGGCGCCGCCCGCCCGGCCTCCACGCCAGCGGTGCGAAAACAGCATAAGGACATTCATCGCAAATCACAGCCGATGGCTGAGTGCGTCACGCTCAGAGGATACGCGAGCGGTGCCGCGTCGCAAAAGAAAAACAGCTGCAAGATGGGGATGCCCCTTCGACTTCGCTCAGGGCAGGCTCGCGAGGAACGTCCGGCGCTCCATCAAGCGATATTACTTGCGACGCTATTGTTGCGCTGGTGCGTTGGCTGGCATTTGGTCGGCCGGCCGAGACGTCACGTGTGGAACATTCGGAGCTTTCGTGACTTGGCCGCGCTCTGCGTCAGCGATCTCAATGTTGGCACGCTCCAGCAGAAGCCCGGTCGCGCGGTCGAGTTCGAGTTCGGCTTTTTCGTAATAAGCCTTGGCCGAGACGAGCGTGACTTCGGCTTGGGTCAGCTGATCCTCGTTCTGCAGCACCAGCGTTGAGGTGGATGCTCCGAGCGCGTATTTCTTCTGTTCGGCGTCTAGCGATTGGCGCGCCAGATCGACGGCAGCCTGGGCGGAAGCCACGCTGGCGCGATTCTCCTGCACGCCAAACTGCGCGTTGCGCACCTCGATGCGAACCTGGTTTTCGATCTGCTGAATGTGCAATTGCGCCTGACGGTATTCGAATTCCGAACGTACCTGATTCGCTTGCGCCACGCGGTTGCGCAGGGGAATGGTAAGTTGCAAGCCCATGCCCTTGTCGGGAGCCGTCGAATTGACCAACTGGTTTAGCGTATCGCTATAACCGGTCGGGGGCACAGGGACGTAACCCGGCTGACCCGGTGCCGTGCAAAATGACGGTTCGGTGATGCAGACGTAGCCCGGGTTCTGGGTTCCACCCACGCCACTCCCCTGATAGTAAGCGAACGCGTCCAGAGTGGGCAGCAGCGCATTGCGTATTGCCTTATTGCTAATGTCTGTATTGGTGAGGTTGATGCGGGCCTCCGCCAGATCAGCACGATGGCTGAGGGCGTCATTGACCAGTTCTTCCGTTGGCGTGACCGGCTCTTCCGCTGGCACTTCCATAATCGAAGTTGGAATCACCTCGGCGTCGGCCAGTGCGGGGTCGACGAGGGTGCGGCTGAGCGCATTCTTCATTAACAGCTGCTGACGTTGAAGATTGGTCAGCGCCAGGGTCAGAGTCTGCCGATCGGAAGCCACCGTGCTCTGTGCCCGCACCACTTCGATCGGCGCCAGCGTTCCAATCTCAACCTGTTTCCTGGTGTCGGATAGCGTCTTCTGCGCGAAACCGAGGTTTTCCTGTTGCACTTTCACATTCTCGTACGCATAGACCAGATCCCAATACATGTTCTCGATCTGGTCGACAGTGGTGATCGTTTGCAAGCGGAAAGCCACGTCGGAAAGTTCACGGTTATTTTTAGCGATCTGAATGTAGCGCTTATTGGGGGCGAATCCGAAGCCCTGGAGCAGGTGCTGCGTCACCACCGCCCGAAAATTGGAACTCAGATATGGACTTAGTTGGTTGAACTCATTGTTGGAGGTCTGTCGGCTGTTATTGAAGGCGACCGACAGATTCGTGCCCCACTGAAAGCCCTGGTTGTAGGCAAAATTCGCGGTGGTGGTGTTCTGGCTGCTGCCGCAAAAGGGCGTGGTGCAATTGATTTCCGCGCGGTCGAATTGGAGAGTGCCCGTGATGATGGGGTCGAAGCTGGTGATGTTTGGGCCGATACCGAAAGTTGAACCGACTATGCCCCCAACGCCGGCGCCGGCACCGCCTGCAGCGACCGAGGTGCCGCCTTGGCCGGAACCAACTTGTCCTCCGAGTCCACCCACGCTGCCGCCTGGCGTGTTCTGCACAATGCCGAACGGAACACCTAGAAAAGGAGCGCCAGCTTTCGTGCGCCAGACGTCGGTATCGGCGATATTCAGGTTGTAGCGGGCTATCGCGATATCGAGATTGTTTTCGAGCGCCAGCGCCACCGCGTCGTTCATCGAGATATACAGTTTTCCGTCTTGCATGAGTTGGTCGATGCGCGGCGTATTAGTCAGATTCGGCGGCTCTACGTGACGCGGGATGTAAGGACCAACTGGATCGGGGAAGTGCGACCGCGGTTTCGCGTACTCTTTCACATCAAATGGTTGCGACGATGACGGCACAGCCTTCTGCGCCGAAGGCGCGCTCGGCACCACCGAGGCATCCTGCGCCCACCCGGCAGGCGCCATGATTACGGCAAGGAAGATGGCAGCAAGAGAAAAGGCGGCGGCTCGCTGAAAAGAATTCAAGACTATAGAACGTTGCATTCGCATCATCTCCATGGATCACAACTCAAGCGCTCAGACTCAATCGACCCGGCTCAAGAGGAACGGACGTAGTGGTTCGTACCTGTGCTGAACACTCTGTTAATACGCAGAACGATAGGCAAGAGTTCCTTGCAACCTGCTCAGGGCGATTCTTTTCCCGCAATGCCAGGGAAAAACAAGCTTTTGCATTTCCATTCCCATGGGCCCTGAAGACATAGGCCGTGAATAAATTGATCGTAAGTGAAATAGTATAGCTGACGCCCCGCCGGACTTTCGGTAAGCGCAGCGGCAAAACTTTGCAAATCCTGACCTTGACGCTCCGGGAGCGTCGGACTCGAAAACGAACGTGCGCAATCTCAGATTGATCCTTTCCTATGACGGCGCCGATTTTGCCGGCTGGCAGGTGCAGCCCGGCCGCTCCACAGTACAAGGCGAACTGGCCTCAGCCATTGGACGGTTGAGTGGAGAAAACGTACTGCCGCAGGGTTCCGGCCGCACGGATGCGGGCGTGCACGCGCTGGCCCAGGTGGCTAGTTTTGCGACCGCTTCCACCATTCCAGTTGAGAACTGGCTGCGAGCGCTTAACGACATTCTTCCGGCTTCGATTCGGGTACTGGAGGTGACCGAGGCCGCTCCAGAATTCCACGCGCGCAAGTCGGCGCGCGCCAAAACTTATCGCTATCGCATTTACCGCGGAGCCATCTGCCCACCGTTTCTGGCGCGGTATGTGTGGCATTATCCATATCCGCTGGAAGAAGCGGTAATGGTTGCAGCTGCTGACGTGGTGGTGGGCGAGCACGATTTCACGTCGTTTGCGGCGGTCGACCCGGAACGGGTAGAACGTATGGCCGCGGAAGAAAATGTTGGAGTGGGCAAGTCCGCCACGACTCATCTTCAGACGACGAACCTTCAGATGACGAATGTTCGGACGATCTTTTCCTCCAACTGGACGCGCGAAGGCGCAGAACTGATCTATACGGTGCGCGGCAGCGGATTTCTCCATCACATGGTGCGCAACCTGGTCGGCACATTCGTGCTGGTCGGGAAGGGAACGCTGAGTCGGGAAGAGTTCCGCCGCATTCTCGACGCGCGAGATCGCACAGCCGCTGGCCCCACCGCGCCCGCCAGTGGGCTGTATCTGGTCGAGGTGGAATATGACGCGAACAGCCCGTCATCCTGAGCGGAGCGAAGGACCTGCTGTTGGGTTTGGCGACAAAACAGCAGGTCCTTCGCTCCGCTCAAGATGACAATTCATAGTCGGGATGACAATTGCAAAAGCATAAGGAGAGGTCTGGCGCACGCGTTGCGTCCCGCGTACACTTCTTCGCAGATGGCCATTAACGCCGAATTCGCCGTTTCCCGCATCGCTTCCGTGAACCCGGCGACGGGCGAGGTTCTGGGCGAACTGGATAGCGCCGGCCCAACCGAAGTGCGCGCCGCCGTCGCGCGCGCGCACGCGGCACAGAAGGATTGGCATGCCTGGGGCATCCGCAATCGTGTTCGCGTGCTTCGACGTTTCCTGCAGATTCTTCTTACGCGTAAGACCGACATCGCGCGACGCATCACGCAGGAAGTCGGCAAGCCTTTGGTGGAGGCGCTGCTCACCGAAGTTCTGGTCGTTCTCGACGCGACGCGATTCCTGATCGATAACACATTTGCGATCCTGCATGATGAAAAGCTGCCCCACGGCAATCCGGTGATGAAAACCAAATCCGGACGCATTTTGCACGAGCCCTATGGCGTCATCGGAATCATCTCGCCGTGGAATTATCCCTTTTCGATTCCGGCGACGGAGACGTTGGCGGCATTGGTTGCGGGAAATGCGGTCGTGCTCAAGCCCTCCGAGTTGACGCCGCTGATTGCGCTCGAACTGCAGGTGCTGTTGCGCGAAGCCGGAGTTCCTGACGATATTTTCCAGGTGCTCCCGGGCGAAGGCGCGACCGGGGCGGCGCTCGTCGGAAGCCAGATCGACAAACTGATTTTTACTGGAAGCGTTGGTACAGGCCGCCGCATTGCCCAAAGCGCCGCCGAACGCCTGCTTCCTTTGGTACTCGAACTCGGCGGCAAAGATCCCATGCTGGTGCTGGAAGACGCCGACATCGAGGTTGCGTCGAGCGGCGCCGTCTGGGGAGCGTTTGTGAACGCGGGCCAGACTTGCCTGTCGGTCGAGCGCTGCTATGTGCATCAGAGTGTGTACCCAATGTTCTTAGAAGCCTGCAGCGAAAAGACGCGCAAGCTGCGCGTGGGCAATGGCATGGATGCGGCTACCGAAATTGGCCCCATGATCCACGAGCGCCAAGTGCGGATCGTGGAATCGCAGGTAGAAGATGCGAAGCAGCGCGGGGCGCGTGTGCTCACCGGTGGCACGCGGTTGCGCGAGCTTGGCCCAACTTTTTTTGCGCCCACCGTTTTGGCGGACGTGGATCAGAACATGCGCGTGATGCAGGAAGAGACCTTCGGCCCGGTGCTTCCGATTGCGCCTTTTCGCGACGATGCCGAGGCCGTGCGCCTGGCCAACGATTCCGAATATGGGTTGGCCGCCAGCGTCTGGACCGGCGATCGTGCCCGCGGCGAGCGCCTCGCTCGCCAGATCGACGTCGGCACGGTGATGATCAACGACGCGGTCTCGTGCTTCAGCATCAGCGAAGCTCCGCACGGCGGCATGAAAGCGAGTGGCATAGGGCGCACCCATGGACGCTGGGGCCTCGAAGAGATGGTGCGCGAGAAATATGTTGACCACGATCTGGTTCCACGCAAAAAAAAGATCTGGTGGTTCGGCTATGGT
>JBEKED010000068.1:0-13652 GCA_050014035.1 Terriglobales bacterium
CGCCAATATGCCAGCCTGGGTGCAGCGCTGAAAGATGCGCTGGAGCGCTGGCCCAATGAATCCTGTCTGATTGAAGCCGACCGCGACCGAGAAAAGGTCCGGCTCACTTACGCCGACTTTAAAACCATGGCGCGTCCGCTTTGCCGCGCCTTGGAAGACGCTGACTTCAAGGCGGGAGATCGGGCGGCGATCATCATGACGAATCAGTCCAAGTGGCTGATTTCGGCGTACTCCATTTTCTTCTGCGGCGGAGTCCTCGTTCCCCTCGATTACAAATTGACTGCGGACGAGCATCTGCAACTGCTGGCGCATTCGAAGGCGCGGTTTTTGGTGGTTGAATATTATTTGTGGCGGGCGATCACGCAGTCGCCGGAGTTCGCGAAACTGACAGCGGAAATTGTGCTGGTGACGGAAGCGCCCGTCGGAGCCGAGTTGCGCGGCGCCTATCGCTGGGAGGAATTTAAACGTAAGGGCGAGCCGCAGTTTGTAGCGCGTCAGCGCGAGGATACGGCCTGCATCGTCTATTCGTCAGGGACGGGCGGGCGTCCGAAGGGATGCGTACTCACCCACGACAGTTATCTCGAACAGTGCGCTTCGCTCACGGCGTGGTATCCATTTTGGCCGGGCGTGCGCTATTTGAGCATTCTGCCCACCAATCATGCGATCGATTTCATGGTGGGATTTATCGGGCCGTTTATTTGCGGCGCTTGCGTCGTGCATTTGCGAACGCTGCGTCCAGAGTTTGTGCGCGATGCATTCGTGCGCTATCGCATCACCTATGTGAGCCTGGTGCCGATGGTGTTGAAAAACCTGGAACGCGGTCTGCGCGCGAAGTTCGACGAACTGAAGCCCGGCAAGCGCTGGATGCTCGACCGGCTGATTGGGCTGAATAGAATGATGACGCGACGGCGTCCGCGGGTTGAGCTCAGCAGGCAGTTGCTGCCGCAGGTGCACAAGGCATTTGGCGGAGAACTCCGGGCATTGATTGTGGGCGGCGCATTTACCGACCCTTCGACGTTGCAGTTTTTCTACGATCTCGGCATTCCAGTCGCGTGCGGATATGGGCTCACGGAAGCGTGCACGGCGGTGACGCTCAACGATCTGAATCCATTTCGCGCCGACACCGTGGGCAAGCCGCTGCCCGGAGGCGAAGTGCGCGTGCTCAATCCGGATAGCGATGGGATTGGCGAAGTCGCGGTGCGAAGCCGCGCTGTAATGTCGCATTATCTGGATGACCCGGAACAGACGGCACAGACGATTGTTGAAGGCTGGCTGCTGACGGGCGATCAAGGGCGCTTTGAGGAGCATGGACACCTGCAACTCTTCGGGCGCAAAAAAAATATGATCGTCACCGAAGGCGGCAAGAATATTTATCCCGAGGACATTGAGACGGTGTTTGATGGTCTGCCGGTAAAAGAATTCTGCGTGTTCGCCGCGAATTATTTGTGGCCGCAAAAGGGGCTTGGCAACGAGATGCTGGTGCTGGTGGTGCGGCTTGAGCCCAATCAGCAATTTGACGATCGCTTGCGCGAGGAGATTGTGGCGCGCAACCGGCGATTGGCGGACTTCAAGCGCGTAGGCGGTTATCTGTTATGGGAGAAAGACTTTCCGCGGACAGCGGCGCTGAAAATCAAGCGCGGAGAGTTGGCGACGGAAATTGGAGCGGGCGCGGCGCGGTCAGGAGTGGTGGGGATTTAGCTTCTGGCCTTTTAGCTCTTAGCTTTTGGCTTGAACCTCCCAGATTTCAGTCATCGCGAAACGTCGGGCTAGCCAAGAGCTAAGAGCTAACGGCTAAGAGCCGAACTGTGAACGAAACTTTTTTTGCCATCATTAATCCGGCGGCGGGTGGTGGTCGCTGCGCAGACCGCGTGGGAGCGGCGCTGAATCGCCTGAGCGGTGCTGGAATTGCGATCGAGACCGCGGAGACTCGCGCCCCTGGCGATGCTACTCGCATTGCGCGCGAAGCCTACGGCCGCGGCTATCGAAAGTTTCTGGCGGTCGGCGGAGATGGGACTTCCTTTGAGATCGTCAACGGGATGATTCCGGAGAGTAGGTCTCAGGGACTTTCAGCCGCATCGGAAGAACGGATTCCGACACTGGGATTTCTTCCCTTGGGCACGGGCAATTCGTTTCTGCGCGATTTCGTCGAGGGCCGGCCGACTCAAGACGGCTTGGAACACGCAATGCAAGCGCTGGAGGCGCGCCGTTCGCGACTTTGCGATGTTTTGCAACTGACCCATAAGGATGGCGCGATCTACTATACGAATCTGTTAAGTGTTGGTTTTGCGGCGAATGTGGCGGCGCTGCGCCATCGACATTTTCAAGGACTCGGGCAGTTTGGTTACCTGCTCTCTATTTTTCTTTGCCTGGCGCGGCTCGATCGGCGGCCGTTTCCGGTGCGATTTGACGGTCAGCAGGAGTTCGACTCGCGGCGCTGCCTCTTCCTGACATTTAACAACAGCAAGTTCACCGGCGGCACCATGATGATCGCGCCCGATGCGGTCACCGATGACGGATTAATCGAATACGTACGCTGGGGGCCGATTGGGCGCCTGGGGCTGATACGGAATTTAGCGACGCTGTACGATGGCACGCACACCCGGCATCCACTGGCCGAGCGTCAGGCAGTTCGGCGCGTCGAATTTCATCTCGAAGGCCCGGTGGATCTAATGGTTGACGGCGAAGTGCTGACCCTGGAGTGCCGCACGATCGAAGTGCTGCCGTCGGCTCTCCGAGTGGTGGTGTGACACGGAGCAAGTCGTGCCTCTCGTGGATCGTGATATAAAAACTCCATGTCGCAAGAGCGCAGAGAACGTCAAAAAGAAAGACTGGGAATCAAGACTTCGAATCGGAATTGGGGGCGCATCGCGATCTATGCCGTGCTGATCGTGGCTGCGTTTGGGGTGGCTTACTATCTGGGCAATCGCAGCCAGCACAAGCATGATGGGTTTGCGCGCTGCCTCAAGGATCGTGGCGTGAAAATGTACGGCGCGTATTGGTGTCCGCATTGCCAGGAGCAAAAGGAGGAGTTCGGCGCTTCGTTCGAATACGCTCCCTATGTGGAGTGCGGCATCAAGGGCGACTTGCATGGAGTGGCGCAGGTTTGCAAAGACGAGGGCATCAAGCATTATCCCACCTGGCAATTTCCGCCCACCGGCGAACGAGTCGAGCGCGTTTTTACCCTACAGGAACTCAGCGATCGGACAGGGTGCCCGCTGCCATGACTCCTCCGGCCACGACCGGTGTGACAAGTCGTTTGATGAGCGTTATCGCGATTCTAGCCGTCTGCGGAATCATAGTCTCCTCGGAGTCGCTGCGGCATCATTACGCGACTTCCAAGACGTCGTTCTGCGATATCGGGGAAATGCTCAACTGCGACATCGTCAACCGCAGCGCGTATTCCTCGATCCTGGGAATCCCGGTAGCGCTGATTGGCATACTCGGATACGCCGCGCTGGCGGGCCTGGCCATTGTGTATCGCGAGCGCCGAGAGACTCCGCCTATGCTGTTTGGCGCGGCTGCGGCGGGGTTGGCTTTTGCTTTGTACCTGACCTACATTGAGGCGCGCGTGTTGGGGGTGTACTGCATTCTATGTTTGAGTTCGCTGGCGTTGATTGCGGCGACGACCGTGTTGGCAGGGGTGATCTGGTGGAAACGACGTTTCCAGTAGTGGGTATTCAATAGTCAAATACCGCCCCGAACGGTTTTACTGAAAAGTGATAGCTGACAGCTGAGAGCTAGACTCATGCCGCGCCCCACAACTCGAAAACTGAAAGTGAAGAAAAGTCCTCCTGGCGCCGCCGCCCTACCGGTTCCCGCCGGCACGCTTTGGCTGCATGAGCTCAGCAGCCGCATCTTCGGAAACACCCGACTGTTGCGGGTTTGGCTGCCCCCCGATTACGACGGCTGGGGCGAGACGCGTTATCCGGTTCTCTACTTGAATGACGGACAGAATCTATTCAATCCGGCAACGGCTTTTGCCGGAGTGCACTGGCAGGTCGGCGAGACGGCGATCCGGTTGATCACCGCACAGAGAATTCCGCCGCTCATTATTGTCGGCATCGACAACACCAAGAACCGCGCTTGCGAGTACATTCCATATCGGTCAAGAGATCCCAGAGTTTTGAAACCGCAGGGAAAATGCTATCCCGATTTCCTGCAGCGGGAAGTCATGCCGCTGATCGAAGACCGATACTCCGTATTGAAAGGCCCGGAGAATACAGGGCTGGGCGGTTCTTCTCTCGGAGGCCTGATCACGTTATACACGCAACTGGCAGCTCCAGCAGTGTTTGGACGTTTGCTCGTCGAAAGCCCATCGCTATTCGTGGCGAAGCGAAAAATTCTGGAAGAGAGCCGGCGCGCCCGGAGTTGGCCTCAGCGCATGTATCTCGGCGTAGGGACGCGGGAAACGGGGCAAGCGGAGAAAGACGAACGCGTCGTGGGCGATGTCCGTGAACTGGAAGCGATCTTACGCGAGGCCGGTTTAGACGAAACGCGACTGAAGGTTCGCGTCGCGGAGGGCGCTACGCACAGCGAATCGGCCTGGGCAGCGCGCTTTCCCGAGGCGCTGGAATTTCTTTACTCGGACCGCAGCCAAGCGCCGCGGTCCAAGGTTACTGAGAACTGAGAGCCGACAGCTGACAGCTGTTACTTGCTAATCACACCGCAGGCGATGCGGTCGCCGGCATTACCGGTGGGGTCAGTTTTCTGGTCGTCGGCCTTGGCGTGGATCACCAGAGCGGTGCCGCCGTTGCTGAACAGCGAATGGCTGTCGCTGCCGAGGTTGACGTCGTTATCCTGCCGCTTGAAATGCGCTTTGCCGTCGGCGGCTACGGTAAAGTTGGGACCGTCGCCGGCATGGTGGCCTTCCGGATTCTCCAAGCCATGCTTTTTGCCATCGGGATTAAAGTGGCCTCCCGCGGACTTGAAGTCGGGCGCGTCGCACTTCGCGTTCTGATGAAAGTGGATAGCATGTTCGCCGGGCGGTAGATTCTCCACCTTGACATCGATTTTTATTCCCGGAGCCGAGTCCGTCAGAACGGCCGTACCCACGACGTTGCCTTGAGCATCTTTGAGTTGAACCACAGTCTTGGCGGAACTAGTGGATGCGAGTGCGATCACGAGCAGTGCGAGGGGGAGCAAGCGAGTGGTTTTCATGCAGGGGATTATACCTAAAATTAGCCCTGGGCTTCGAGCTTTGAGCTGTGATCAATCAAGACCGAGATGCTAGCTCGTAGCTCGCGGCTCGTAGCTCGCAGCCCACCTGCTGTGGCGCAGAACGCGTCGCAATGGGACAATAGGAAAATGCAAAGTCTCACTACCACGCTATTATTGGCCGCGGCGACCATGCTGGCCGGAGCCGGCTATGCCCAGCAGACTCCTCCAGCGAACACTCCGCCGGCAACAACCTCAGCGGCTCCTGCAGCCACAACTTCTAAGACTCCGACGAAAACGACGGGAACGGCGGCGAAAAGCGGGCCTGCTCCCCTCACAACTCGAAAACAAAAGTTCAGCTATGCGCTCGGAATGAACATCGGGACCAACCTCGGGAACCAGCTGAAAAAACAATCGGTGGAAGTGGACTGGAGCCTTGTCACCCAGGGATTGAAGGACTCCACTGCCACCGGCGGTAAGACGCGTCTGACGGAAGAAGAAGCCAAGGCCGTGCTCAATGAAGTGCAAGGCGAAATTCAGAAGCAGCAGCAGGAGAAAGCGCAAGCGGCTGCAGCCAAGAACAAGAGCGCCGGCGAAGCTTTTCTCGCCGCTAACAAAAGTAAGGAAGGCGTCGTTACCTTGCCCGACGGTCTGCAGTACAAGATTCTGAAAGCGGGCGACGGACCGAAGCCCACCGCGAGCGACCAGGTTGTCTGTAACTACAAGGGCACTCTCATTGACGGCAAGGAATTTGACAGCTCCGAGAAACGGGGGCCAGCGACGTTCGAAGTGGGTCGAGTCATCAAAGGGTGGACGGAAGCGTTGCAGCTCATGCAAGTCGGATCGAAGTGGCAGCTTGTCATTCCTTCGAGCCTTGCCTACGGCGAGCGCGGAGAGCCGCGGGGCGGAATCGAACCCAATGAAGTATTGATCTTTGATGTCGAACTGCTCTCCATCGTCGATAAGAATGCGGAGAAGAACAAGGACCAAAAGAAGGACGAGAAGAGCGAAGAAAAGAAGTAGATGCTTTTAAGTGGAGTGCCGGGCGTCCCCGCCCGGCTTTTCCCAGCCTGCCACGGCGAAGAGACGGGCGAGATGCCCGTTCCTTCACTGCTTACAGCTATTCGTAGCGCAAGGCTTCGATGGGGTCAAGGCGCGAGGCGCGAATGGCTGGGATCATGCCGCTGACGAGTCCCACCGCAGTGAGAATCAGGATGGCAACCAGCAAGGTGAGGGGATTGATCATGAGCCGTATATCACCCGCCTCGGCATGTTTCGCCATGGCGCTGTACAGCGTAAGTCGGCCGACGGTCAGGGCGACGCCGTAAGCCAGGATGATGCCGAATAGTCCGCCAATGAAGGTGATGGTGAGCGCCTCGGCCAGAAACTGGAGAAAAATGTGGCGGCGCCGCGCCCCCAGCGCTTTCTCGACGCCAATCTCGCGCGTACGCTGCGTAACCGAGACCAGCATGATGTTCATCAATCCCACTCCGCCGATGCCCAGGGTGAGTGTGCCGATGAAGCCGAGCAGAATCTTGAGGCCGAGCGTAATCACCTCGAACTGGTGAACCTGTTCCATAAGATTAAAGACAAACAGTGCGCGGCGATCAGCCGGATTGAATTTATGCTGCGCGGCCATGATGTAACGCACCGATTGCTCGATCCGTTGATAGTCGTTGGTTTCGTAATTGAACCAGATGGAGTCGAGGTAGTGCGTATCCTTCAGGTCGCTCATGGTGGTGAAGGGGACGTAAACGATGCGATTGATGTTATCGTCGCCAGCCTGCATCTTGGGCGCGAGCACGCCGACCACTTCAAAGCTGATGCCGTCGATGCGAATATATTCGCCCAACGCGTTGCGTCCTGAGAAGAGTTTTTCCCTGGTGTCGGAACCGATGATGGCGACGCGCGCGCGCTGCATCTGATCCTCGGGATTGTAAAAGCGGCCCTGCGCCAGGCTCAGGGCGCGAATCGTAATGGTATTGGGGTATTCACCTTCGACTTGCATAGTGTAAGAGCGAGTGTCGTACTGCATGGTCGCCTGCTTGCCGCAACTGGGAGTGATGTGGGTGATCTGCGGGATGTTGGTGGAGAGCAGATCGACATCGTCAAGCGTAAGGCGAACCAGTGCGCCCGCCTTCTCGCCACCGGATTGCATGGAGGAGCGGCCTGGAACCACGATAAAAAGCTTGGTTCCGAAGTTGGCAAAGATATTAGCGCAGGCGCGGCCGAAGCCATCGCCGTAGGCGAGAAGCATGACCACCGTGGCGATTCCCCAGGCCATGCCCAGCATGGTAAGCGCGGTGCGCCGCCGGTTGTGGCGCATGGCCTCGTAGGACTCCTGGAGCAGATCGCGAATCATATGTTTGATCTGGTAATTCTGTAATTTGGTAATTTTGTAATTTGAAACCAGAAGACGCGCGATTTCAGATTACAAAATTACCCGATTACCAAATTACAAAATCCATTTCATTCTTGCCTCAACGCCTCCACCGGTTCCAGTCGTGCAGCCTTGCGCGCGGGATAGAGTCCGGCAACCACGCCGGCGAGAGTGAGGCTGGCGATGGCGAGGATCGCGGTTTTGGGAACGAGTCGCGGCGGATCGAAGCCGCCCGGACCGTTGTAATTGCCGAGCAGTGCCATAAAACCGCCCGCCAGCGCCATGCCGATGAGTCCGCTGACCAGCGTGAGCAAGATGCCTTCCACGAAAAATTGCAGCATGATACTGCGGTTGGTGGCCCCGAGTGCTTTGCGCAATCCGATTTCGCGGGTGCGCTCGGAGACCGCGACCAGCATAATATTGATGACGCCGATGGCGCCGAGCGCAAGCGTGACCAGGCCGACCGTGCCGAGAAACTCGTTCATCGCATCGAAAATCGTGCCCATCATCTGCGCTTGCTTGACCGTGTCCCAGCCTTCGAAGGCGTCTACATCGTGATAGTCGAAGTGGTGATTGCGGGCGATGACTCGGCGCGCTTCATCCTGAGCAATTAAATGTTCGTCGGCCACGCGCGGCTGATAGTTGAGAAACGAAATCGCGTCGAAGGCCTCTTCGCCCTTCAGCGGAAAAGCGCTGCGCATGACCTGAAAGGGAATGTAGCAGCGGGTATTGGTGGAATTGTCGTCGCCGCGGCCGACGCGCTTCAACGTGCCCACCACCTCGAAGCGGTAGCCATTGAGCAGAATAAACGAGCCAATGGCAGGGCGTCCGGGAAAAAGGTTGCGCCTCATCTCGTCGCCGAGGACGACGACATTGCGTTTCTGTACTTCGTCAAGGTTGTTGAGCCAGCGCCCCTGGAGCAGCGGGAGATAACGAATTCCATTGTATTGCGGTTCGGCTCCCGTGAGTTGTCCGCTGGCGCTGGCGAACTCGCTGACCGCGTGCACGTCGTCGGTGGTAAGAACGGGAGTGATGGCCTTGATGTGCGGAGATTCCTTGCGGATGTCGAGGTAATCCTGATAGGTGAGCCGGTAGTAGCGTGCCGAGTTCATGCTGCCCTCGAAGGCCGGAGCGCGACCTGGGTAGAGCATCATGATGTTTTCGCCGTACTCGGAAAGATTGCGCTTGTTGCCGCTTCGGAAGCCTTCGCCCAGGCCGACCAGCAGCAGCAGAGAGCCGACTCCCCAGGCGATGCCGAACATGGTGAGAAACGAGCGCAGTTTATGCGCCCACAGCGTGGCAAAAATCTGCGCGACAATGTCGAACTCCACTCGCATCGGTACGATCTCGCAAACCGGCGGCTGGCTCTGGGTTTTCGGGGCCGCCATCGTCCTTTGTATCAGGATAGCAAGCGGCCGGCGCGGGGTATACCGCAAGTTCGCAGTGTCCTGCTTTGTCTTTTTTCAGCTGGCGCAATCGCGCCCGTCTTAGATCTTAGGGCTGGTTGCCGTGGTAGGGAATAACGGGCCGTCCCTCCAATACCGCTTGAATCCGCTGGCGCTGCTCCGCGCTCAGGGCGGTCAACTGAAACCCGTATTCCGTACCCAGCGCGCGAACCACCTTGGCTGGGATCACAAGTTTGTCGGAGTCCGACAGCGGAATTTCCAGAGTTACCAACTCGCCCAGGTTCAGGGCTTCGGCAACAAACCCGCCCAGACCGCTTTCGCTGAGATTGCGCGCCCACCCCGGCAGGTTCAGTTTTCTGCCGTCCCGTTCGAGACGAATTCGAATCCTCGCCTCGAACACATGCCGCGAGCAGATCCGGTCGGGCGAACTGGCTGCGCCGCTAGAATTAGAGCTTGCCATTAGTTTGTATCAGTCCTTCGCAATGTTTCGCGGACAGAGACGAGCCAAGAAGCATACCAGAGAAAAGAGTTAAAACCGATTGACAATCGCAACCCCACCGCTCTAGCATTTTGGAATCATGACTCCGCTGTCCCGCCATCATCACCATCGTCACCATGCGACGAGCGTGTCGGCGGGAGATAACGGATAACCCAGCACTCATAGGAATCCAAGCCCGCTGGCGCACAACTCGCCCAGCGGGTTTTTGCTTTTTACGAGCTTTCAAAGATACAGAAATAAAGAAGCAGGAGGGTCGAATGGAAATCGACTTCGACAAGATGCAAGGCCTGGTTCCAGCCGTCATTCAGGACGCCGCCAACGGAGAACTGTTGATGCTCGGCTTCATGAACCAGCAAGCGCTGGAGATGACCCTAAGCACCGGCTTCGTAACCTTCTACAGCCGCACCCGCCAGAAGCTTTGGACCAAAGGAGAAACCTCCGGCAACCGCCTGCAGGTAACTGACGCCTCGACCGACTGCGACCGAGATGCGCTGCTATTCCGCGTCAACGTTTTGGGTGACGGCAAGGTCTGCCACAATGGAACGCGCTCCTGCTTTACCGAGCCACTTCAACTGAAAGCCGCCGCGCCCGCGAACGATCGCTTGCCACAGAAAAGATTAGAGTCAGAAAAGGGAAACCGATGAAATTGCGCCTGGGTATTCCCAAAGGCAGTTTGCAGGAAGCGACGTTAAGCCTGTTCTCCCGCGCCGGCCTGCGCGTGTACACCAACGCCCGCTCTTATTTCGCCGCCACCGACGATCCCGAACTCGACTGCATGCTGATTCGCGCTCAGGAGATGGCGCGTTACGTCGAGCACGGCGCTCTCGATGCCGGCTTGACCGGCCTCGATTGGGTACTCGAAAGCGGCCTCGATGTGGTCAAGGTGTGCGACCTGATTTATGCCAAGCAAAGTATGGGCAAGGTCAAATGGGTGTTGGCCGTTCCCGAGGAGTCAAGCTTCCAGAAGCTGGAAGATCTTCAAGGCCGAATCATTGCCACCGAACTGGTGAGTTTCACGCGAAATTATTTCGCGAATCGAAAAATTGACGTGCGCGTCGAGTTCTCCTGGGGTGCGACCGAAGTCAAGCCGCCGTTATTGGCCGACGCTATAGTGGAAGTGACGGAGACCGGAAGTTCCCTGCGCGCCAATCATCTGCGAATTCTGGAAACCCTCCTGGAGTCGAACACGCAACTGATAGCCAACCAGGCCGCTTGGGCCGATTCCGCGCGCCGCCAAAAAATTGAAAACCTGGCCGTCATGCTGAGCGGCGCGATCGCCGCCCTGGGACGCGTCGGTCTGATGCTCAACGTGCGCAAAACAGATTTGCCCGCGGTCCTTCGTCTTCTGCCCGCGCTGCAAAATCCGACGGTTGCGCCCTTGGCCGATGGCGAGTGGGTCGCAGTCAACACCGTAATTGAAGAGCAAGCCGCCTGGTCGCTGATTCCGAAGCTGAAGCAAGCTAACGCTCAGGGCATCGTCGAATATCCGCTGAACAAGGTGGTGCTGTGATGCGCGTCAAGGCGATGCGGGAAAAGAGCAAGAGCGATGCCCGACGCAAGAAGAAGGTTGTCAAGCGCAGCAGAGTTCTGAATAGCGTTCTGAATAAAGATAACAAAGTCGCCATGCGCATTCTCGAAGGCCCCGAGCAGGCCAGTCTGGTAACCGCGCTAGCCGGGCGCGGCGCGACCGATCTGGCCGATGTCGAGCCCGCCGTCCGCCGCATCGTAGAGGACGTCCGCCGCAACGGAGATCGCGCTCTTCGCCGCTACGCCACGCGTTGGGACGGACTGCGCAAGGACGATCCACTCCGCGTCCCCGAAGACGAGATGCATCGCGCCTGGGAGCAAACCGCCCCCGAATTGCAGCAGGCGATTGAACACGCCGCCGGCAACATCCGCCGTTATGCGGAGTGGCAAGCGCCCCGCGGAAATAGAGATGGCAGTAACGAATGGCTCCGCGAAATCGAACCGGGCGTCAGCGTCGGCCAGATGGTGCGGCCGCTCGCGTCGGTGGGATGCTATATTCCCGGCGGCCGCTATCCTTTGCCGTCGACCGTACTCATGACCGTGATTCCCGCGCAGGTCGCCGGTGTGCAGCAGATTCGCGTGGTGTCTCCGCGCCCAGCGCAGGCAACGTTGGCAGCGGCTGCATTCCTCGGCGTGCGCGAGTTCTACCGCATCGGCGGAGCGCAGGCAATTGCTGCCCTGGCCTACGGAACGAAAGAAATTCCCCGCGTAGACAAGATCGTCGGTCCCGGCAATCTCTACGTGACCGCAGCCAAAAAACTGGTGGCCTTCGATTGCGCCATTGAATTTCTGGCGGGTCCCACCGAAGCGGTGGTCATCAGCGCGGACGGCGATCCAGCCTGCATCGCTTCCGACCTGGTAGCGCAGGCGGAACACGATCCCGATGCGCTCTGCGTTTTTATCACGACCTCGCCAGCGTTGGCGAAAGACGTTCAAAACGAAGTGCAAACGCGCACCCGTGCGAACCCAATCGCTAGCCAGTCGCTTTCCCGTCGCGGCGCGATTTTGCTGACCGCTTCGCTCGAGCAGGCCATCGAAATCGCGAATCGCATCGCGCCCGAGCATCTCACAATCCCCGCTGCGCTGGCGCCCGCCGTGCGGCATGCCGGCGCGGTCTTCCTCGATGAGTTCACCCCACAAGCTGCGGGCGACTACGTATCCGGGCCGAACCATGTGCTGCCCACGGCGGCAATGGCGCGCGTGCGCGGCGGTCTCAGCGTGCTGGATTTTGTGCGCGTCATTGGATGCCAGCAAGTTTCGCGCCAGGGAATTCGCCGCATCGGTCCGGCCGGTATTACCCTGGCCAACGCCGAGGGCCTGAAAGGGCACGCGGAAGCGTTCCGCGTGAGGTGCTCGAATGCTTGAGGCGCGCGACGCGGTCAAGAAATTGCACGTCTATCGGCCCCCGCTGGCGAACCGAACCGGATTGCGCCTCGACTTCAACGAGAGTACAGTCGGCTGTTCACCGCGCGTGTTGGCAAAACTCCGGTCGCTCGACGCCGACGGCCTCGCGCGTTACCCCGAGCGCGAGCCCGTGGAAGAAATAGTTGCGCGTTTTCTCGGCCTCGATCCGGCGCAAGTCCTGCTCACCAATGGTGTCGATGAAGCGATTCATCTGCTCTGCTCCACCTATCTTGATCCCGGCGACGAAGCGCTGATCGTTGTTCCGACCTTTGCCATGTACGCGATCTTTGCTTTGGCCGAAGGCGCAAAGGTGATCGAAGTTCGCGCCGGAGACAATTTTGCCTTCCCCACCGAGGAACTGTTGGCGCAAATCAGCCCCCGCACACGTCTCATCGCCGTGGCGAACCCGAATAATCCCACCGGCGCCGTGGTCGCGGGCAATACTCTGCTGCAGATTGCCCAGGCCGCGCCGCAAGCGGCTGTCCTTGTCGACGAAGCGTATTTCGAATTCTACGGAGAAACGCTAATCGACCGCACCCGGCAAACACCAAATCTTTTCGTGGCGCGTACTTTTTCCAAGGCCTACGGCCTCGCCGGTTTGCGAATCGGAGTCCTCGCGGGCGACGCCCGGCAAATCGCGATGGTTCGCCGCGTAGCCTCGCCCTACAACGTCAATGTGGCCGCGCTCGCCGTTCTGCCCGAGGCGATTCACGATCAGGAATACATCAACCGCTATGTCGCCGAGGTGCGCCGCAATCGCGAGAGATTACAAGTGGAACTTGCCAGTCTCGCCATGCGTTGCTGGCCGAGCCACGCGAATTTTGTTCTTGTCCACATCGGCGCAGCCCACGCCGAATTCGTGCAAGAGTTGCGCGCGCGCGGAATTCTGGTGCGCGACCGGCACTCCGATCCCGGATGCGAAGGCTGCGTCCGCCTCACCGTCGGAACCGACGAACACACCCAGACTCTCATGCTGGCGGTACGCGCCGTAGTCACTCAGATCGGGTTACTCGGAAAATCCCAGACGCCGGTTTCGACCGGAGCGCGACCATGAGGAAAGCCAAACTGCATCGCAAAACGGCCGAGACAGAAATACAAATCGCACTCATCATCGAGGGCCGTGGCAAGTACGAAGTCTCCACCGGAATCCATTTTCTCGATCACATGCTGGAATTATTTGCGCGTCACGGCGGCTTCGATTTGAAACTTGCTGCCCACGGCGATTTGGATGTGGATCAGCACCACACCGTGGAAGACGTAGGAATCGCGCTGGGTGAGGCCT
>JBEKED010000069.1:0-13620 GCA_050014035.1 Terriglobales bacterium
CCTTTTTGCACGAGCGCGTCGGCGAGAGCTTCCAGGGCCTGAATGGGATCGTCGTTGCGCTGCGTTTTGAGGTCGTAGGGAAGTTCGCGCCCCGAAAGATTGGGATCGCCGCGGCCGACCAGCACGAGATCTCCGTTCAGCCGGCCGTAGCGGTCGAGAGTGCCGGTGGTTTCGACCGTGGTGCGGAACTTGTAGTCGGGACCAATCAGCGCCAGCGCTGCGGCGGTCGTAAAGAGCTTTGTGTTCGAGGCGGGGGTGAAGAGCTTGTCGGCATTTTGCGAGTACAGCGTTTTGCCCAGCGTTTTATCGGACGCTTTGTCGGACGGGCCGGACGGCAGCGAAACAACCTCAATTCCCCAGAAGCCGCGGGCAAGGTCGGGGGCGCTCAGCACGGCGGCAATGCGCTCCGGCAGCGGTTTAACGGGTGCGGCCAGCAGCGGCGCAACCAGCAGAAGGATGATCGGAACGAGACGCGCAACTGACCGCCGGCGAGACATTAGCTGGATTGTAGCATCCGCAAAAAATCAACTCGTTCTAGAATGGCAGCCATATGCGGGCGATCTTTCAGTGGAATGTAGGCTCTCGCGTCCTGGAGTTAGGGCGGCGCACCCTAATTATGGGCGTCGTAAATGTAACTCCCGACTCGTTTTCCGACGGCGGACTCTTCATCGACGCGGAAAAGGCCGTGCTTCGTGCCGAGCAGTTACTGGACGAAGGCGCGTCCATCATCGACGTGGGTGGAGAATCGACGCGCCCCGGAGCAGCGGAACCAGTTTCGGAAGAAGAAGAGCGGAGGCGGGTGCTGCCGGTGATCCGCGATTTGAAGCGGCGACGTCCGGCGGCAGTAGTCAGCGTCGACACCTACAAGGCCAGCGTGGCGCGGGCGGCGGTGGAACTCGGGGCCGAGGTGGTCAACGATGTGAGCGGATTCCGATGGGATCCAAAGATGGCGAAAACGCTGGCCGAACTCAAAGTGGGAGCGGTGCTGATGCACACGCGCGGCCGGCCGGCGGAGTGGGCGGCATTGCCGCCGATTGGCGATCCGGTGCTGGCAGTGAAGCGCGATTTGCGACAGTGGGCCGAGACGGCAACTCTAGCGGGCATCAAGCGCGATCACCTGGTGCTCGATCCCGGTTTTGGATTCGGAAAGCGCTTCGAGGAGAATTATCCACTGCTGGCGCACTTCGGCGAGTTGCAGCAAACGGGATTTCCGCTGCTGGCGGGAGTGTCGCGAAAGTCATTCATTGGGCGATTGTTGGCGCGCGACGGCGAGGATGCGGGCGTGGCCGATCGGCTTTACGGAACGCTAGCGGCAGAAGCGCTTTTGATCTTGAAGGGTGCACACATCATCCGAACCCACGATGTGCGCTTTGCGGTCGAGGCGGCGCGAGTAGCCGATGCGATTGTAGCGAGCGGAGGATAGAGAGCGGAGGCGGGCGCGGGCGCTCGCCCTACACGCACGCGATCTATGCGCGGGCAACTTCGGCCAGGGGCGCGGTCACTTTGAGCACGGGTAGCCGAATTTCAAATGCAGCTCCGCCTTCGGGGCGGTTGAAGCAGGTGATCTGTCCCTTGTGGTCCTGGATTACTCCGTAGGTGGCGCTTAGTCCGAGCCCGGTGCCTTTGCCGACCGGCTTGGTGGTGTAGAAAGGATCGAAAACGCGCTCGGGATTGCGCAGGCCGGGGCCGGAGTCGGCGAACTGGACTGCCACCTCATTGCCTTCGCGCCACAGCGAGACTTGCAGGCGTCCGCCGCCCACCTCCTGCAATGCATCCACTGCGTTTTCGACGATCTGAAGAAATGCCTGCAATAACTGATTGGCATTGCCGAGGACGCGCGGCAACGGGGTTTTGTCGTCGCTTTCCACGGTCAGGCTGATCCTCTTGTTTTCGAGCTTGAACCCTTCCATCTGCAGCGCGCGCTGTAACAAAGGCTTCAGTTCAAGAGGACTCTTTTCTCCCGGAGTTTGCTGCGCAAAGGCGAGCAGATCATTGACCAGTTCGCGAGTGCGTCGGGCTTGCTGCCCGATTTTCTGCGCGTTCGCCAGTTGTTCACGACTCAGATTGCTGCTGGCGGCCATGCGTTCGGAACTGCTCAGGATCGCCGAGAGTGGGTACTCCAGTTCGCCGGCGGCGAGCGCAACCAGTTCTCCGAGCGAAGCCAGCTTCGCTTGTTGGATCACTCGTCCCTGCAGGCGCTGGAGATTGTCAAAGCTCTTGCGCGAATCCTTGAGCAAGTGCAGAAGTCGCTGGTCCATCAGGTGCTGTTTGAGGCAAACCACAAAGGCCAGCACGCCGACGCCACTCATGGCCACGGTAAAGCGAATCTGGCGCAGATAAAACTGCTCGTGGCTCAGGAAAAGCGCGCAATATCCCATCACCGGGAGAGAGAGCAAGGCGAGCTTCGCCAGCTGAGGAGCCACGGGACGTCGGACGTGGGGGCTCGCGGGCATCCTCTGGGTGTCACCAAGACAGCGCCGGCCGGAGATGCAGATCCACAGAAAGGCCAGCGCGGCAGCGAGGAAGGGAACGTCATAAATCCCGCCGCTGTGGTAGATGCCGCGCACAATGGCGGAATCCATGACTTCCGCAGCGAAAGTATAAAGAATGCTGGCGAAACAAATGTTGCGATAGAGGGCGCGCCATGGACCGGAACTGGTGAAGAATGCGGAAGCGGAAATGGCGATCAGCATGACGCCTTCGACCAGATACAGAATGTCCCAGCGCAAGTTGTACACCGGGATATTCGTGACCAGGTATTCTTCGGGAAAAACAAAGAAGGCGTAAACCACGATCCACCACACCAGCAGGATGCAGACGTCCAAAGCGCTGGGCAGCATGCCATCGCGCTCATCGGTTTGATGGGGACGAATGGCCACCGCCGCCATGATGGGTACAACGTGCAGAAACAGCACGATGTCGCCGAAAAAGGCGTCGGGAAGTGGCTGGCGCGCGATCACCTCAAACCATGCCCAGGCTGCCTGGTTGAAGCTCCACATCGCCATGCCGATCGCCATCAGGCCCCAGAACAGGCGGGTATGGCCGCGGCTGTCGAGAGCGTTTCTGGCGGAGAAGGCGAAAGCAGCCAGCAAGACCAGAAGCGGAACCAGGTTCCCCATGGCGGCGCGAAAAAAGGCGCTGGGAAACACGGCCGGGGCCAGAGCAAAAGCCAGCAGCAGACCAGTTCCCGAGAGGAGCGCCGAGATGTGGTTTCGAGACACCAGCTTGCATCATATGACGTTCGCGACCAGATGTTTAGATCACGGACGTGGTTACCAAAGATTACCGAAGTAAGGCCCCTGACCATGAATGCGGTCTGGTGCGACGTGATAGCGGTCACGGCAAGCGGTGATCGAGCGGGTCGCGGTTTCCGCCGCAACTGCTAAAATTGCCGTGCTATGGCCTTCCCAGCTAACCGCATGCGCCGTTTGCGGCGCACTGAAACTCTGCGCTCCCTGGTCCGCGAAACCCGGTTGACGCCCGAATCCTTTGTGTATCCACTTTTTATTTGCCCCGGAACTGGAATCCGGAAGGAAGTGGGCTCCATGCCCGGCGTCTTCAACCTCTCGGTGGACGAGGCCGTGAAAGAAGTGCGTGCGACGCGCGCGCTCGGAGTGCTCGCGATCATTTTATTCGGGCTGCCGGAGAAAAAAGATGAAGTAGCCACTGGCGCGTGGGCCGAGGACGGCATTGTCCAGAGAGCCGCGCGCGCCATCAAGAGCGAGGTGCGAGACGTGGTGGTGATGGGTGATGTTTGTCTGTGCGAGTACATGTCGCATGGGCACTGCGGAATCGTGAAAGCCGAACCGCAGTCGTTGGGCGCGGCAGCGGCGGCGCCACCTGCCACCGCGGAGTACGAGATCGTAAACGACGCAAGCCTGGAATTGCTGGCACGCACCTCCGTTTCGCTGGCGCGGTCGGGCGTGGATGTCATCGCGCCCTCCGACATGATGGACGGCCGGGTGGGGGCGATTCGCACAGCTCTCGACCAGGCGGGCTTCGAAAATACGCCGATTCTCTCTTATGCGGCGAAGTTCTCTTCCGGCTTTTATGGCCCGTTCCGCGAAGCCGCCGATTCCGCGCCGCAATTTGGAGATCGCCGGTCCTACCAGATGGACCCGGCCAACGTACGCGAGGCGATGCGCGAGATCGAACTGGACATCGAAGAGGGCGCCGACATGATCATGGTGAAGCCGGCCCTGCCCTACCTCGACGTGATTGCCGCCGCTCACCGCCGATTCGACCTGCCGCTGGCGGCTTACCAGGTATCGGGCGAGTACGCGATGATCGAAGCCGCCGCCCGCAATAACTGGATCGACCGCGAGCGCGTGATGATGGAATCGCTCATCTCGATCCGCCGCGCCGGGGCGAGCATGATCTTGACTTACTACGCCAAAGAAGCGGCGAAACTGCTGGCGTAGTTCCGCAGCCGCAGTGTCATGCCTCGTGCAACCGTTCGCTCGCGATATCTGCCCGCGACGTTCGCTAACGACTAACGACCAACGACCGACGACCGAAAAAAGCTACAATAGCCGCGTGAACTCCCCCGTCCCGCCGAAGCCTGCCGACGATCCTCATCCGGACAACAAGCATCGGCATCACCATGCGACGTACGCCGCCGAAGCCACTGGGTTGCTTCTGATGGCGGTTCTACTCCTTATTCTCACCATTACCCGCTACTGGCGGTACATTCCGTGGAGCGCGCGCTGACCTTGCCGAGGTTGCCTGGTTTGCCGAAGCCGGATCGTGAGCCCCTGGTCGTCGTGGTGCTTGGTCCCACGGCGAGCGGGAAGACCGGCTTGGCACTGGCGATTGCCCGTCGATTTCAGGGAGAAATCGTCAACTGCGACTCGGTGGCAATGTACCGCGAATTTGAGATCGGCACAGCCAAGCCCAGCGCCGCCGAACGCGCGGAAATTCCGCATCACCTGCTCGATTGCGTTGATCCACTCGCCGACGTCAGCGCAGGGGAGTATTCGCGCCAGGCGCGGCAAATTCTGCGCGAGATTGCCCAGCGCGAGATCCCTTGGGATGCAGCCGGTCGAAACGAAAACGAGCAGCGAAGGCATTTGCCCATCGTCAGCGGAGGCACTGGACTTTATCTGCGTGCCTTGCTCGAAGGGCTTTTTCCCGGTCCGCAGCGCTCTGAGTATCTGCGCGATCGACTACGCGCTCGAGCGGAGAAGCACAGCCCTGGCCATTTGCATCGCATTCTGCGCCGGCTCGACGCTTCCGCCGCCGAGCGCATTCACGCCAACGACACTCCCAAGGTGATCCGGGCGATCGAGGTGTGTCTGACCTCGCACCGGACTTCGCGCCAGACCTCGCGCCGGAATATGACCGAACTTTGGCAGCAGGGACGCGAACCGTTGCTCGGCTTTCGCATTCTTCGTTTCGGACTCAATCCGGAGCGCGAGGCTCTCTACGCGCGCATCAACCAGCGGGCGGCAAAAATGTTTGACGAGGGACTCATCGCCGAAACAGAAAAACTTCTCGCAAAGTATGGCGACCATGCGCGCCCGCTCGCCTCGCTCGGATACAAGCAGGCGATGCAGTTTTTGCGCGGCGGAGTAGTTCGAGAGTCGGCTCTGGCGGAAGCGCAGCAGGCGCATCGCAACTATGCCAAGCGTCAGATCACGTGGTTCCGGCGGGAGCCTGACGTGCATTGGCTAGCCGGATTTGGCGACGACCCAGCGATTCAGGCAGAAGCCATCGCACTCGTCGAACGGGAGATTTGATCGCAGCAGCCGCGAAGTTCAGCTCGTGCGCAGGCGGCGCCGGATCACGTAATAGCCGACCCAGCAGACAACCGCCAACACGGCAAGGGTTCCGAACAAAACCGGAAAATCGCGGAAAAGGAAATGGAATTCCCTGATGCCACCGTCGCGAAAAGAAATCTCGCTGCTGAATGACAACGCGGTGAAGGTGATTCCCAAGCCGAACAGCCACTTCTGCCAGCCCAGCAGGTTGCGCGTGCGGCGGAGCGAGCGCAACTCCAAATCAGGCGGAAGCGCGGAAGGCGCGGCGGACGCCAAACCGTCCGTTATTTGCAGGCGAATGCGCTGTGCCAGTTCTGCGTCCTGTTTCAGGTACTCTTCCACCAACACGCGCGTCGCAGGACTTGCTTCGCCCGCAAGATATACCGGCAACAGATCCAAAATCACTTCGCGTGTAACATTCATTTCTGACACCTCACTTTGTTTCCTCGGGGCCACTCGCATCCCGCCCTGGCTGGGGGTTTCGGATTCCCGCCAGCGCGAGCCGTGCGCGATGAATTTTCACTTTTACCGACGCGAGCGAAATTCCCAGCGCCCGCGCAATTTCGTCGTAAGCCATTCCGTCCACCGCGCGCATCAGCAGCGCGGCGCGGCTTTCCTCCGGCAGTTCCTGAAGTTGCGCAAGCAGGAACTGCATCTTTTGTTTCCCCTCAGCCTGCGTGTAAGGGCTGGCTCCTGGTGCGCGTAAATTTTCGTCCAGCGCCACATGGCGCGATTTTTTTCGCAGCCCTTGCAGAAACAAGTTGCGCGCAATCGCGAACAAGTAGCCCTTTGCCGTTTCCATTCTGATCGGTTCGGGCGCAGTCCATGCTCGCACGAACGTTTCGGAAGTGATGTCTTCGGCATCGCCGTGCTCGCCCGACAAGTACAGCGCAAAACGGTACACATCCGGCGCGTATTGCTTGTAGAGTGAGCTGAAGTCGGTCATTTAGTCGTTTCACAGGTGCTGTCCATCGAGAGAACAATCCGTCGAGAAAGTTATACCAGTGCGCGCTCTTGCCAAAGCGCAGCTGGAATCCGCAACTAAATTCCAAAGATGCCACTGAGAATGTCGGTTGCGGCATGCGCGATCATGCCCGGCCGCAGACTCCCGCGCCAGAACGCCAGCAATCCAAACAGCGCGCCATAGGCCGCGATCCTCACGCAGGCGCCGACCCCCTGGTAGCCGTGACCAATTCCGAAGAGCAAGGCTTGCAACAAACACGCCAACCAGATGCTGCCGGTATAGGCATGAAATTGTTTCTGGAAGTAGCCGCGAAAAACCAGCTCTTCGCAGAATCCCGCGCTCATCGACACCCCGATCCACAGAAGAATCTCCAGCGCACGTTGCGGCAACAAAGTTTGTATGGACGCAGCATGGCCGGTCCCAAGCCAGCGATCCCAGCCGGTCTCAACGAGCTTCCAGATTGTCCATAAACCGAGGGCGAGACCGGCATCCACCAGCACGTCTTTGATGTTTGCCCACTTCCCTCCAATCAGTTCATTTAGTTTCGTTCCCGTCCTGTGCAAGCCCTTCCACACGTAATAGACGAGTCCCCACTCCATCGCGATGAGCGAAAGGTAGAGCCGCACGAGGTGCGGGTTCTGCTGCAGGCCTCCTGACTCGGAGCGAGCGTGCCGCTGAAAAAACGCTCCGCTGAGCGCGAGTCCCAGAAATAATGCTACGAGCAGCGCGGTATGCCACCACGGCGCGACGGGTGTCGCACTCGAAGCTTGGATTCTTGGCGCAGCAATTGTTGCCATAACTCCTCCTTGGTACGGAACAACCAGATTCAGACGGATAGGAAATACACCCGAATTCCTGCTGGAAATTACGTTCTCGTAATAGGTATCCACGAACGGCCGAAAAGTTACACGCGATTCAACGCCGAAGACCGAAGGACGTGCCGCCTGACTTTTGTTATTGTCAATGGGATGCTCCGACATCGGCTGCTGATCGCGCTGCTGCTCACTGCGGCACTCTGTTTTGCTAAAGACAAAAGCCGCGACCGGTTTCAACAGCCTGAGCCGGTGCATCTCGACAAACCCGGCCGGAAGTGGGCCGACAAAACGCTGCGCAGGATGTCGCCCGAAGAAAAAGTTGGACAACTCTTCGGGATCAAAGTGCTGGCGCAATTTCTGAATGATGCCGACCCCAAATGGATTCAGCTGCGGGACAGCGTCACCAAGTATCACATCGGATCGCTGGTCATGACCGTCCCGGTGGAGGGCCCGGTCCTCCTCAAGAGCCAGCCTTATGTGGCCGCCGAACTGCTCAACCGCTTGCAGCGCACATCCAAGCTGCCCCTGATTGTTGCGGCAGATTTTGAGCGCGGCGTGTCCATGCGTCTGAATGGCACCACCGTTTTTCCTCACGCGATGGCTTTTGGAGCAACCGGCAAACCGGAAAATGCCGCAACCTTCGGACGCATCACGGCGCTCGAGGCCCGGGCCATCGGAGTGCAATGGAATTTCTTTCCCGATGCCGACGTGAATTCCAATCCCGCGAATCCCATCATCAACACGCGCTCCTTCGGCGGCGATCCGCAGCAGGTGGGCGATTTCGTAGCAGCCTACATTCGGGGAGCTCACGAAGGCGGCATGGCGGTCACGGCCAAGCATTTTCCCGGACACGGCGACACCGCAACCGATTCGCATCTCGGCCTAGCGCAGGTCACGGGCGATCGCGAGCGGCTCAATGCGGTTGAACTGCCGCCGTTCAAGCGCGCCATCGAGGCCGGTGTGGATGCCGTGATGGTAGCGCACGTCACCGTTCCCGCTCTCGATTCCGAGCCCCATCGCGTTGCCACAACCTCCAAGGCGATGGTCGACGGACTGCTCCGAGAAGAGATGGGATTCAAGGGAATCGTTGTCACCGATGCCCTTGACATGGCCGGGTTGACGCGCCTGTATGCGAAAGATATTGGCCGCACCGCGGTTGAGTCCTTCCTCGCGGGCAATGACGTTCTCATCATTCCCGCCAACCTCGAAGCCAGCTACCAGTCGATGCTGCACGCCGTCCGCAGCGGCGAAATCAGCCGTGATCGCCTCGATCAATCGGTGCGTAAGATTCTGGAACTAAAGGCGTCTCTCGGTCTAAACAAGGCGCGGCTGGTGGATCTCAGTCAACTCTCCAGCGAGGTCGCAAAACCGGAGAATCTTGCGGAGGGCCAGCGCATTGCCGACGAAGCCATCACCCTGGTCCGCGACAATGGCAAAGTCATTCCGTTGCAGTCAACTTCTGTTGGAACTCAGGAGGCCGCGCTTCCGTATCAATCCTTGACAGAGGCGGGCAATCGTCTTGTAGTGTTGATTTTCTCCGACGACCTGCGCACCGACTCCGGACGTATGCTCGAACATCAGATTCTAGCCCGTGTGCCCGACGCCCGCGTAATCTATGCCGATGCGCGCTCGGCAGCCGGCATGAAGCCATCGGTGGTCGAAGCGGTGGAAGCGGCGGAGCAGGTGATCGCCGCGGTCTATGTGATTCCGACCGCGGGTAAAGCTGTGCGCGCCGCCGGTGGAGGGTTGAAAAATTCCGTGGCCATGGACAACGCTACAGCGTCTTTACTCACGGCGATCCTCGACCGCGCCGCCCGCCGCACCGTTGTACTTGCCATGGGCAATCCTTACCTGGTCCAGGATTTCCCGGCGATCGAGAATTATCTGTGCGCGTTCTCCAACGTAACCGTGTCGGAAACCGCTGCCGTGCAAGCGATCTTCGGCGAGATCCCGATCAGCGGTCATCTGCCGGTTACGATTCCAGGCATCGCATCCCGCGGCGACGGGATCGAACGCCCCGCTCGGGCAAACTCAGCTCAACCCAGCTCAGGAGATTCCTCCCATGTTCAACCATAAAACGTTCAACCATAAGACGCTCAACAATAAGACGCTCAGCCATAAGACGTTCAACCAAAAGCCGTGCAGTCGTATGAGTTTCAGCCGCAGCGTTATCGCTAAGCTTTCCCTCAGCGCGTGCATTGCCGCCCTTTGCGTGCTTCCCGCTTGCAGCATCAGCACCAACGACAAAGGCAAAGACGGCGACAAGAATGTCGACATCAAATCTCCCCTGGGCGATTTGCACGTGAGCGAACAAGCCGATATTCGCGATTCCGGGCTGACAGTCTATCCCGGCGCCCGACCCGCGC
Source organism: Terriglobales bacterium (assembly GCA_050014035.1). Taxonomy (GTDB): domain Bacteria; phylum Acidobacteriota; class Terriglobia; order Terriglobales; family Acidobacteriaceae; genus Acidiflorens. Next base: position 9,905 of record JBEKED010000069.1, read on the forward strand.
CAAAAGACAAAAGCGACGACGAGAAGAGCGCCAATGTAAATCTCTCCATCGCCGGATTCTCGTTGAAAGTTGTCGCCGCGGAATTCGTTTCCGACGATGCTCCCGACAAACTCATCGCCTACTACACCAAAGAACTGCAGAAGTATGGCAAGCCCATCCAGTGCCACGGTGACTGGAACGGAGGCCACGCGAACTACAAGGGCAAAGACAAAGAGGAAGGTTCCAAGCCCGTTTCCTGTGACAGTGACAACGGCAGCGGCGACTCGGTGGAGTTGAAGGTTGGGACCGACGAGAACCAGCATATCGTTTCGGTCAAACCCAGCGGCCATGGATCCCACTTTGCCCTTGTGTATGTACGCGTGCACACCGGCAAGGACGACACGATTTGATCGAAGCCATTGAGTGATTTAGCGATTGAATGATTGAGTCATTGCGCAATCCGGTGGGAAATACGGCTCTAATGACTCAATGGCTAAATCATTCAATGATTCAATGATCTCTCGCTCCGCCTTGCTCTCGCGGTTCGTTGTGCGCTAGTTTCAAAGACGTGGAGCACCCCTGCCAACAATGTGGGACCACGGTCGAGGACGGCCGTCCGTTTTGCCCGCAATGCCGCGCTCCCCAGATCCATGTGCAGATTGCGGTTCCGGATGCCGGAGTCACCGCAGGCCTGAATCCCGCGCCGGACGAGGTTTCTCCGGAGAATGCTCCAGGCGCGGAATTCAGCCGCATGGGCGCGAAGCCCGGAACCACGCCCGGAACAATGTCCGGAACAATGCCCGGATCTATGGACCGGGGAATCGCCGTCCGTGCCGCGCTCAAGGCCGGCGTGCTCGGCGTTTTCATCGGGATGATTCCATTTCTCGGAATCGTGTTGACCGGAGCCCTGGCTGTCTATTTTTACCGTCGTGAAAGCAGAATCGTCCTCCCGCCCGCCCTCGGGGCGCGACTCGGAGGCGCGGCGGGTATCGTGGTGTTCGCCGTCAACGCTCTCTTCACCATCCCGATTATCGTTTTTCATGCCCAGCAGGAGTGCATCGATAGCATAGTGAAGGTAGCTCAGAGGTACGGAATCAATACGGCGGCACCGGAATTTCAAACTAGCATCCACAGCCTGTTCACTCCGCAGGGCCTGGCGTCATTCTTTATCATTGCCCTGGCGCTCTCGGCTGTTGGCGGGGCGCTAACTTCGGTGTTTCTGCGGCCGAGCAACCCCCGGCTCTAATCGGACCGCAATCGACGCGGGTTTTAGCCTCGCCTTGCTCTCACCTCATCCGCACGCGTATGATGCAGCGTTTATGAATTTACGCGCGCCCAAGCAGCCCGTAGAGATTCGCGAGAAAGCCCAGCTCATGTCGGCCTCCGAGGTGGAGCGCACCTTGATCCGGCTGGCGCATGAAATTCTCGAAAAGAATAATGGTGTCGAAGATCTGGCGCTGGTCGGCATCCGCCGCCGCGGCGTTCCGCTGGCCGAGCGGCTGGCGAAAATTATTCAACGCATCGAAAAGAAGCCGGTGCTGGTCGGCACGCTTGACATTACGCTTTATCGCGATGATCTTTCCACTCTCGATTCCAAGCCGGTAGTGCAGAAAACGGAGTTGGAAATTCCCATCACCGGCAAATCGGTGGTGCTGGTGGACGACGTGCTCTATACCGGTCGCACCACCCGCGCCGCCATGGACGCCCTGTTTCGCTCGGGCCGTCCCAAGCGCCTGCAGTTGTGCGTATTGATCGATCGCGGCCATCGCGAGTTGCCGATTGAAGCCGCATTTATTGGAAGGACGGTGCAGACCACCGAAAATCAGATTGTCGAGGTAAAACTCCGGGAGGTCGATGACGCGGAGAAAGTCTTGTTGATGGAAAAACAGCAGAGCAATTTGTAATTGCTAATTTGTAATTCGTAATTTGAGAACACGCGATACCCAACCCGGTTTTCAATTACAAATTACAAATTGCCAATTACAAATCAACTATGAATCCAGCGCGCGGTTCCCTGCTCGGCATCGAGCACCTGGAAGCAGCCGAGATCCTGAAACTGTTGAAGTTTGCCCGGCGCATGAATCCGGACAAGCCTCGCCCCATACTCAAGGGGAAGCGCGTGTTTCTTCTTTTCTACGAGGCCTCCACTCGCACCCGGAGTTCGTTTGAGACCGCCGCCAAAGTAATGGGCGCTCACACCGTCCTCATCCAATCCTTCGGTTCGAGCATTGAAAAAGGCGAGTCGCTGCTCGACACGGGATACACGGTGAGCGCCGTGGGCGCCGACATCATCGTCATTCGCCATCCCAACGCCGGCGCCCCCTACCTGATGGCGCAGCACCTCGACGTGCCCGTGATCAACGCCGGAGACGGACTGCACGAGCATCCCTCGCAGGCGCTGCTCGACGCCTACACGATTCTCCGCAACAAGAAAACTTTCAAAGGCTTGCAGGTCGCGATTGTCGGCGACATCTTTCACAGCCGCGTGGCGCGCTCGGCGTGCCATCTGTTAAGCAAATTCGGAGTAAAGATTATTCTTTGCGGTCCGCCGGAACTGGTGCCCGAGATTGCCGCGACCCTCGCGCCCGGCGTGCGCGTAACCCGCCACATTGAAGACGCCCTGCGCGGCACCGATGTAATCATGCTGTTACGCGTGCAAACCGAGCGGCTTGCCGGGATGAAGATCGACCTCGCCGAATACATTGCGCGTTACCAGATGAACCCGTCCCGCTTGAAGATGGCGAAAAAAGATGCCATGGTCATGCATCCCGGTCCCATCATTCGTGGCCTGGAATTGACCAGCGAAGTCGCCGACGGCGCCCAGGCGCGCATCCTGGAAGAAGTACGCAACGGCGTGCCCACGCGCATGGCGATTCTGGCGCGGGCCATGGGGAGGATGCGATGACGGCCCCCGAAAAGAATCGGACAAGTATGCGGAGAACCAGTCTGCTGATTAAAGGCGGCCACCTCATCGACCCGGCGGCGCGTATCGACGCGCCCATGGATATGCTGCTGAAAGATGGCCGCGTAGCCGAATTAGCGCCTCCGAACAAAATCAAAGGCGCGGCGGACGAGAAATTCGATGCTCGCGGACTCATCGTCGCGCCCGGCTTCATCGATCTGCACGTGCACCTGCGCGAGCCCGGCCAGGCGCACAAAGAGACCATCGCGACGGGCACCGCCGCCGCCGCTGCTGGCGGATTCACTTCTGTTTGCACCATGCCGAATACAATTCCGGTAGTCGATTCGGTCGAGTGGGTCGAGTGGCTGCGTCAGCCAGAGCGCGGCGCAGTCGTCAATGTGTTCGCCATCGCGGCTGCGACCCGATCCAGCAAGGGAACCACGCTCACCGATTTTCGTGCGCTGCAAACCGCCGGAGCCATCGCGGTCACCGACGATGGCAAGCCCATCCTCGATGACAACATCATGCGCGAGGCTCTCGTTCTGGGCGGAGAGCTGAATTTCCCGGTCGTACAACACGCCGAAGACACGCGCATGACCGAAAATTGCTCGATGCACGCGGGGGCGCGCTCGTTCCGTCTCGGACTGCGCGGCATGACCGCAGCCGCCGAAGCGTCGATCGTCGAGCGTGACGTGCAGCTCGCCATGCACATCCCCAATGCCCGCCTGCACGTCGCCCATCTTTCCACGGCCGACGCGCTGAAAAGTGTGCGCCGCGGCAAGCGCGCCAAAGCGCGTGTCACGTTCGAGGTTACGCCGCATCATTTCACGCTGAC
>JBEKED010000070.1:0-13555 GCA_050014035.1 Terriglobales bacterium
AGCGGGCCCACCTGATTGTTCACGCTGCCATAGTTGGTCCGGTTTGCGATGTTGAATCCTTCCGCCGTAACTACGAGATTGCTTTTCTCGCCCACTTTGTGATGCCAGCTCAAGCGCGCGTCGAAGTCGACGTAATTCGGACCAAGGCCTGAGTTGCGGGGGGCGCCGATGGGGCGGCCATTGGTGGGGTGATTGTCACCATTGGTGGGCTCTCCACTCAGCAAATTGAAAGGATGCCCGCTGTTGTAGTTGAAAATCGGCGCCACTTCGAAGCCCGACAATGCGCCTCTCCAGGGGCTATCGAGGACGCCCGCGATGACCACTTTATGCCGCTCATCGAAATTCGACACGGAGCGATCCGCATTCAGGTCCAGGTTGTCCTGCGGTCCGTAGTCGCTGTTGAAGTCTGTGGTGGTGTCGATGGCTTTGCTGTAGGTGTAATTGGCAAAGATCGCGGTCGTCTTGTTGAACTGCTTTTTGACTTCGACAATGCCGCCCTGATAAAGGGCGGAGCCTGCCGACGTGTATTGGTTGTTTTGGGCAATATACGGGCTGTAGAAACAATTCAAGGGGCTCGCGGCGCAGGCCATTGTGGTCTGGTAAAGGGGGTCAATTGTCAAACTAGGATTCCAGTCCCGGTAGGAGACCGTTTTTCCGTTGGCCAGGGTGGCCTGCACAAAACCCGGATCCTTGAGGTTGGTGTCAATTGCCACCGGGAGATGGACGGTGTGCGAATAGATGTAGCTGAGGGCAACCGAGAAACCGGGGCCGAGCTGCCGCTCAATGCCAAACTCAGCTTGTTGCGAGTAAGGGCTCTGATAATTAACCTGGTTGCTGAACAATACGCTTAGGATTGGAACCTGGCCGTTATTGGTGGGGACGAAGAAGTTATTGGATGCCGCGGTCAGGTCGGCCGCGGTGATGCAGCCATAATTGCCGGGGGACGGCGTGGTACAGCCAATCACTCCCCCATTGTTTACTCCCCCGCTGAATCCGGGATTTCCTTGGGCAAACAGATTCTGGAAGATAACCTGGGCATTCGAGTTCGAACTGCCGGGGAGGAGCGTTCCCAGATCAATCGGATCTATATAAATACCGACTTGCCGGTTGCAAGGGCTCGTGCCGTTGCCTAAGTAGCCGGTAAGCGGCACGCCTCCCTTTTGGAGGCCGCAGGTGGCAACCAGGTTATTAACCTGACTGCCTGGGTAGTTACTGGCATAGGGCAAGGTGTTCTCGACCGCAGAGTTATTCTTGTTCAGAGCGCCCAGCGCCAGATCTACACCCGGAATGGCGTCGTAAATATTTCCATAGAAAATTCCGTATCCCGCCCGGATCACGGTCTTGTGGTCGGCGAAGGGGTCCCACGCGAACGAAACACGGGGGGCAAAGTTGTGCCAGGGAGTGCGCAAAGGAGCGTACTGCGAGTCCAGTTCATAGCGGATGCCGTAGGTAAGAGTGAAGTTGGGTTTCACGGCCCAGGTGTCTTGCCAATACGCGGCGGTGAAGGGTCGGACTTTTGAGTAGGTGGGCGTGCCAAATCCGTCTTCAAAGATAGTGGGGATCTGCAGGGAGAAAGCCTGCAGCGAACTCAGGTTGGTACCGGGCACGTTGGTTAGGCCGCAGGGATTGGCGGGGGGTGTGTTCTGGTACGGGGGGAGGGACACCCAGCTGGGGTCGAAGCAGGGGGACAATTCACCTCCGGTAATCGGCCCTACCTCAAAGCGGCCCGGCAAAAAGACGTCGGTCTGAGTGTGATTGCCCCGCAGCAGCTCTTCCCCGCCCAGTCGAAACGTGTGGTGGCCCTTGCTGAGGGTGAGGTTGTCGGCAATTTCGTAGCGCCGCAGCATCTCGTAGTTAGGCAGAAAGATGTTCGTTCCCAAATTCGCGACACCGAAAATATCAAGCCCCACCTCGGCGGGCTCGTTCGGAATGACGTTTGCGTGGTTGTAGCTATACTGCGCCCGCACTTCATTCTCGGTCCGCGGGCTGAAGATGTGGAACCATGAGAACAGCAACGTATCGTTGTAAGTATGTATGGAACTGCCTCGCGAGTAGCCGGTCAAGGACTGCACGTCGGGAGACTCTTCCAGGTCATGCCCGTAGTTGTAGCGCAGGAAGATTTGGTCGCTCTCGCTGATACGGTGGTCGAGGCGAGCCGATCCCAGATACTGCCGCGTGTCGAATGGAAACACTCCTCCGTTATTCTCAAGCTGGTTAATAAGGAAGCCCTCCACCAATTGGTTTTGCTGCGAAAGAAAACCAGAAAGGGGGTTGATCGTCAGGTAGTCCTGGAGCAACTGGGCGCACGAGGCCGCTGGGATGGGAGTCGCCGCAGAGCCATCAGGAGGGCTTATACAGGGCACCGAGGTGCCGAACCCGAGGTTATTCAGCTGCTGAATAATTTGCTGCTGCGCATACCGAGGATCGTTCGGCGCAAACGTATTCGTTCCGGCTATGGAGGGTCCGGCGAAGATCGAACTGTCCGTCAGCAGGGGAACGGCATTCTGTGAATTCTGCCGCAGGCCTTCAAAAGAAGCAAACAGGTAGGTGCTGCCTTTCTTGACGGGGAACCCGAGGGCGCCGCCATACTGCTGGCGGCTGAGCGAATTCTTCACCGGTTTGCCGAACGAATCGGTGTTGAAATTAGAATAGGTCGGGTCCGGCGCCAGGGCCGAACTGAAGGCGAACGGGTCGCGCGCATCCATGGCGCTATCGCGGAAAAAGCCGAAGGCGCTGCCATGCACGTTTTCGGTGCCGGACTTCGAGACAATGTTGATAGTGGCTCCGCTCGCTCCTCCCATTTCTGCGCCATAATTGCTGCGGTTGATCTGGAATTCCTGCACTGCGTCCTGGCCCAAGGTCAAGCGCACGCCGCCTTCATCGTCGTTGGCTTCACCGCCGTCGACGGTGACGCTGTTGCCACGACCGTTGCTGCCATAAAAAGAAAGTCCGCTGCTGCTGAACTGCTTGACGCGATAGTCGGAGTCATCCGCCAATCTGGTGGAGTTAGAAACGCCCGGCGCCAATAGGGAAAAGGTCAGGTAGTCCCGGCGGTCAATCGGCAGATCCTGAATTAAGACCTCGGTCAAGGTGTTCGACTGGCTTGATTTCTCGGTATCCACCGTAGGCGCCTCGGCCGACACTTCGACGGTTTCCTTAGCGGACGCCACCTTCAGTTGGAAATCCAGAATCGCCGTCTGACCCACGGTGACGACCAGGCCTTGCTTGATCTCGGTTCCAAAACCGGGAAGCTCGACGCTGACGTCGTAGGTCCCGGGCGGCAGTCCCGTCAACAGATATGCGCCCCCGCTGTCGGAAACCGCAGTGCGCCGGATCCCCTTCTCGGCGTTCTCCGCGACCACATTTGCCTTTGGCAAAACCCCGCCCGATGCGTCCGCGACCGTCCCTTTTATGCTCGATGCCGTGCCCGCGCCTTGAGCGTGTGCCGCACTCACCACTCCCAACATTATTAGCAGGCATCCCAAACCCAAGCCGCCGGAACGGAACCATGCCTTCGCGCTTCTCATCAACATAGGAGGCCCCCAATTTCTATCAACAATAACGACGCTTACTCTCGACTCAGGTCCGGTCTCGGCATCAGCCGATCGAATCCCTGGTTGTCCGAGTACGTGGCATCCGAAGTGCCGACGGGACGCGACAAGCATACTCTTTCAATTCAAAAGAGCTAGTGATCACCAATGTTAGGAGTGCCAACACAAAAAATTGCTTTGGGGCGCGCACCATTCGACCGCTATCCACATAACTGTCATGGCCGAGAACCACCGTAGCTCTCGGCGAGACGCGAGCGCCGGAACCGGTACCGGCCCTTTTCGCCGAACCAAGGGTACACGACATTTTGTAGCAACGTAAGTGGGTCTTGCAGAACCTCAATGCTTATCTGCCGGGAGAACGCGGCCGACGTGCGCGCGGTCGGCCGCTTCCCGGGAGGACCCGCAGTTATGGAATCTCGTTCCAAAACACAGAGCAGAGATGTTCCGTGGGAAAGGAGGAGAGAGCCACCGGCGTTGGCGGTATCAAATACAAGAACAGGTCGCTGGACACGACGTAGGCAGGCCATGCCGGTTTGCCAGCGACGTTCGGGTTACCCGTCTTCGCGAACTGGGTCCAGTAGAGGAGCATGTCCTTGGAGAGCTTTGTCTCTTGGGGCGAAAGTGTTGTCGGCAGTCCAAAAACGTCGAAGCCCTTGAAAAGGAATTGAAGCTCCGAAGTATGGTAGGCGCCCAACGGAAACGTTAACGCCCCGCCAAAGTCAGATTGCGCCGGGGGCGCGTTCTCATCGGCGAACTCATAGGCATACGTCGGCACATAGGCCGAAAGCAATTGATTCGCATTCAGCACCGGACAGCTGAAGATTCCGTCAGTACCTGCGGCGCCCAGGGCCTGACCACCGGTCGGATAATTCGAAAACGGGTACACCTCCAGAACGTATGGGCTGAGTGCCGCTGGAAACAAAGCATCCACGGCAGCGGTGTACTCGTCGGAAGTCAGTATCGGATTCCCCTGCAAATCGTAATCCTCAGCTACAAACAACCTGTATTCATCTGTAGTGGTGCCCGAAATCACAGGTACCTGATTGAATTCGCCGCTGCCAAATGCTTGGTCCATCGTCTGTGTCAGCAGCGTTCCGTCCACGAACGGAAACAAGGGGAAAGGCTGTCCAGCAACCATCGTGGCGGCGGGCACGGCACGCAGGCACGCGGACGTGGCCGGGTCGCCGCATCCGACATTACTCGCGATCGTCTCGCCCGAGGGTACGATTGGGCTGCCTTGGGTTTCCGCCTGCGCCACCGTTATGATGTAAGGGAGGTAGGGTTGGAATTCCGCATAGGATCCGCTTTCCGCGATCGCCCCACTGAACATGCCTGCGGCCGTGGGAGACGCGAGCTGGGCATAAACGCTTTGTCCGCCCGCGGATTGGCCGAATATCGTAACCTGCGCTGGATTGCCGCCAAAATTCGCGATGTTGTTCTGAACCCACTGCAGCGCGAACTGCTGGTCCATCAGTCCATAGTTGCCGTTGAGATGGCCTTCGCCATCGATCGCAGTTTGAGCGAAGAATCCCAAATAACCGAGGCGGTAGTTGATGCTGACGACGATCACGCCGTTTTTCACGAGCTCCTGGGGGGCGTAAGGAGTGCTGCTCCCCTCGATGAGTCCGCCACCGTGGATCCAAAACATCACCGGCAGGCCGGAACCACCCGTCTCCGGTGTAAAAATATTCAGGAACAGGCAATCCTCGTTGCCCCCTCCTGCCTGCGGGCACTCACTGCCGAATTGAGTCGCTTCGAGATAAGCTCCGGCAAAGGGTCCGTAAGGCTGCGGCGGTTCCCAGCGCAGAAGTCCCACGGGCGGAGCCGCGTAGGGGATGCCGAGAAATTCGTTCATGCCATTTGCCTTTTTGCCGACCACTACTCCACTTGTCGTCGTAGCAGTCGGAGGCGCGCCAAATGCGGTTGGTGCCGTGCCCAGAGTGACCACGCAGAGAGCCGCCACTCCCATCAACAGTCTGAAAGCAAAACCACAGTGCAGCCCCTTTTTCGTGTTCTCGCCGCTTTTCATCATTGATCCCTCCATCCGTGTTTGAGCCTATTTCTTCGTCTGTTCAGCGTGCGCCATTCTCCTCTTGATGCCGGTCCGCGTCAACTGTGAAAGATCTTTCATCCCAATCACCCTCATGCGCGTCTTAGCGCAAGACGTTCGTCGATCTGGGCGCGGCGTTGCGGGTGATCGTGGCGGTGATCTTCGGTGCGTCCGCGGCAGAAGGGCTCGCGCAGCGGGCGGTGACGCGGCGTGAACGCATGGGTTCACCGTGCGTTCATGCCTGCCCGCCCACCCTCCGCGAAAAGCAACGCGAAGGATGGGATGCACTCACTTTGTGGTTGTGCTAGCGGATGGTTCGCCACCCGCCAGGGCCGATCCACTACTCCAGGAAATACCCAGAGACGTTATCGCCGGCGTTAGTCACGATCCACAGCGCTTCTTTGCCTTCGTCTACCACCACGGTATCGACATCGAATGATTGTCCCAGCCCTGTCGGCGTAAGAACGCCCGCGCCGGTGCAGTTAGCATTGATTGAAGAAGTTCCCGAGGCCGGAAGTACCAAATTCCCCACGGCGCCAAGGTCGAGCGTCACGGTTGGGACGGCCGTAAACGACGTTCCGGTCGAGCTGAACTTGATTTCCCCCGTAGCGGTCACGAGACCACCAACGGCTGGGATGGTGCCGTACGAATAAAGGGAGAACTGTTTACTCTTGAAAAGAGTAGTGCTGCAACCTGCTTTGATCGTTCCCTGCGCGACCATAAAACCGGCCTGGGTGTAACCGGCGTCGATTTGAGTGATGGTGCCACCCTTTCCGCCATCGTTGAGAGCGAAATTGAAGGTCTGAGTCGACGGGCTGGTGACGGTCATGGTGCCCTGGCAGTCAGAAGCCGGCGTCCCCATAGCCCACGTGCCTGAAATCGAAAAACTGCTGAGCGTTCCAGCGATGCTCTGGTACTCGGTTCCGGTGAAGGTACTCGAAGCGAAAGTGACCTGCATCAGGATGTTGTCCAGCCCGCTGGGGGATGAACCATAGGACTCGATTCCCCACACTCCCGGCGCGATAGTGAGGGTTGTGGCGGTGCAGGCGGCGAAGCTGGTGGTACCAGCTCCGATTACGGCGATCAACAGCAGGAGTACAAAGAAGCATGTCTTTTTCACAATATCCTCCGAATTCAGTATTGGTCCACTTTGGGTTTTCGCGCAGACTGCGCGACCAGCCAAAGTTCACAGCCTGGCCCTTCCTCGCGAACAAAAAAGGAGACCGCAAACTTCGAGGGCGTATTTTTGACCTTGCGGGGTGGGAAGTCAAGACGAAAAGATTTGCGGTAGTGGTGCAGTAAAGCGGCCTTGAAAGCGCTAGGCTTGAGCCGTGCCGTAACCATCCCATTTTCATCGCGGCTTTAGTAGAGACGCCAATTTCCAAACTGCGCCACTGCGACCATTGACCATTCCTCTTGCTCTTAGGCGTATAATCCTCGGCGTATAATCCTCCCGCAGCAGAAAGGACAAAATCGATGAAGACCAGACTCGTAATCCTCGGACTCTGTTTCGCATTTGCTTTTCCCCTTCTTGCTCAGAAGAAAGAAGATGAGCGTTTGGCAAATTCTGCCAAGGTGATGCAGGAGCTACTCCAGGGAGACAAGGGCCTCCCGACGAGTGTACTCAACCAGGCCCTGTGCGTTGTTGTCTTTCCAAGCGTCAAGAAAGTTGCAGTTGGTATCGGCGGCAGCTACGGGCGCGGCGTGCTCGTGTGCCGAAAGGGCGCCAAGATGAATGATGCCTGGGGCGCGCCGGTGATGTATTCGCTGGATCAGGCCAGCGTTGGTGTCCAACTCGGTTCCACAGCGACCGATTTTGTGCTGGTGGTGATGCACAGCAAGGGCGTCGATGCCATTCTGAACGGCAAGACGAAACTGGGCGCCGACGCAGCGGCGGCCGCTGGCCCAACGGGCGCGCAAGCGACCGGTTACAATGCTTCGGATATGAGCTCCTCGGACGTCCTGACCTATTCGCGGTCCAAGGGGCTCTTTGCCGGCGTCTCCCTGGCGGGTGCGTCGATGGATGCGGACAATGACGCCAATAAGAGGCTGTATGGCAAGGAAGTGGGCGCCAAAGAGATTGTGACCGGTTCCCAGGAGGTTGTGCCAGCAGCCAAGCAACTGGTGAGGGTACTCGATGAGGCGTCGCCAGCTCGCAAGTAAGTTGAACCGCATCAGCTGAACGGTGGATATCTCCTGATTGTTGACCCGAACGCTTTACATAAAGCGAGGGGAGGATCTCGGCCACCGAGATCCTCCCAACCGTCTTCCATCGTTGTGCGCCGCACACCACTTCATACGCAGTGGCCCACGGCATGTGAGACTCTGTGTCGATATGGGTTGAGCGATGCAAACCCATAATGATCGCATCGGCTTTGAGAACGTCTGCTGCTTGCAGTATTTTCTCAGTCGGCGAACCGAACTCGACTAGAAATTCAGGTGTGAGTGTCAGCTGGACGCTCTGCGCCGTCAATTCCTCGAGCCGCCGGAGGCTACCGATGCGGGCATGCTCTCGGGCTTGCATGACATCTTCCGCGCTGGGCCGATTCACAGGACGCTGGCCCAGCACCTGCTCAAGCCAGAGACGGTGAGCGGTAGTATGGTAAAAGAAGCATTGGAGAATAGCCCGGGACCTCCTGCTGATGCCGGCCACCTTGAAGTGTCATTCCAAGCGGCGAGCTGAGTTTGTGGCGAACGCGTCTCCATGTTTGAATAACCATTGATGAGAAAGGCATTCTTCATCGGCCCGATTCGTCACCTGCTAGTTGCTATGCTGTTTGTCTCCGCCCTGGCCGTCATATCGGGATCGGCGCAAGAGCTCGGGGCGAAAGAGATTATCCAACGTTCTCTGGACGTCAACCGAAAAGACTGGGATGCCGCCCCGGGCTATGACTATTCCCAGCGTGATCGTGAAGGCAAGAAGATTAGGACCACGGAACAAATCATGCTCGCAGGCTCCAGATATGCGCGGCTGCTGGCGATTGATGACAAACCCTTATCCCCCCAAGACGAAGCCAAAGAGCAGCGCCGACTCCAAGAGACGACCGCACAGCGGCAGCAGGAAAGCCCGAGCGAACACGGAGATCGGGTCGAGCAATATCAGAAAGAGATCGATCGGGATCATGTGCTGATCGGGGAAATGACCAAAGCGCTTGATTTCACCCTAGCGGGAAAGGAGATGCTGGGGCGTCATGAAGTCTATGTTCTGAAGGGTACGCCGCGGGCAGATTATCGTCCTCCCAATAACCAAGCCAAAGCACTGACTGGAATGCAAGGGACGTTATGGATCGATGCAGTTAATTTCCACTGGGTAAAGGCCGAAGCTGAAGTTGTGCGTCCGATCTGGATGTATGGTTTCATCGCTCGGATAGAGCCGGGAACGCGGTTCGAATTTGAACAGGAGCCCATCTCGACGGGCCTGTGGATGCCGAGCCATTTTTCAATGCAGGCAAACGCCAAAGTATTTCTTCTTTTCCCCCATTATGAGCAGGATGACGTCACTTATTTCAATTACCACAAACCGGGCGCCAGGCCCGCGGACGCGGAGAGTGTCAAGTGACAAATAGCAGTAGGTCAGTAGGTGCAGCCAACAGTATTCGGTCGTCATCGTAAGGACCGGACTAGGCTTGCGAGGTCCCCCCAAACGGCGGTATTTTCAGGGTCCAGCACGCCTTCTCGCGCGATCGTTCCATCGTAGTCAAGCGCCAACATGCCGAACTTCATGTTTGCCTGCTCTCATGGTTTTCCATCGCGGCGCGCCCGCGCTCAAACATTCGTGCGGTAATCACTCCAAAGACAAAACCACCAACATGAGCTGTATAAGCGACCCCACCACCCTTTACATCCGCCACGGCGCCGACCTGACTGAAGAATTGAATGACGAACCAGAGTCCGATCAGGAGCGCGGCGGGAATAAAAGTAATGCGGGCAAACCAGCCCAGAAAAAGCAGCGCGCGTATTTCATCCCCGGGGTAGGTGATCAAAAAGGCGCCCATCACACCCGCAATCGCTCCACTGGCACCGAGATTGGGGACGGTGGAAGTGGGCATGGCGGCGATCTGCGCCACCGAAGCCACCAGACCGCTGAGCAGATAAAAAACCAGGTACCGTGTCGGACCCATTGTGTCTTCGATTTGCGGGCCAAATGCCCATAGGAACACCATGTTCCCAATAATGTGCATCCACCCGGCGTGCATGAATAGCGCGGTCAAAAGAGTGATCCAGTGCTGGCCGGCAACAATATCAGCAGGAATCATTGACCACTGTTTTACAAATTCGTCGCCACCCATCAACTCCAGGACGAAGACGATTGCGTTCACCACGATGATTGTTGTCGTAACGACCGGGAAGTTGCTCGGCCGTCGAGATGCGTCCGACAAAGGGATCATGCCGCCCACAATGTGTTCCTCCGTCTCTTAGCATACCCGGATTCGGCTAGGTGCCTGCGTCGAACGGAAGGTTAGTGAAACAGCCCCGACTTCCTGCCGTACAGTGAGTGGATCGTGCGCACGATGGCGACGGCGCTCAGGTACGCCACGAGTACACCGATACCAGCGCGCACGCCAGCCGCCAGGAGCATGAACTGCAGTCCGCTTCCCACAAGGTAGTGCAATGGGCTCAGTATCCACCGATGCAGTTGCACGCGAAACAGGTCTTTTATGCCACGGGTTCTGTTCGCGTAGGTGTGCAAGCCGGCAAATACGGCGAGGCTAATCGCTCCATCAACGATCGCGGTGACCGTCACGATGGCCAAATGTGTCGGGAGCCTTGGCTGGAGGGCCTGGATGATCAGTGCCGTAGCCGCGGTGGAGACGATGTCCGCGAACACGATGTTGGTGTTGATGTTCCAGAGGCGGCTGTTCTTGTAGCGGCTCAGTGGCTGCATCCGAAACCGGATCGGTCTGGTCCGCATACAATGAGTCTACGGTAAGTACCAGACACCAGGCAGCGTGCGGGGGAGAGTTAGTGGATTTTATCGGATTGATCGTCGCGCATGGCTACTGGATCGTGTTGGCGGTAGCCTTCGTGGATCAGTTTGGGACACCCGTCCCGGCCATTGCGATCTTGCTGACCGCCGGCGCTGTGGCGGGACAAGGCCATCTCAGCTTGGCCGGCGTCCTGGCGGCGGCGTGGGCGGGCACGGTGGCCGGCGACGCCGTCCTCTACCAATGCGGGCGATGGCGCGGGGGCCCGCTCATGCGGCGACTGTGCTCTTTCTCTCTGGCGCCCGATACCTGCGTGCGCAAAACAGAAACATCCTTTGAGCGGCTCGGCTGGAAAGCCCTGATCATCGCGAAATTTGTTCCGGGGCTGGCTCTGTTTGCCGCACCTGTTGCGGGTGCTCTCCGGATGCCGGTCGCACCGTTCCTCGTATTCGCCAGCATTGGCAGCCTCTTCTACAACGTGGTCGTGATTGGCATCGGCTTCGCTCTCCACGATCAACTCGACCGCGTCGTGGGTTGGTTTCACGCGCTCGGCAGCGCCGCCATTCCCGTCGTGGTCGGGGCAATCCTGGCCTACTGGGCGTGGCGCATCATCCAGAAGCATCGCATCCTGCGCGCGCTGCGTTGCCGACGGCTGACGCCCGATGCGCTGCGACTCCGGCTTCAGTCCGGCGATCCGGTGCGCATCCTCGACTTGCGGACGGCCATCAGCTATGAGGCGTCCCGGCAAGTCCTGCCAGGAGCGATTCGCGTAGACCCGGAGGAGTTGGACACGCGCCACAACAACATTCCCCGGGACTGCGACATCGTGCTTTACTGCACGTGCCCGAACGAGACCACCAGTGCGCGCGTGGCTCTGGCCCTCAAGAAGCGGGGCATCGAGCGCGTGTTTCCGCTCGCGGGTGGCATCGAGGCTTGGGTATCGTGCGGCTATCCCGTCGAGGTCACGCCACCCAGCACTGTCGCGCGCGGCGACGGTTGATCCGGAGCGACGAAAGTTCCTTTCGTTCCTATCTGAACGCTAGCGCGTTTGAGAACACTACGATCGATTCCAGAGCCCCCCGTTCATTCTTTCACCTCGTTTTGGGCCGCTTCAAACTTGGCTTTCCTCAGACTCCTCCGAAGCCGGCCAAATGTATAGCTGCTTGCAACTTCGCTCAATACGACCAGACGAGATTCTTCTTCGCGTTGCAATACCAGTAGTGTCTCATCGTCGTTGCGGACTCCGCCCCGAAAGGACTCCACTCGTTGCAGCAAGTTTTCTCCCAACGCTTTCGCAGAGTCCACCGGAGTCTGACGCGCCCAATCTAGAAGCTGTTCTCGCCCCAGTTCCTGCCCGGTCCCGTTCTCGGCTTCGGTGACTCCGTCGGTGTAGAGGACAAGGAGATCGGATGGCTTTAGAGTGACCACCGTCTGACTGTAGTCGGTGCCGGGAATTAACCCGACCGGCAAACCTGCGACTTTTTTGGTTTGCGGGTCGTTTTCCTCCTCCAGCCAGCCCCAGCGTCGTTGAGCAGCGTGATACCAGAGGGGAGGCAGGTGCCCCGCGTTGCTGAACGCCAGCCGGCCTGTGACGCGATGAAAACTCATGACGATTGCCGTCGCGTATTTTTCACTCTTGTTGAACGCGTCATTAAGGCCGCGCATGAAATCCGACTGGTCCCAGGCGTTAATGTTGTCGTGCATTAGAGCGCGCAGCGTCTGGGTCACGGTACTCACATCATGACCATGTCCGCTGACGTCGGCCAGGGCTACGCGAGAGATCAGGTCGTAATCGCAGACGGACATATAGTGAAGGTCGCCTCCTCCTTCTCCCTCGTCAATGGGATTCGAAGCTACCCAGGCCAACAGGCTCGGCAGCTTTAGCGTTCGAATTACCTTTCGATTGCCACCCCAAACCTCAGTGCAGACCAAAGCATGAGGTGTTTCTGATTCATCGTAAGATTCATCGTGCATGAAAGCTCCTTGAACGTTGTGCCGTAGATTCGAGAGGGTACCTAACTTCGAATCGGAATGACAAACGTACTATTCAGACCGCCAGTACCGTCATGAATCTTGCAGGGATTGACTCGATGCTGGTGGCCGCAATGCGTGTCAGCAGGGTTCGCAGCAGATTCTCTTGCACACAAGCCGGACACGCGCCGTCCTCGCGATCCCAGTACCACTGGGCTTCGGCGAGCAGAGCTTTGCCGGCGGGGTTGCCGCACACCGAGCATTGTCCGAGGGCGCTTGTAGTTTGTGGTTGCAAAGGCACCCCATTGAGATGCCGGTCGAGGCCGATAGTTACGGTGGACGGCTCCGCCTATTTTCACCAAGAGGTAGTAACCTTTTAGGATTGTCGGAATCTGATGGCCAGCGAGATCGGAACTTCTCCATGAAAGACAAGGTCGTACTCGTAACCGGGGCCAATGGTGGCTTGGGAGCGTATGTGACCCAGGCGTTTCTCGATGCCGGCGCAACCGTTATTGGTACGTCACGAAAAATACAGCAATCCGATTTCGGCAGCTCCAGTTTTACCGCGCTGCCTGCGGAGATTTCGACCCGCGAAGGCGCCAAGATGCTAGCGGATCAGGTGGTCGCGCGTTTTGGAAAGCTCGATGTTCTGGCTCACACGGTCGGCGGGTTCGCCGGAGGCCAGTCGATCGCGGACACCGACGATGCGACTTTTCAGCGGATGCTCGACATGAATCTGAATTCTGTATTTCATATTCTGCGGGCGACGATCCCGGCTCTGCGGCAGACCGGCAGCGGTCGCATTATTGCGATCGGGAGTCGTCAGGCGCTGGAGCCCGGAGCTGGGGTCGGTGCGTATAGCGCTTCCAAAGCTGCCATGGTTTCTCTGATCAGAACTGTGGCGCTCGAAAACAAAGATGCGGGACTGACGGCCAACGTGATCTTGCCGGGCACGATGGATACGCCGGCGAACCGCAAGTCCATTCCAAACGCAGACTTCTCGAAATGGGTTCGGCCTTCGACGGTTGCCAACCTGATCACATGGCTGGCTGGAGATG
>JBEKED010000071.1:0-13533 GCA_050014035.1 Terriglobales bacterium
TACAACGCGCACGAGGGCAGAACTTACGGCATGCGCTCGAAGGAGCAGGCGCACGATTACCGCTATTTTCCCGAGCCCGATTTGCTGCCGCTGGTGGTGGATGAAAAATGGCAAGCGGCGATTCGCGCTAGTTTGCCAGAACTTCCGGAAGCGCGGCGGCAGCGCATGACGACGGAATATGGCATCACCGCAGGCGATGCCCATACTCTAACGCTTACGCGAGCCATGGCCGATCAGTTTGAGTCCGCAGCGCGCACGGCTAAAAATCCCAAGCGCGTTGCCAATCTTGTGCAGAGCGAATTGCTGGGACGGCTAAAAGCGCAAGGGCTGGAACTCGAGCAGTCTCCGATTTCAATGGCGGGAGTTAGGGCTTCCGCCGATCTGGTCGAGTTGGGCGCCATCTCGGGCAAAATGCTGAAAGACCTTTACGACCTTTGCTTCGAGCGCAAGCAGGACTTCCCTGCCGTTTACGAGGCTGAGGGGCGTCCCGAGCAATCCCGCGACACATCGGCGCTGGAGAAACTGGCCGACGAAATTATCGCGGCGAATCCAAAGCAGGTGGAGCAGTATCGCGCGGGCAAGAAAACGATGATTGGATTTTTCGTGGGGCAGGTGATGAAGGCATCGAAGGGGCAGGCGAATCCTCAGCTGGTGAATGAAGTTCTCACTAAGAAGTTGGAAGGATAGATGGGTTCAGCGAGGCCCCTGAAGGGGCTTCTGATCTTGAGAGCCTGCGGCATCGCTAAAGCGATGCCCTGATACGAACCCCTGACCCTGCCCTTCCAGTCGGCATCGAGATCGAGTAGGGGTGCTTCGACTGCGGTTGAGCTTCGCTTTCGCGAACCTCAATCCTCGCTCAGCATGACAGTGGGATTCTTGCTCCTGACAATGGGAGCCTTGCTCAGCGTGACAATGGAATACCTACTGCGCCGCTCCTAAATTTTTCAGCACTTCGTCGGCGTAGTAGTTCGTGACTTTGGCGTCGTCGCGGAGGGTTTCGTAATAGGCTGCTTTTAACAACTGCTCGCGGCGATCGCGCAACTGCTGGCGGATGGCTTGCTGCACTCGCGGATCGTTCAAATCCCTCTGGCCCGCCGGTTCCCTGGCAATCAGTTTCATGATCAGGTAAGCGGCCGGCTGGTGATTGGCTGGATTGATGATGGGAATGACCGGCGTGTATTGACCCGGTTTCAGCTTCATCACGGCTGCGACCACCTCGCGGGCGTTTGGATCGGGGTTCTTCGTGAGCTGGGATTCAGGGACCATCCCCAGATCGCCGCCGTTATTGCTGGTGTCTGGGTCTTCGGAATAATTCATCGCCAGCGTAGCGAAGTCGTCGCCGCTATCGAGGCGGTTGGCGATCATCTGAATTTTCTTTTGCGCCTCGGCGGCGTTCTGCGCTTTGCTATTTTGCAGGTTATGCACCTGAGGGCTTGCCATTCCAGAAACCATGATTTTTGCCAGGTGATACTGCGCTTCGATCAGGTTGAACTCGGCCTTGTGCTGGTTGAAATAACTCGTGACATCCTGGTCGGTGATGTTGATGCGCGAAGTAATTTCCTTGTTCAACACCTTGTCGCGGGTAAGCGAACGCCGCAGGTCGCGCTTAAAGTCATCGACCGATATTTTTTTGTCCTGCAGGCGCTTGTTAAATTCTTCGGCGGTGTAGGGCGACTTGATTTCATTCATCTTGCGGTCTACTTCTTCGTCCGTCGCCAGCAGGCCGAGTTTTTCGGCGCGCTGCATCAGGATCTCGGTCTCGATCAGCTCGTTCAGGATGCTCAGGCGCAGGCTGACGGCCTGCTCGCCCGTCGGCTGCTGATCGGAACCCGCCGTCTGGTTGGCATAATACTTGTCGACT
The DNA here is from genome assembly GCA_050014035.1 of Terriglobales bacterium. Lineage (GTDB taxonomy): Bacteria > Acidobacteriota > Terriglobia > Terriglobales > Acidobacteriaceae > Acidiflorens. The sequence goes on from JBEKED010000071.1 coordinate 1,862, forward strand.
TCGGTGCGATAGATCTTGTGCCCATTGATCGAGGCCATGACGTCGCCGCCGGCAGAGTTGTGGTTACAGGCTGCGAGCCCCAGCATTAGAGAAGCGCTGACCAAGACCAGGGCCGCTAGCCAAACGTAGTTATGTTTTTTCAAGTTTTTCCTTCCTCCGCCACGGGGGCGGGGGATTTGCGATTGGTAATTTGTAATGGACATCTCCCAATCCTGCGGTTTCGATTACAAATCGCAAATTACAAATTCATTGCTTGTGCTCCGGAGGCGTGACGCCTGCATCGTTCAATGCCTGATCGAGCACGGTTCGTATTTCCTCCGCTGGCACGGCTCCATCCAGCTTCCGTCCATTTACGAACATCGTCGGCGTGGCTTCCACTCCGAGCGCTTCCCCTTCGCGAATGGAAGCGCGCACTGCGTTTTCATCCTGAGCTTTCAGGCACGCCTGCAACTTCGGAACGTCTAGTTTGTGCCTTTCCCCCTGCAAGTTGGCCAACTTATCGAGTTCCGCATTCCAGCCGTCGGGATTTTTCTGGCCGCTGACGGCGCTTCCGTTGTTGTGCAGGTAATCGGCGTATTCCCAGTAGGCGTCGTTGTTTTGGGCGCCCAGGCAATTGGCATCGACGGCCGCGTGCATCGCCCAGGGGTGAATTTCATCGATCGGATAATCCTTGTAAATGAAAAGAACGCGGTCGCCGTATTCCTTGAAAAGTCCGGGGAAAAGCGTAGCGTGCACGCGCGAACAGAACGGGCATTCGAAATCGTCAAAGTTCACGATCGTCACTTTGGCATCTTTGTTGCCGCGCGTGGGACGAGCGCTGACGTCGATCTTTTTCATCGTCTCCGCGTATGGATCGGTGGTCAGATCGAACCTGGTCAGGCGTATCAGTGTCTTGTGATCGTGGGAAAGCAGGAACGAGAAATCCTGTTTCTTGGTGGCACTGGAAAACGTGACGGTCAGCGCGTCAAAGTTCGTAAAGTCGCTCGGCCGCAGCGGCCCGACAATCACCTTTACGTCCGGCGGAAGGGAGTACTGCGCCCGCACGTGGCGCTCGATGGAGCGCGTGATGTCGGACGGGGCCGTCGGGGATGCAGAATTCGGAGTTGCAATACTCGAAGTTGGACCAGATTGGGCCGAACAGCCCAGACAGACCAGCAAAAGCATGAGAAACGCGCGCCGCACAATCATTCGTCGAAACCACCTGAACATGGGGAAACCGCTTGATTATCTCATGGGAGCAAGAGTCGCGTAGGAGGTGCGGCGGCTATGGGTATCGATGGGGACCCCGGCCTGCGCCTACGAAAGGCAATTTCAGGACCGGCCTCGGAGCAACTCCTCAGCGGTCAGCAGTTGATTCATCGAGCCGGAGCGGAAACCTTCCAGATCGAGCGTGACGAACTTGAATCCCAAGGCTTTGAATACAGTGGTGAGCTCACGGGCCATCGCGGCGGTCAAAGCGCGTGGAAGTTCTTCGCGGGCGATCTCGATGCGCACGATATCGCCATGATGGCGCACGCGGAATTGGCGGAAGCCCAAGGCGCGAAGTGCGTCTTCGCCGCGCTCGATCACGCTGAGCGCTTCGGGCGTCACTTCGCGTCCATATTCGAGGCGCGACGAAAGACAGGCGGAGGCTGGCTTATCCCACACTCGCAAGTCTGCCAGCCTCGCCAGTTCGCGGATTTCAGATTTGTTCAGGCCGGCTTCGAGCAGCGGAGCGAGCACGTGATGCTCGCGAGCGGCCTGCTGTCCGGGACGAAAATCGCCCGCGTCGTCGGCGTTGACTCCGTAGGCGATGGCGTCGAATCCGCCAGCCTCACGGTAGCGCTCGAGGACGGTAAACAATTCGTCTTTGCAATGAAAGCAGCGCAGGGCATCGTTGCGGACGTACGCGGGATTCTCCAGTTCGTGCGTTTCCACCGCTTCAACCGGAATCTCATGTTCGCGCGCAAAGGCGAGCGCGTCTTCGAGATGAGTCCTCGCCAGGCTGGGGGAATCGGCAATCGCGGCGCACATCTTGTCGCCGAGGACTTCGTGCGCCATCCAGGCTAAAAAAGCGGAGTCCACGCCACCGGAATAGGCTACGATCAGGCGACCGCTGCGCGCGAGGATCTGGCGCAGGCATTCCACTTTTTGATCGAGCGTAGACGCGGGGTTCACGTTTCTATTATGCATGATTGCTGGTGGAGCGCCAGGCGTCCCGCCCGTCGCTCCATTCATAACTAATACAGCCGTTCCTGCCGCTTCAGGTTCCCGAACGCTCCTATGTTCGCCAGCGTAAATGTGAAACGATATTGATTTTCGTTGCGCACCGATCCCAGCGCAAAGCGGCGATATTCCATGCTCAAGCCGCAGCAGTCCCAGTTGTAACTGGCCTGGGCCGTGGCATATTGCAGCGACCCATTGTCGGTGTCAAAGCCGACGCTCGTGGCGGCGCTCAATCCGCGCTTGTTGACGTCGCCATACCCAAACAGCAGCCGGAATTGATGGAACTGGTTCTGCGCCACGATCGTCCGGGCTCCCGTGTCGATCACGCGCAGAAAGGCGTCGCCGCCGCCCATGGTAAACGGGCCGACGTGGTAGTTCACCAGCGCCAGGCTGGAATTGATGCGGCCCGTCTCCAAATCGTAATCCAAATCCCACTCGGCATTGGTGCGCAGACTGGGCTCGATGCGCAGACGCGAAATCAGGGGAGCAAAGTGCCGCGGCTCATCCAAAAAGGCGATGCCGGTAAGATCCGCGGTCGTCGTAAATACATTCCGCAGCCCGCCCTGCAGGGCGTTACCAAACGTGGGATCGAAAAAATACTTCTGTCCGATTTCCCAACTCAGGATTTCCCGCGGGCCCGTGGCACAGAGTTGAGCGTTAGGAGTGGGAGGCAGTTCCCAGGGAACCGCGCCAGCTTGCGGGACTCCGCCGATCGTAAGCGTGGCGATGCCGGGCACGTCGCAGTCCTTGACGCTGGGATCAACGTGCCGGGCGTAAAGGCGATTCACCACTGAGTACTGGAGTTCATTGGTGTTGGTGAGCACGTCGGTGGCATCGAAGCGAAGAATATTCGCGAAATTATTGATGCCGGTTACGTAGTCGTACTTCACGCGAGGTTCAATTACGTGCTTCCATTTGCGTCCGAGCCAGGGACGATCGAAGACGCGCGACAAGGCGGGCGGGCGTATTTCGACCGAAGTTTCCAGGGATTTGCGATTAATGGTCTGGTCGGCAGCTCTGCCATAACCGGAAGCCAATCCAGGATCGAACTCCTGCGTGTAGAACGTATCGCGCAACGTAAGCGCGGGACGGAACGACCAGCCTTGCCATTGCAACGGCATGGTCAGCGAGGGAGCCAGATCGAACCGGCCCACGACAGGATTGGTGCTGAAGCCCAGTGGAAGTCCCTGCGCATCCTCGGGTGCCTCGCGCCGCTGCAAGCCTTCGGCCGCGCTCTCGAATGACCAGTACAGCGGCGTGTTGCCCAACTGCCGTTCCTCACCCGAGGCAAAGAAACTTGGCGTATGCAAAATTCGGACCAGCTGGGTTTGCGTAATCGTGCTGCAAGTCGCGTTCAATTCCGTGTTCGGATTGCATACTTCGAAATTCTGGTAGCGCTCCGCCAGCACGTTGAAGTGAAATCCGTTGGTTGTGTTGGAGAGGAAGACCTGCGATCGGACTTCCGAGTCGATGGCCAGCGTGTATACGTCGGTGAAGACAATGCGGAAAACAAACGAACTCAGGTAATCGATATTGGCGACGCCGCGAAAATCGCCGAAGGGGCGCTCGGCCATAAGACGCGCGTCCTCTCCGCCCTGATTCTCGCGTGGATTGCCGACGCCGCGATCCACCATGCCCTGATAGTTGAAGAAAAGATAGGAGCGATCGCTCGGCCGGGCGCGGAATTCGGCACGTTCGAACCAACCGCGTTTCGAATAGTAGTCGGCGCCAACGATGGCATCCATACTGCGATTGATCGCCCAATAGAGGGATTCGCCGACAATATCTCCCTTGATGGACGAGGTGCCAAAAGTCGGAATCAGGAATCCGCTCTGGCGCTCTTTCTGAACCGGAAAGCTGACATACGGGAAGTAGAAGACGGGCACGCCCATCAGCTCGAAGCCGCTGTTGTGGAGTTGGGCGGTGCCGTCGACATCGACCTGGATGTGCCTGGCCTCGAACAGCCACTTGGGATGCGGCATTTGGCAGGTGGTGACCGTTCCCTGGCGCACCATATAGTGGTCGGGCCCGTGTTTCTCGACAATTTTTCCGGTAAAGGCAAACGGATTGGTTGTGGTCAGGGTGTAGCGGGAAGCCCGCATCCGAAAACCCACCGTTCCAATCGCGCTGTAGAAGGTCCCAACCTGGGTGCGGACATTGTAGACGCTGTGACTGGATTTTACGTGCTCGTCGTACGGGCCGCCGTCGAGCACAACGTGGCCGTCCTCTTCGCTATCTCCCGTGTCCGCGTTATAGGTGATCTGGTCGGCGCGCAGAATGTAGGTGCGATAGTCGATTTCGGCATCGCCGCGCAGGTGGTAAATGGCGCCATGTTTTTCCTGATGGACCGCTCGAATCGTAACCGGTTCTTCAATTTGGCCAACGCGTTTCGGCGGTAACGGCGATGCCGCCGGTTCGCTTTTGCGATCAGAAGCCGTCGCGGTGGAAGGGGGCAGCGTCTGGCTGGTTACTATCGCGGGAGCGAGAAGCAGATGACAGACGACAGCGGTCGTGATAAAGATTCGAGAGCGGGTGGTCATTAACAGATGATCATCAGCGGTTGATCTGCAAGCGCGCGTGCGCTCCGCCAGCCGGTTTATCCAACCGAACCCACTGACCTTAGCACGCGAGCGGCAGACGAAGCAAAGCTGCGCCTTCGTGTGGTCTCCGGCATTGGTGCCTGGCCGGGCTCTGGCTATTGGCATTCTTCGCCACTCATGATGCAAGGTCAAGGATCGACAAATCGTTCGAGCGCCGACGATGCTGGGCTCGCCCAGTTAATTTGCGCTCCCGATGCCCTTGCGGCTTCAGTCACCTCCGCCGCGGATACAGAAACTGCGAACTCGGACCTGAGCGTAGCTCCGAATCCGGACGCCTGGCGCGTCGAAGTAGCCGCCCGGTTGCAACGTTATCGCACGCGCCGCAAGCCACGCACCCCGCGCTATCCGTCACTGCTCTTGCCTTTTGATGCGCCCGAGAGTTGGTCGCGTTCCGCTCCCACTGTTGGTTCTGGGTCGCTAACAATTGTTACCGACCCGGCAGAGCAACGGTTTACTGGCCATACCTCTGCACTCCACAACGTAGAAGATCCGATCGGCGTTGGCACGCGAGAGCTCGCGGGTGCCCGGCCGGTGTCTCAGGTATCTTCGACACAAATCTCGGCACAGATCTCGGGGCAAGTCCCGGAGGTATCGGCCAAGGTCATCGAGTTCCCGCGTTCTGCCGCCCTTCCGGTTTTTCACTCCAGCGCTTTGGCTGACCCCGTCTGGGACTTTGATCGTCCGCGCATTGTGGAAGCCCCGGAGGTTGTGCCGCCGCCTCCCGCCTTGGGCGGAATGCTGATCGAACCCGCGCCGTCCCAGACGTCTGAGCGAAGCCTGGATTTCGTCTGCGTGCCACCCTCGGCGCCGATTGCCCGGAGAGCGCTGGCCGCGCTTGTCGATGGCTCTATCCTGGCAGCGGCGCTGGCGGCATTTGCCGCTGTTTTTTTTCATTTCAACCCGTTTCGTTTGCATCCCAGTCTGCACGCCATCATGGATTCGGTTCGCGGGCCGCTTCCCGCGATTGCCGGCGCCCTCCTCGTCGTCGTAGTCATGCTGTGGGCTGCCTACCAGTACCTGTTCGTCGTATACACCGGCTCCACTCCCGGACTGCGCGCGGCCCGGCTGCGGCTGGCTGCGTTTGATGGTTCCCTACTTAATCGCCGCTGTCGCCGCTGGCGTGTGCTGGCATCGTTTCTTTCCGCGTTCTCCGCTGGCCTTGGGTATTTCTGGTGCGTGCTTGATCAGAATGGATTGTGCTGGCACGATCGCATCACCCGCACTCACCTCCAGACAATGGAAGCAGAATAGAACCACGATTCCAGACCGATAAGCACCATGGGTGTGGCCACAGGTTCCCAGGTGGCCAGCGCCAGTTTCACGCTTCCCAAGAAAGCCGCCATTCAAACCCGGAGCCAGCGAGTTGGAAGTTGTTGTCAACCGGCTTGCTTCGACGCCGGTGAGCGTGACGGTGGAGTAATTTCGAATTTCGCAAAAGTAAATGGGCCGGACGGCGAAATGTCCGGCCCTTTTTTGCCTTTGGTTGAACTAACTTCCCGCCGGGGTCTGTGGATGGCGTTCGCACTGATTGCCACAGCAGCCCATGGCGGTTTTGTCGCCCTTGGCCACGCCGCAGTTTTTGACTTCGGCACAGCAGCCGCTTTTCTTGCACGACTTCATCGCCGCTTTCATGTCTTTACCGCTGCAGCAGGATTTGCCGTCCTTCATTTCACACTGCGCGTTCTGTTTGTCTTTGCCGCAACAGGCGCTGGCATCCTTGGCGTCGGCTGTGGCGTGATGGCAGCAGCTTGTGCCATCTTTCATATCGGACATGTCGTGATGACAACACGATTTTGCTTGCGGGGCGGGTGTGGAGTTCGGAGCCGCAGGCGTCAGTTGCGCCCAGCTCAGCAGCGACAGGGCAAGGGTGAGGATCAAAGCAATCATTCTGAATTTCATAAATCTCCTTATCAAAGTTATGAGCATAAATGTTATGAGCACAGTGGATGGGTGCGGCCAGTTTGACGGCCGCGGAGGATATAAGAACTAAGGATTGAATCTAAACGCGAAGAACCATTCCGAACTTGCCTGGTGGTGGACCAGGCGCAACCGCAGTGGACCCGGATACGTGCGACTCCGCATCACGATCGGGACTGATTTCAGCAAGCACCGCCGGAGCAATTCCTTGTGCAACGCGCGCATTCACAGGGGCGGGGACGTTTTGCGGACCCTGCTGGAAGCAGCAGCGATGCTCATTCTGACACGGCAGCGTGCCGGCAGCGAACTCGGTCAGAGCCGTGCTCTCGGTCTTGTCGATCCCCGGACAACAGGGATGGCCTGCGGGCATGGCGTGGTGGTGGTGCGCGGCCGTATGCCCAAGCACAGGCGCCGCCATTTCACGCGCCGCGTGAACATGGCCGGCGTGCATGAACAGCATCGGCGCCAGGGCCATCTCCGCCCAAGCCACCATGACCATCAACAGCGCCGCCGCAATGGATCTTCTGAACATCCAGCTCCTAATATGGCAGATCTAGCGGAAGTCGCTGTGACGACGATCACGCCTGATCTGGAGGGTTGCCGAGCTGCGCTCGGCTGCGACGGCCGAGGGCGGCCCTCCCTACGTGAGTCGCCTGGGTTATTGCGCCAGGTTTTCTAGCGCTGCGCGGAGGTCGCGGAAGCGAAACTTGTATCCACTGGACCCGAGTTTTCCAGGCTGAACGCGCTGGCTGGCGAGCAACATTTCCTCCGCCGCTTGCTTGCCGAAAGCCAGCCGCAGGGCAAACTCCGGTACTGGAAAAAATGCCGGGCGTCTCAGCACCGACGCCAGCACTTTTGTGAACTCCAGGTTCCGCACGGCATTCGGCGCCACCAAGTTCACCGGCCCGCTCAACCCGGAAGCTCCCGAATCCGTGCCGATCGCGTGCTGAATTGCCCCAACGATGTCGTCCACGTGAATCCAGCTAAACCACTGCTGCCCCGACCCGAGACGCCCGCCCAGTCCCAGTTTGAATGGGGTCAGCATTTTCTCCAAGGCCCCGCCTTTGGGGCTGAGCACCACCCCAATCCGGACGTTCACGGTGCGAATGCCGGCGCTCGCTGCAATCTGGCTGGCGTCTTCCCACTCGCGGCAAACCTCAGGCAGAAATCCATGCCCGGCCGGACTGTCTTCGCTTAGAACTTCATCGCCTCGATTCCCATAGAATCCAATCGCCGAGGCGCACACCAGCACACCCGGCCGAGCCTCGCATTGAGCCAAAGCGGTAGTCAAATTCCGCGTTCCCTGCACGCGACTGTCGCGGATTACCTTCTTTTTCTCTTCGGTCCAGCGTCCGACCACGCTTTCGCCAGCCAGGTGAACCACCACGTCGAACCCCGACACCGAAGCGGGCGACACCGGAGCCAGCGGATCCCAGGAAACCTGCGTCGCATTCTGCGCGCGGCCCCGCACCATGCGCACAATCTCGTCTCCCTGGGCAGCAAACGAGGCCAGAAGCGCCGTCCCAATCGGTCCCGAAGCGCCTGTAATCAAGATTCTTTTCAAGCCGCGCCTCCGAAGCAAGTGTGGCTCGGACCCGCCCTGAGCGTCGCCGAAGGGGCCTTCCCCCGCGTGCCTGCGACCGCAAACAATGCAGCAACCAAGCGGAAAACCAACGCCGTAAAACCCTATTCTACCAGTGCATTTGAGAAATGGCATTTCCCATTGGCTGCACCCATAATATAATGCCAATATGAACACGCGTCTCATTATCGACAAGGCCGGCCGCGTCGTCATTCCCAAGCCTCTGCGCAAGGAACTGCAATTGGAACCGGGCGACGCACTGGAACTGGAAAGCGGTGGTGAGCAAATCACCCTCCGCCCAGCCCGGGGCACGGGGCCCGTCCCGAACGAGCACGGCATCTGGGTATTACACACCGGAGAACCGTTGCCCGCCTCCACCACCAACGATCTGCTGCGCCAGATCCGGGAGGAACGCGACTTGGCGAACCTGAGCGATGGCTTTGTTGACGATGCTCGTGCGCGATCGAATAAGCCTGCCCAACGCACCAGGCTTGGAGCTAAGAACCGAGTTAAAAGCCGAGCTAAGAGATGAAGGGATTTTTCGACACTTCGGTCTTGGTTCCCTTGTTCTACCGGGACCACGTTCACCACGGCCCAAGTCAGGAACTCTTCATTCGATTTAACCAGTCAACCGGCTGCTGCGGCGCGCACAGTTTGGCCGAGGTGTACGCCACTTTGACCAGAATGCCGGGCAAGCGCCGCATAAGTGGCGAACAGGCAATGCTCTTCATCGGCAACATTCGCGAGCGCCTGTCCATCGTGGCCCTGAATAGCGAGGAATATACCCACGCCCTGCAAGCCTTGGCAGTTCGGGGTATTGTAGGCGGCGCCATCTATGATGCGATGCTTGCACAATGCGCCCTCAAAGCCCAAGCGGAGACAATTTTTACATGGAATCTCCGTCACTATTCCCAATGCGGCCCTGAAGTTGTTGGCCGCGTGCGCACTCCCTGAGTGTCGAGACTAAGTGTGGCGCGGGCACTTCTGCCCGCGTGCCCCTCGCTGGAAAGCTGGAGTATAGGTCGAAGAAGCTCCCTGCCCGTACTTTACCAGCCCCCATGCCATTCTCGGCGACCTCGGCGTCTCGGCGGTGAAATAGCGCTAAGCTGCGTTAAAATCGATCATGGCGACGTTGCGGGAACAGATCGCAACCAATGTGCTCACGGTGACGCGCTTCCGCGAGCTCATGAAGAAGTTGCGTGAGAACCGTCCCAACGACGACCTCGACCTCGTTAAACGCGCCTACGACTTCTCGCAAAAACACCACGCCGGACAACACCGCGCCTCCGGCGAACCCTACCTCGTCCATCCCCTCGAAGTCGGCAACGTCCTCGCCGACATGAAAATGGATGCCGTTTCCGTTGCCGCCGGCCTCCTCCACGACTCGGTCGAAGACACCTCGGTCACCAGCGTGGAAATTCGCCAGGAATTCGGCGAGCAGGTTGCCCACATTGTCGAGGGAGTAACCAAGATCAGCAAAATCGATTTCTCCACCAAGGAAGAAGCTCAAGCCGAGAACCTGCGCAAGATGATGCTCGCCATGGTGGACGACATCCGCGTCGTGCTCATCAAGCTGGCAGACCGCCTGCACAACATGCGCACGCTTGAGCATCTCGATCCCGAGCGCCAGCAGAAAATCGCCCGCGAGACTCTCGAAATCTACGCTCCGATTGCGCACCGTCTCGGCATGGGCAAGATTCGCGGCGAACTCGAAGACCTCGGCTTCAAATACGTGGATCCCATCGGGTTCGAACAGGTGCGCATTGCCGTCGAATCCCGCCGCAAAGAAGGCGAAGCTTTCATGGCGCACGTGGTCGGCGTGCTGCGCGACGGCCTGAAAGAAGCCGGCATCACCGGCCGGGTCGAGAGCCGCGTCAAGCGGCTCTACAGCATCCACAAAAAATTGCAGCGTCAGCGCATCAGCGTCGATCAGGTCTACGACCTCTACGCCATGCGCGTTATCACCAACTCGGTGCAGGATTGCTACGCCGTTCTCGGCATCATCCACAACCTCTGGCGCCCGGTCCCAGGCCGGATCAAGGATTTCATCGCCATGCCGCGGCCCAACCTCTACCAGTCGCTGCATACCTCGGTCATCACCGAGACCGGCGAGACTTTCGAAATCCAGATTCGCACCGAAGAAATGCACAAGATGTGCGAGGAAGGCATCGCCGCCCACTGGAAGTATAAAGACGGACCCGTCTCCGCCGAAGACGAACAGCGCCTGGCGTGGCTGCGGCAGGTGGTCGAGTGGCAGCGCGACGTCAGCGATCCCAACGAATTTCTCTCCACGCTAAAAGTCGATCTTTACCCCGAAGAGGTCTACACCTTCACGCCCAAGGGCAAGGTGCTGGTGCTGCCGCGCGAGTCCACGCCCATCGACTTCGCCTACTCCATTCACACCGAGGTTGGACACAATTGCACCGGCGCCAAGGTCAACGGACGCATGGTCCCGCTGCGCCACAAGCTCCATTCCGGCGACATCGTCGAAGTGATTACGCAGCCGGGACACAAGCCCAGCCGCGACTGGCTGGCCATCGTCAAGTCGTCGCGCGCCCGCAACAAAATCAAGCACTGGCTCAACGTCCACCAGCGCGAGCGCGCCATTGAAATCGGTAAGAAGCTGATTGAAAAAGAAGCGCGCAAATATCGCATTTCGCTCAAGGAAATCAAAGAAGCCGACCTGCAACGGGCTGCCACCGAATACGGCTTAGGCCGTCCCGACGACCTGATGGCCGGCATTGGATACGGCAAGTATTCGGCGCGCCAGGTGCTCGCGAAATTCGCTCCGCCCGATGTGGCGCCGATGTCGGACAGCGAAGAGCAATCCGCGTCACACGGCTTCACCAGCGCCGTCCGCCGCGTCTTCGGAGGCGGAGACGCCAACGCCATCGTCGTCCGCGGGCAAGGCGACCTGCTGGTTTATCGCGCCCGTTGTTGCAACCCCATTCGCGGAGAAGCCATCGTCGGCTACGTGACCCGCGGCAAAGGCGTTGCCGTCCACTCCGTGAATTGTCCGAATGTCACTAATCTTCTTTACGAACCCGACCGCCGCATCGACGTGCTCTGGGCGGGAGACAAAGATGGCCAGCCCGTTTCCTATCCCGTAAAACTCACGCTGCTCTGCGACGACCGCTGGGGCATGCTCAAGCAAATCACGGCCGTCATCAGCGACACCAAAACCAACATCCGCAGCATGGAATCCCGCAGCCAGAACGGCCAAGCCAGCATCGACATCGTCCTCGATATCGCCGACCTGAAACACCTGCAGAAAATCATTGATGGAGTGCGGCAGATCCCCGGCGTGCATGACGTGCAGCGGCTGCAGTAGATTTAGAAGAAAAGTATACGACCTGATAACTCCGAAG
>JBEKED010000072.1:0-13529 GCA_050014035.1 Terriglobales bacterium
ACGGGACGGCCGAGGGCGGCCATCCCTACGTAACCGTACTAGATGTGGATCGCCGCGCGCTTGCGCAGCTTCACGACCTGGTCGAGCACGCGGTGCGCCACTTCCCACTTCGAGGTTTCGGGAACCTCAACCACTTCGCTCTGCGAAATGATCGTGACCGCGTTACGGTCGGAATCAAAACCCACACCTTCGTGCGAAACGTCATTCACTACGATAGCGTCTAGTGATTTTGCGGCCAGTTTCTTGCGCGCGTTTTCGAGTACGTTCTCCGTCTCGGCGGCAAAGCCCACGACGATTTGCGCAGTTTTTCGGCGCGCGATTTCGGCCAGAATATCCGCAGTCGGCTCCAGTTCCAGCGTCATTTCGCCCTTGCGTTTGATCTTCTGTCCCGCGGTGGCCTTGGGCCGGAAGTCGGCCACAGCCGCGGTTTTGATCACCACTGTGCTCTGGGGCAGCAATTTCAAAACCGCAGTCCGCATCTCCTCCGCTGTCTCGATCGGCGTCAACTCGGCCGCGCCCGAGGCGGCAATCGCCGTCGGACCGCTCACCAGCAGGACGCGCGCTCCACGGCGAAGCGCGGCTTCCGCAATGGCATAGCCCATGCGCCCGCTCGACCGGTTGGTCAAATACCTTACTGGATCGATCTTTTCGCGGGTCGGTCCGGCCGTCACCAGAACGGTTTCGCCGGCCAGATCCTGCACGGCGCCAAGGGCCTCCATGACTGCCGCCACAATGGTTTCATTCTCCGCCAGTCGACCCGCGCCGGTCATGCCGCAGGCGAGATAGCCCTGGCCGGGTTCGACGACGCGAACGCCACGCTGGCGCAGGATTTCGAGATTCGCCTTCGTGGCGGCGTGATTCCACATGTTGACGTTCATCGCTGGAGCCACTACCACAGGAGCGGTGGTTGCCAGGTAAAGAGTACTCAGAAAGTCGTTTGCAATTCCCTGCGCGAAGCGCGCCAGCACATCGGCGGTCGCCGGCGCGACCAGCAGCGCGTCGATCGCCTGCGCGATCGCAATGTGCTCGATCGCCGACTCGACATTCGCCTGCGATTCGTCGGAGCCGAAGAGGTCGGTAATAACCTTTTCTCCGGAGAGCGCGGCGAACGTGAGCGGACGCACGAACTCCTGCGCGGCGCGCGTCATCACGACTTGCACACGAATGCCGCGGTCTTGCAGAAGACGTACGATCTCCGCCGCTTTATAAACTGCAATTCCGCCCGTCACACCCAGTGCAATCTTCATAAAAACAAGAACACGGCCATGGTTTAAGGACCGCCCCGCTGCCGGCCGGAAACTGTCTAGGCGTCTTCCGCGAACACCTTATTTAGCGACTCGGCTGCGGCCACGACCGGCAGTTTCGGAACTTCCGGAATCAGCCATTTCACCTTGCCCGCCTTGATTTCATCCTGTGCAATGCGGCAGGGCTTGCGCGAACCGGTATCGATCACGGGCGGCGCGCCGCCTTGCAGTTGCCGCGCACGCCGTGCCGCCACCAGAATGTAGCGATAGTTGCTGTCGAACCCTTCTACCAGCTTCATACTCTCTCTCCCCCGTAACTTTAGTTACCCTTGACCGCTTGCGGTTGAAACGAAGCCAGAATCGGCTGCACCCGCTCACGTGACGCTTCCAACCGGCAAGCTTGTGCCGCTTGCACTCGCCGCGCTTCTTCACTGGAAAGTTCAACTCCGCTGCGCAGCAACCGCTCCGCCACCACGATCCCCTTTAACTGGTCGGCCGATTGCTCGAGCAAGTTGTTCACTAATATATAGTCGTATTTCGAGTAATTCTCAATCTCTCGACGGGCCGTGTCCAGCCGGCGACGGATTACCGCATCCGAATCGAGGCCCCGGTTGCGTAATCGCCATTCCAGTTTCTCCCGGTCCGGCGGAAGAATAAAGATGCTAACCGCGTCGGGGATTCTCTGCTTGACCTGGCTGGCGCCTTGCACGTCGATATCGAGCAGCAGATCGCGGCCACGGGACTCGGCCTCGCGCAGAAAGCGTCGCGCGGTTCCATAGTAGTTGCCAAAAACGTCGGCGTGCTCCAGAAACTCGTCCGCCGCGATCATGGCTTCAAATTCTTCCCTGGAGACGAAGAAATATTCCTTGCCATTTTTCTCGCTACCCCGCGGCGACCGCGTGGTGTAGGAGATGGAGAAGTCCAGGTTACGAACCATCTTGAACAGTTCGTTCACCAAGGTGGATTTACCCGAACCCGAGGGCGCGGAAATGATATAGACGATGGTCATTCCAGGTTTTGCACCTGCTCCCGCGCTTTCTCGATTTCCGACTTCATCAGCAGCCCCATCTCGGTGATTTTCAAGGCGCCGCCCGCCAGGCCGGATGTCTTGGAAAGCAAGGTATTGGCCTCGCGGTTCATTTCCTGCAGAAGAAAATCCATCTTCTTACCCACTTCGCCGCCCTGGTCGAGCAAATCGATAAAATGCTCCACGTGCGCATTCAACCGGACCAGTTCTTCCTGGATGTCGCTGCGGTCGACCAGCACTGCCACTTCCTGCAGGATGCGCTCTTTGTCGACTTGTGCGCCGAGCAACTCCTGCATGCGCGCCCGCAGGCGTTCGGAATAGCTCAGCAGAATCGTGCCGCGATGCGCGTCGACTCCGGCCGCGGCTTTTTCCAGATTTGCCATACGCGCGCGCAACTCGGCGCTGATGCTGCGGCCTTCTTGTTCCCGCATCTCATTGAGTTTTGAAAGCGCTTCTTCCACTCGCGCCATCACCGCCGCGTCCAATTCGTCTCCGGATTTCTCGGCGCCCGAATCCAAGGCGCCCGGCATCCTCAGCACGACGTTGAGGTCGGGTTCGCCCTCAACCTCAAATTCGTCGGCTGCGGCGCGGAAGGCCTGGACGTAGCCGGCAATCAGTTGCCGGTTCAGCGCGACGCCGTTGGTGCCGGAGCGATCCAGGTTCAGGATAACTTCCACATGGCCACGCGCCATTTTCTCTTTCAGAATTCGGCGCAGTTTCATCTCCAGTGCGTCGGTATCGGACGGCAGGCGGAAGTGAAGATCGAGGAAACGATGATTGACTGATTTCAGTGACAGCGCAAAAGCCAGCTGGGCATTGACCTGCCCTTTAACCTGCGCGAATCCGGTCATGGAGCGAAGTGTCATAAATTTCAGATCTCGAGGTTGCAGAGTTTCAAGGTAAGGCGCGCAAGATTGCAGCGCATCGGATGAACCGCCGGTTTTCCACCTTGAAACCTTGAAACTCTGAAACTTTGAAACCTTCTTTTTTACGTTTCCGCGAACTGCAATTCGTAAAGGCGCCGGTAGGTGCCCAGCTTTTGCATCAGCTCTTCATGCGCGCCAATGTCGCTAATGGTGCCGTTTTCGAGCACTACAATACGATCGGCGCGGCGCACCGTCGAGAGCCGGTGCGCGATCACAAACACAGTACGCCCAGTCATCAGATTTTGCAGTGCCGATTGCACCAGAGACTCGGACTCGCTGTCCAAGGCCGACGTCGCCTCATCCAGAATCAGAATGGGTGCATTTTTCAGGATGGCGCGGGCAATGGCGATGCGCTGCCGCTCTCCGCCCGAAAGCCGCAGCCCGCGCTCGCCGATCATGGTGTTGTAGCCTTCGGGAAGCGCGCGAATGAATTCGTGCGCTCGGGCCGCCCGCGCCGCTTCTTCCACCTTCTTGGGCGATACATGGGGCTGGCCATAGGCGATATTGTTGCGCACCGTATCGTTGAATAGCACGGTGTCCTGGGTGACAATTCCGATCTGCGAGCGCAGCGATTCCAGCGTCATCTCGCGCACATCGTTGTCGTCGATGAGTATCCGGCCGCCGCTGACGTCAAAGAATCGTGGGATCAGGTGCACCAGCGTGCTCTTGCCGGCCCCGCTCGATCCGACTACTGCCAAGACCTCTCCGGCTTTCACTTCCAGATTGATATCGTGCAAGACCACGGGCGAATCTTCTGCGTTCGCATAGGAGAAAGACACATCTGCAAAGCGGATGCCCCGCGCAAATTTCCCCATGCGCCGGGCTCCCGGCTTTTCGCGGACTTCGTCTTCCATATCCATGAAGCGGAAAATTTCCGAGGAGGCTCCCACGGCCTGCTGGAAATTGTTATTGAACTGCGCGAACTTGCGCACCGGGTCATACAACTTGAAGACCGCCACAATGAAAGCCAGAAATGTTCCCGCCGTAAAAACGTGGTGGTTGATCTGGTCTCGGCCCATCAGCAGCAGCATTGCGATCGCAATCGAGCCCAGGATATCCATCAACGGAGAACTGATGGCGAATGCCGCCACCAGTCGCAGGTTCGCGCGGAACAGCCTTCGCGCGGCGGCGCGAAAACGCTCCACTTCCCAGTTCTCCATGCCAAATGCTTTGACAATGCGGTTGCCGGTAATGGTTTCGTGCAGAATGTTCTGAATCTCAGCCAGTTTGTCCTGGCCGCCACGGGTCGTGGTGCGCACCTGGCGGCCGATTTTTTTCGACGAGTACAAAATCACGGGAACGAACAGCAGCAGGACCCAGGCCAGCTTTCCTCCCAACAAAACCACCACCGCGGCGGTAAACACGAAGGTGAAAAACTGTTGCAGGAATTCCGCCAATACCGAAGACATGGCGAATTGCACTCTTTCGATGTCGTTGACGATGGTCGAAAGCAGGGTGCCGGTCGTGTGCCGGGTGAAAAACGCCGCCGAACTTCGCAGGATGTCGTTATACAGATCGTCGCGCAGGTCGGTGATCATTCCAAAACCTGCGTAGTTGACGAGGTAGGTTCCAATGTAGTCGAAGATCCCCTTTAACACCGTGGCGGTCACGAGCGCAAAGGCCACCACGGTCCAGGGATTCTGGAAGTGCGACGGAACCAACTGCTGCAGGTTAAGAAAACGTTCGCTGCCCGGGAAGCGGAACAGCGGAATGGTTTTGCCCTGGGAACTGGGATTCAAAACACGGTCAAAGATCGGGCCGATGAGCAGAACCCGCCCGGCATCCAACAGCCCCACCATAGCCATCAGCGCCACGGATGCGAGGAATTGCCACCAGTAAGGGACAACGTAGCGCAACAGCCGGGCGATGGGACGAAGGGGGCGGGGATTTGCCGGTATTGCCGCACTCGTACTCGTTGCCTTATTTGCCTTTGCGCCCGCCAATGTGGAGGTTGCCATGCGTGGTAACGCCAATTCTACATGGGATTCCCCAGACTGGCCCGGGCAAGCCGCGCTTCTCCCGTCTGCGACAAGGCACCCGCCTTGGACCTATCTGGGGCTGTCCCGGTGCACAACTTTGACTTTGTAGCCTGCTTTCAGCAATCGCTTGCTGACATCTTCGGCAATCATCACCGAGCGATGCTGTCCGCCCGTGCATCCGAAGCTGATGGTCAGGTAGCTCTTGCCCTCGCGAATGTAGTGCGGCAGCAGGTAGACCAGCAGTTCCGAGATGCGGTTGATGAATTCCTGCGTTTGCGGAAACGACCGGATGTATTTGGCAACCTGCGGATGCCGTCCTGTGAGCGCGCGAAACTCGGGCACGAAATGAGGATTAGGCAGAAAGCGCACATCGAAGACCAGGTCGGCGTCGTCCGGCAAACCATGTTTGTATCCGAAGCTTACACAAGAAACCAGAATTGTCTGCGCGCTTCCAGACTGCTGATTGAAGCGGTCGGTCAAATGCGCCCGCAGTTCATGGACATTGAACTTGGACGTATCAATGACCAGGTCGGCAATCTTGCGAATGGCCCGGAGATGGCGGCGTTCGGCTCCAAGCGATGCCCGCACCGTGGTGCCCGTTCCCAGCGGATGCGGCCGGCGCGTTTCGCTGAAGCGCCGCAGTAAGGCGGCGTCGCTCGCCTCCAAAAAAATGACCCGCGTGGGGATGATCCGCTTCACCGACTTCAGAATCGCCGGCAACTTCTCCAGTTGCAGACCCTCGCGCACATCCACGACGAGGGCAGTGCGCGGTATTTCGCCCGACTGCAACGCCAGTTCGGCAAAGCGCGGAATCAACTCCACCGGCAAATTGTCGACGCAGTAGTAGCCAAGATCTTCAAAGGCCTTGAGCGCTGAAGCCTTCCCCGACCCGCTCATGCCAGTAATGATGACCAGTTCGGCCGCGCCGTGCGCATCGCTCTTGTGGGGGCGAGCTTTTCCTGTCGCGGACTTTCCTGATGCATGCGTCACTTTCTGGACTTTGCTGCGCGAAGGCATGCCCGGAATCTTAGCATTTCAAAGGCGGGCAGAAACGTGACGTGAGAGGAACTACCGGGGTGCGGCTAGGCGGGTGCCCGCCAATTTCCCAAAATACCGATGAGCGAATGGTGGGCGCTGTAGGATTTGAACCTACGACTTCCACCGTGTGAGGATGGCACTCTACCGCTGAGTTAAGCGCCCTACCGTCTCCCTGCAACAGTTTGCGGTACGCAATTCTAGCATCGTGTGGGCTTTCCCTTCCAGTTGTCCCGCACGTTGCTGGTGTCCTAAATTCAGCTTCCACCACGGAGTCACCCTTCGGCTAAGCTCAGGCCAGGCTCCGGCACACAGAGACCCAGTGCTTGCCAAGACCTTCCCTTCTTGTTTCTGCAGGTTCAAGGTTTTCTCCGTGACTCTGTGTCTCCGTGGTGAAAAAACACAAAGTAGGACACCACCCCGCAAGTTCAGACTGACGTAATAATCTGACGTACCACTCTTAAAGTGAAGGATTCACGGCGCAGGCTGGCCTGTTGTCAGGTCTGGAAATGTACTTCTGGAATCTTACCGTGGGCCGTATTTTTCGGCACACTGGTCTTTCAATCAGAAAATTCTAATTTATATGAATCATCTAAGAAACCGTTGGAACGCGATGCTTATCGTGGCCGGTCTGGCCAGCCTTCTAGGCTGCCAGGGACTCAGCTCGAAGCCGCAAACCCAAGGGGCAGGCCAGCTTACACCTTCTCCGGTCAGCATCAGCTTCGGGAACGTGCAGGTTGGAACCAATCAGTCCCAAGGCGGCTCGGTCACCAATACGGGTGGATCAAGCGTCACGATCACACAGGTGACGGCCAGCGGGAGCGGTTTCAGCGTCAGCGGCCTAAATGTGCCCTTGACGCTGGCGGCTGGACAAGGCGCTAACTTCAGCGTCGTTTTTGCTCCCGCGAGTACGGGCAGCGCCAGTGGCAACGTTGCTTTCAGCAGTAGCGTCGGTACGTTGAATGTCGGGCTTTCCGGCACGGGAGTTGCGGTGGGAGCCCTGACCACGAACCCCACCAGCTTCGCCTTCGGCAATGTGCTGTTGGGCTACAGTTCGTCCCAAACCGAGACTTTGAAAAACACCGGCGGCGAATCTCTGACCATTACGGTGGCGAACATCTCGGGTGCCGGCTTCAGCTATTCCGGATTGAACTTGCCGCTGACCCTGGCCCCGAATCAGGCTTCGACCTTCGGGGTCAACTTCGCGCCAACGGTTGCTGGCGTCAGCAGCGGCAGTCTGGCGCTGACCGTCAGCGGGTCGTCGACCTCGGTTGACATTGGATTATCTGGAGACGGCGTAACTCCTGCAACTTTGACACCCAGCCCCGCCAGTCTCACGTTCACGAACGTACAAGTAGGCCAGAATTCGACTCAAACCGAGACCGTGACCAACACGGGTGGTTCGAATGCGCAGATAACTCAGGTGACCCCAAGCGGGACCGGATTCAGCGTTTCTGGAATCACGCTGCCGGTGACGCTGATACCGGGGCAGGGCACGTCTTTCAGTGTGACGTTCGCGCCGCAAGCGGCCGGGAACTTCACCGGGAATGTCTCCATCACATCGAATGCTTCGAACTCAAATTTGAACGTGCCGCTGGCCGGATCGGCGGTGAGTGGGACGCAGACCACGTTGGGTGTGACCACTCCAATCAATGTAGGCAACGTGGTAGTCGGGACGAGTGGCACGCAAACCGGGACGTTAACGGCCACCGGTGGTACGGTGGTAGTTTCTTCGGTGAACCTGGGCGGCACAAACCCGGCGGAGTTTTCCGTTACCGGTCTCTCATTTCCGGTGACCGTTACCACGAGCCAGCCTGTTTCCTTTACAGTGACATTCACGCCCGCTGCTACGGGTGCGGCCTCGGCAACAGCTTCGTTTGCCAGCAATGCTTCCAACTCACCCACTTCGGCCAATCTGACCGGCACGGGGACGGCGGCGCCGGTGCATACCGTTGCCTTGTCGTGGACTGCCAGCGTTACGGAGGGCGTTACCAGCTATAACGTCTATCGGGCGGTCTTCGAGTCGAACGCCTGCGGCAGTTATTCCAGCATTGGTTCCACGCCGGCTTCTACCACCACTTTTACCGACAATAACGTCACCGACGGTACCACGTACTGCTACGCGACCACAGCCGTGGATCCCGAGGGCGAAAGCGCGTACTCCAATATTGCGCAAGCCATGATTCCAGCACCGTAGGTGGCAAAGACGGTGAGCATTAGCGGGGCGGTCATGCTTTTCTCTGGCCGCCTGCGTTTGCCCTCGCGCTGGACCGCCCGACCACGCCCTTGCAGCGTCCCCGATTACGCCGTCCTGTTTCGATCGGAATTCTACGGATCGCATTTGACAACGGGTGTAAAATCGCTGCGATATGACGGAGGTGCGAGAAATGGGCCATCTTCTACGCCAACTCTGCTGGCAGGACGACGAAGGTCAAGACATCGCCGAATATGCGGTCATGCTCGCCGTAATCCTGGTGATAGTGATTGGTACGATTCAGTTGGTCGGCAGCAATGCGAACAACGTATTCTCGACCGTAGCCAGTTCCATTCAGTGATCCTGCCCGAACCAGCACGAGACAACAATCACGGTTGTTCGGTTTCATAGTGCAAAGGTGAATCGACCTCAGGGTGTTGATAGCCTCAAGATTGAAGACAGGCAGTGGTCCGCCGCGACTGTGCCTGCACGGCAGGGTCCAGCGTACCCACAACGGTATATCTGCTGTCGCAACTGCCTGATACATTAGTAGGCGGGGAAGGAGCCCGCGCCCGATGATTTTTATGATCTCGTTTGGATGCGTGCTGTGCGCTACAACGGCACTTTGCTTTATGGAACTGCGTCGCATCCGCAAGAGGCTGGAATCGAAGTAAGGGATCTTCATTCAAGATGGTTTGAGCTGGGCGCGTTAGGGATTGGCAAAAACAGTCCCAAGTCCGACGATCAGGTCATGTTCGTGTAAGTCCTGTCGCATGCATGACCCGCGAGCGCGCTCTATCGGGCGGCAAAGCCTTTCCGCAGTTCCTCAGTCTGTACCTCAGCGCCGCCCGCGAAAACAGAAGATTTCTTGGTCGTCCTCAACCATTCGGCAGCTCGGTTTTCGGCCCCCGCGAGTTGTTGAGGAGACATTGTCTTGCGGATCTTTTCCTTGCCTTCCTCGATTTGTTTAAGCATCCCGGCTGCCTTCTTTTCCGCCAGCAGATACCACATGTAGGCGGAAACCGAAGTGGGTTGCAAGCCCATTTTTTCTCCTTCCGGATTGTCGTGGAGATCTTTGATCTGTGAAAAATGCTCCGCCAGCCGAAGCTGGGCACAGGGGTCGCCGGCCTCGGCGGCTTTGATGACGGCAGAGAAGGGCTGGCTGTCTTCGTTGCCGTGGTCGGGAGACTGGGTTTGCGAGTTGTTCATGGTGAGGTAGAGCAACTCGGTGCGGCTCGACACGCCTAGTTTGTCGAAAATACGGAATAGATAGTTCTTGACCGTGTGCGGGCTGAGCTCGAGGGCGCTGGCAATCTCGCGATTGGACATCCCGCCGGCCACGTGCTGTATGACTTGGCGCTCGCGCGCAGAAAGCAGCTCGACTCCTTTGTGGTTGGTGGTGCGCACCAGCGGAGCGCTGGCAAAGGCTTCCAGCGCCTGATCCAGGTCTTCGCTGCGCGCCCAGATCTGTCCTTCATGTACCGCGCGGATGCACTTGCAGAGCGTCTCCAGCCGCTCTTGCTTGGAAAAAATGCCTCGGGCGCCGGCGCGAAAGCACTCCAGCACTTCCTGTGGGCTGGAGGAATCCAGCAAAATGACGCCTTTGATCTGGGGTCGAAGCGCACGCATCTCCCGCAACACCTGCGTGCCATGGCCAGATTGGTTATCCAAATTGTGACTGATGACCACAACGTCAATCGGCACGCGGTTGATGGCAGCCAACAGTTCTTCGGAATTCGAAGCCGCGGCCACAACCTGCAGGCCGCGATCATTGCGCAGAGCATCAGCTAAGAGCTGGGTGTGTATGCGAGTTCCGTCAGCAACAACAATACTGACGAAGTCCGTGCCCACTGCCTCATGGGATGACATCGAATCTCCTGATGTAATCTATTTCGCTAAACGAACCGGTGGGGGGATCAAAAAACAGTTCGTTCTTAAAGAACTATGGTCGCGAGGGGGAGTAGTGACACGAAACACCGACCAGAGTTTCCTTAGCAGTAGCTGAAAATGTAACACTAAACCCACGAATCGACAAGCAAGGTTTTTGCAACCTCTGCAAAAAAATGCACTGCTCGCGTGGCCTGGTGTCGTAGTCTGACCGGTTGCACGATAGTGCAAAGAATCTGGGCTCAACCACGACAACGCATAGCGCTTGGTCACGCTTCGACATGCTAGGTCTAACGTTAATCTCTTCAATGAATTGCGACTCGCATGCCTCAGAGCTGGTGCATACCGAGAGCGAGCTTCTGATCCTCCCACAGATTACCTATACCACGGCTGTGCCAAAGAACAACGTCTCTAAGGTGTATAGACCAACGATGAGAAGGTTAGACCACTTACGCTAGGGTTGAAATGTCCTGGGTAGTCCTACCACTTGCACGCTCTTGCAGGTTACGTTAGGTTTCTTACAACCAGTAACTCCCCCCGGTTATTCCTCGTCCCCCGAAGAATGCAGTGTGTCTGTGGTACAGGCGGACCCATAGTAATGGGACCCAGAGGGCGAAGCTATGAGTACCTCCAACCAGAGTTACGACGTGGGCAGTGAGTCGAGACCAAGCGCGTCGCAGGACGAGTTGCGCTGGTACGCGCTGCACACCAGGGCGCGCCACGAGAAATCAGTAGAACGGCGATTAAGCGATCAAGGCATGAAAACGTTTGTTCCCACCACCATGCAAGTGCATCGCTGGAGCGATCGCAAAAAGAAAGTCGAAGTGCCGCTGTTCAGCTGTTACGTGTTCGTCCGATGCGCTTTGAGCGCGGAAGACCGAACCCGAGTCTACCGGGTGGAAAGTGTGCATGGTTTTGTAGGCTCCCGCGGGACCAGCCTTCCAATTCCCGATCATCAGATCGAAAGCATCCAGAGAGTTCTGGCGCAGGCGGCGCCCTGGCGTTCGTACCCGTTTCTAAAGGCGGGACAGCGGGTCCGGATACGCGGTGGGGCGATGGACGGAATCGAAGGCGTGTTCGTATCGGAGAACGGCGACCACAGCCTGATTGTTTCGGTCGATGCGATTCAGCGGTCGATGGCCGTGCGTATCAACGGGTACCACGTGGAGCCCGTCTGATAGGTTGTTTGACGTAACCCTTGCAGTGCGGCAATCCCGCAACTTCCTCTCGAACAAATCAGATATTCCAGCCGGCTTTCATCGGGGCCCCTCTTAGATATGTATCAACCAGAGATTGAGCGAATCAGCGAAGAGTTGTTTTTCATCGCGGCCAGCCCGGCCACACGCCGGCTGCGAACGCAAGCGGAATTACTCTCTCAAACGGATGTGCCGGTGCTCATAACCGGGGAGCCGGGTAGCGGAAAGACAACCGCCGCCCAGCTCATCCATTCACTCTCAATTCGCTCCAGTTTCCCGTTCATGCGGGTCAAGTGCGCGGTGATTACCTCGGACCTGCTCGAGAATGAACTGTTCGGTTATGAACATGCTTCTGGCAATGGGCGTCCGGAATCGACGCCGGGGAAGTTCGAACAGTGCGCCAAAGGCACGGTCCTGCTCGATGAATTCGATGCCATGCCGGACGCGGTGCAACGGCGACTCCTGAAACTGCTGGAAACGGGAGAGTTTGTGCGCAGCGGCGGCCAGAATCCGTTGCGGGCGGATGTGCGCATCATCGCGGCCACCAGCGGCAACCTGGAGCTGGCCGCGATGGAGAAGAGAATTCAGGAAGAACTGTTTTACCGCTTGAGCGTTTTCGAGTTGCGCGTGCCCCCACTCCGGGAGCGGCGCGAGGAGATCCCGCTGCTGCTTGGGCACCTGATGAACCGTCTCACCCGTCGCTATGGCGTTCCGGCCCCGCATTTTTCGAGCGCCTTGCTGGATGCTTGCCAGCGTTATCCGTGGCCCGGCAACCTGCGCGAACTGGAGAACTTTGCCAAACGCTTTCTGGCCCATGGCGATGAGCCCGCGGCTCTGCATGAATTACGTTCCCGTCCCGATTACGCATGCGAAAGCAAAAGTGAAAACGGGAGCGGAAACGGAAATGGAAACGGACACGCGAAATTAGTAGGCCAGTCGAATGGCCGCTCTTCGAATCTGCACCTGGCGGAAGAAAAATCCTCGTTGAAGTCGCTGGTGCGAAACGCAAAAGGGGAAGCCGAGCGCGGTGCCATTGCCCAGGCGCTCGAAGAGACGCATTGGAACCGGAAAGCCGCTGCCCGTCTACTGAACGTCAGCTATCGTGCGCTGCTTTACAAGATCCAGGAGTACCGTCTCGTGCCACCGGCAAACTCCGCGCGCTTGTTTGCTGCCGGCGATCTGCGGCCGGCGAAATAGAAATTCAACGAACTCCTGTGATTGAACTCAGCATCATCGAGCAGCTACGATTGGACCCAGCTCTATCACCAATGGCTGGGAGGCTTTGCATATGAAGAAACCTATGGCGGCCCATCGAATCCTGTCGGTCCTTATGCTTCTGTTTGTGCTGTCCGCCGGAGTGTTCGCGCAGTCCGATTCCACATCGCGAACGCCTGCACCTGCCCCAGCCAAACCAGCGGACGCGCCGGCCGCACATTCGGATGACTCCTACGTGATTGGCGCCAACGATGACCTGGCCATCAATGTGTGGAAAGAACCGGACATCTCGCGTTCCGTTTCCGTTCGTTCCGATGGAAAAATCTCTTTGCCGCTGGTCGGGGAGTTGCAGGCGAGTGGCGAGACGCCGCGGCAACTGGAGGAACAGATCAGCAAGAGCCTGCAGAACTATATCTCCGAGCCGCAAGTCACGGTCATCGTTACCGACAGCAAAAGTCAGCGCGTGAACATTATGGGTATGGTGGCCAAACCCGGCGCATATGTCTTGACCAGATCGACCACGGTGCTCGATGCGATCGCCACCGCCGGGGGTTTTAAGGATTTCGCCAAGCAGAAGTCAATCTATGTTCTTCGACGAGCTCCGGATGGAACGCAACAGCGAATTCCGTTCAACTATAAAGAAGTGATCAAAGGCAAGAACCCGGAGCAGAACATCCGCCTGCAAGCTGGCGATACGCTGGTGGTGCCGTAATCGTGGTTATTAACCGCCCAGGCTGTTGGATCTTGGTGTGGATGGTGGCTGCGTTGCAGGCCCTCTCCATGGCGCAGGATCAGCCGCAGAACCCGCAAGGCTCAACCAGCCAGG